>NZ_JCAFUL010000003.1:0-384032 GCF_059371315.1 Stenotrophomonas sp. YJH_SMC_8 | reverse complement strand
CGCGCGATAGTCGACTGACAGTCGACTCTACCCGCCTGGGTCCTACCCGGCCCATGTCCGGCCTGTTTCCGCGCTCGGTGCCGGCAGTCAGTTGCATGCTCCGGGTTGGTAGAGTCGACTGTTAGTCGACTGCTCTTCCAGCCGTCTGCAAAACCCCGCGCTGCGCGCGATAGTCGACTGACAGTCGACTCTACCCGACCTGGGTCCTACCCGGCTCATGTCCGGCCTGTTTCCGCGCTCGGTGCCGGCAGCCAGCGTGCCGCCTTCAGGGCAATGCGAACCCCGCCTGGCGCAGCAGCCCGCACAGCGCGATCAGCGGCAGGCCGATCAGCGCGGTCGGGTCGCGGTTGTCGATCGCTTCGAACAGGCTGATGCCCAGGCCCTCGCACTTGAAGCTGCCGGCGCAGTCCAGCGGCTGTTCGGCGGCCACGTAGCGGGCGATCTCCTCCTGGCCCAGCGTGCGGAAACGGACTTCGGTCAGATCCACGGCGCTGAGTGATTCTCCGTCTCGCGTGAGACTGATTGCGGTATGGAAGCGTACCGTCTGCCCGGACATCGCCGCCAGCTGCGTGCGGGCCGCCTCGACGGTGCCCGGCTTGCCCAGCGGCCGCCCGTTCAGGTCCGCCACCTGGTCCGAGCCGATCACCCAGGCGCCGGGGTAGCGGGCGGCGACCTCGGCCGCCTTGGCCGTGGCCAGGCGCGTCGCCAGGACCAGGGGTGTCTCACCGTTCAACGGGGTTTCATCCACCTCCGGGCGCGCGCAGTCGAAGGGCAGGCCCAGCCGCTGCAGCAGCTCGCGGCGGTAGCGGGAGGTGGAGGCCAGGACCAGTGACATGCGACAATTCCGGGGCAGGGCGCGGCAGTCTGGCCCGTGTGCAGCGCCAGCAGCAAGTCCTGTATGGCGGGCATTTGACAGCAGCCCCCCCGATCCTTAGTATTCAGCGGCTTATGTCCGCGAACGTGCCCGAATCGCTGGATGCTTGGCGGATGGTCGTAGCGCGCAGGCGCTTCGACGGCCAGGTCTCCCTGGCTGAATTGACCCGCCTGCAGGGGCTGGTCGCAGATACCGACGGTGAGTGTTCCTACTCGCTTGAATTCGGTCGCGACGAAGTCCTGCGGGTATCCTATGTGGAACTGACCATCGACACCGCGTTGCCGCTGACCTGTCAGCGCAGCATGCAGCGATTCCTGTTGCCGGTGAAGGTGACCCAGAGGCTTGGCCTGATCCGCGACGAGGACGAGGAATCGTCCCTGCCGGAGGAGTACGAGGCGTTGCTGGTGCCGGAAGACGGCCAGCTGCGTCCGCTGGACCTGGTCGAAGACGAGTTGGTGCTGGCGGTGCCGGTGGTACCGCTGTCGCCCGACGGTGAAGCAGTCGACAAGGACTGGGCACCGAGCGAAGAAGAAACGAAGAAGGCCAACCCGTTCGCGGCGTTGGCGGCATTGAAGAAACAATAGCAGCCGGATTGTCGTCGGCGGCTGCGGCGAAAGCGAAAGTGTGCTGGGCGCTGGCGTCCTGCGCGACGATACGACGAAGCAAAACGAACCGAGTTTGGAGCAATCCCATGGCTGTGCAGAAATCCCGTGTTACCCCGTCCCGCCGCGGCCAGCGCCGTTCGCATGACGCCCTGAGCGCCAAGCAGCTGTCGACCGACCCGACCACCGGCGAAGTGCATCTGCGTCACCACATCACTGCCGACGGTTTCTACCGCGGCAAGAAGGTCATCCAGACCAAGACCTCGGCCGTCGAAGAAGATTGATGTGCCGGGAAGGCCGCTGCCCGAGGGCAGCGGCCTTTGCCTTCTTTCCCGGGCGTGCCGGTGATCGGCGGCCCGCGCAACAGGAAACATGATGAGCAAGCGGATCTATTCGAGGATCGCGGGCACCGGTAGCTATTTGCCGGAAAAAGTCCTGACCAACGCCGACCTGGAAAAGATGGTCGAAACCTCGGATGAGTGGATCCAGTCGCGCACCGGAATTCGTGAACGGCACATCGCGGCCGAAGGCGAAACCACCAGCGACCTCGGCTACCAGGCCGCGTTGCGCGCACTTGAAGCGGCCGGCATCGACGCTTCGCAGCTCGACATGATCGTGGTTGGTACGACCACGCCTGACCTCATTTTCCCCTCCACCGCGTGCCTGATCCAGGCCAAGCTCGGTGTTGCGGGGTGCCCTGCCTTTGACGTCAACGCCGCCTGTTCGGGCTTCGTGTTCGCGTTGGGCGTGGCCGACAAATTCATCCGTTCCGGTGACTGCAGGCACGTGCTGGTGATCGGCACCGAAACGCTGACCCGCATGGTCGACTGGAACGATCGCACCACCTGCGTGCTGTTCGGCGATGGCGCCGGCGCCGTTGTGCTCAAGGCCGACGAAGAGACCGGCATCCTCAGCACCCATCTGCATGCCGATGGTAGCAAGAAGGAACTGCTGTGGAACCCGGTGGGCGTCTCGACCGGCTTCAAGGACGGCGCCAACGGTGGCGGCACCATCAACATGAAGGGCAACGACGTGTTCAAGTACGCCGTCAAGGCGCTGGACTCGGTCGTGGACGAAACCCTGGCCGCCAATGGCCTGGACAAGTCCGACCTGGATTGGCTGATTCCGCACCAGGCCAACCTGCGCATCATCGAAGCCACCGCCAAGCGCTTGGACATGTCGATGGACCAGGTGGTGGTGACTGTCGACAAGCATGGCAACACCTCGTCCGGTTCGGTGCCGCTGGCGCTGGACGCCGCGGTGCGTTCGGGCCGCGTAGAGCGTGGCCAGCTGCTGCTGCTGGAAGCCTTCGGCGGCGGCTTCACGTGGGGTTCGGCCCTGCTGCGTTATTGATAGCGCAAGTTACGACAATGTGAAGCTTGTCGTTACGGCCCCTCTGGGGCCGTAACGCGTTTATAGGAGTACCCGTCATGGTTGAGCCCATCGTCATCGAAGGGCAGCGCGCCTGGCTGAAGCAGTACGGCAAGGGAAGCCGCGCACTGGCCCTGGGCCTGCTCAATTTCGTTGCCCGCCGTTTCCATCTGGACGCCCTGCGCCCACCGCCGCACCGTGGTGGTGATGCCGCGCGCGAAACCGAAGCCCGTCGCCTGGGAGAATTGCAGGCGCAGGGCGTGAACGTGCCCGACGTGCTGGGCAGCGGCCACGCCGCGCTGGTGATCGGCGACAACGGCAGCTCGTTCAATACCTGCCTGCGCCAGGCCGACGAGGCCGGCCGCGACCGGCTGGTGATGGCCGCCATGCAGGCCATCGCCGAAGCGCATGCGCGCGGCGCCTATTTCGGCCAGCCGCTGCCGCGCAACCTCACCTGGGACGGGCAGAAGGTGGGCTTCATCGATTTCGAGGAAGATCCGCTGGAAGTGATGGATCTGTCCGAAGCACAGGCCCGTGACTGGCTGATGTTCGGCTACGGCGTGGCCAAGTACTATGCCGACCGCCCCGAGCAGCTGCAGGCGATGATGGCCGAGGCGATGGGCGATGCCCAGGCGCCGGTGCGCGAGCATGTGCATGCGGTCAGCGGCCGCCTGCGCAGCCTGGCCCGGGTGTGCATGAAACTGGGCCGTTCAGCGCGCGCGCTGGCCCATTCGATCTTCATCGCCCATGGCGCCAGCACGGCGGGCGTGCTGATGCTGGTGGGCCTGTGCGTGGATTTCCTCGCCGACGGCGACCTGGACGTGCTGCAGCTGTTCTGCTGATGGCTGGTTCGCGCTGCGGTAGAGTCGACTGTTGGTCGACTTCCGCGCGCAGCGCGGGTTTTCAGGGGCTGATCGAGGGGCAGTCGACTAACAGTCGACTCTACCTGGGCGGGGACACCGCACCGGATGCCGGGTTGTCCCGCGGCCGCGCTCCATACGCCTGCATACGCGCACGTACAGACGACACAGCGGATTCGCCCTTATCATGGCCCGCTTCGATTGCAACAAGCGGATGACCGCGTGACCGTATCCACCCTCGCTTTTGTCTTCCCCGGCCAGGGCTCGCAGTCTGTGGGCATGGTGGCCGAGCTGGCCGAACTGCACCCGCAGGTGCGTGAAGCCTTCACCGAGGCATCCGATGGTGCCGGCGTCGACCTGTGGGCGCTGTCCCAGGGTGGCCCGGAGGAAATGCTCAACCGTACCGAATACACCCAGCCGGCCCTGCTGGCCGCAAGCATCGGCGTGTGGCGCGCCTGGAACGCCGTCGGCGGTCCGCGCCCGTCGGTGCTGGCCGGTCACAGCCTGGGCGAGTACACCGCCCTGGTTGCCGCTGGCGCGCTGAGCCTGCATGACGGTGCGCACCTGGTGCGCCTGCGCGGCCAGCTGATGCAGGAAGCCGCACCGGCCGGTGTCGGCGCCATGGCCGCCGTGCTCGGCGCCGAAGACCAGCTGGTGCTGGACGTCTGCGCCGAAGCCGCAGGCAGCCAGGTGGTGGTGCCGGCCAACTTCAATTCGCCGGGCCAGATCGTGATCGGTGGCGACGCCGACGCGGTCGACCGCGCACTGGCGCTGCTGGCCGAGAAGGGCGTGCGCAAGGCGGTCAAGCTGGCCGTGAGCGTGCCCTCGCACACCCCGCTGATGCGCGAAGCCGCCAACCGCCTGGCCGAAGTGATGGCCGGCCTGTCCTGGCAGGCGCCGCAGCTGCCGGTGGTGCAGAACGTCGATGCCAAGGTGCACGAGGGTGTGGACGCGATCCGGACCGCGCTGGTGCAGCAGCTGTACCAGCCGGTGCAGTGGACCGGTTGCGTGCAGGCTCTGGCCGGCCGTGGCATCACCCAGATCGCCGAGTGCGGCCCGGGCAAGGTGCTGACCGGCCTGGTCAAGCGCATCGACAAGGCCATCGACGGCCGTTCGCTGGCCACCCCGGGCGACTTCGAAGTCGCCCGCGAGGCATGGTCGGCCTGACTCCCCCTGTTCCTGCCGACCGTACCGGTGGCCGCTGCACGCGGCACGGGTGCGGCGGCCGCCCCAGCCTGAGGAAAACATCATGAGCAAGCCCCTGCAGGGTGAAATCGCACTGGTCACCGGTGCCAGCCGTGGCATTGGTGCCGCCATCGCCGATCTGCTGGCCGCCCAGGGCGCCACCGTCATCGGCACCGCCACCACCGAATCCGGTGCCGCAGCCATCGGCGAGCGCCTGGCCGCCCACGGCGGCCACGGCCGTGCACTGAACGTGACCGACGCTGCCGCGCTGGACAGCGTGCTGGACGGCATCGCCAAGGAGTTCGGCCCGATCTCGATCCTGGTCAACAATGCCGGCATCACCCGCGACAACCTGCTGATGCGCATGAAGGACGAGGACTGGGCGTCGATCATCGACACCAACCTGACCAGCGTGTTCCGCACCAGCAAGGCGGTCATGCGCGGCATGATGAAGGCGCGCAAGGGCCGCATCATCAACATCGCATCGGTGGTGGGCGTGACCGGCAATGCCGGCCAGGCCAACTACGCGGCCGCCAAGGCCGGCATCATCGGCTTCAGCAAGTCGCTGGCCAAGGAAATCGGTTCGCGCGGTGTCACCGTCAATGTGGTCGCTCCCGGCTTCATCGACACCGACATGACCAAGGCGTTGCCTGAAGAAGCGCGTACCGCGCTGATCAACGACATCGCCCTCGAACGCCTGGGTTCGCCGGAGGACATCGCCCATGCGGTGGCCTTCCTGGCCAGCCCGGCTGCCGGTTACATCACCGGCGAAACCCTCCATGTGAACGGTGGCATGTACATGCCGTAAGCAAGGGGCGCAGGGATTGCGCCGCAAGTGGTTGATCTGCTGAGGTTTTTGCTGCGATGCAAGGCCGCGCCGGTTTCCACTACACTATCCCACGGCCATCGCCTTTGATGGCGACCACTTTTGAACCACAACTCCATCTGGAGCGAGATCCCATGAGCACCATCGAAGAACGCGTCAAGAAAATCGTCGTCGAACAGCTTGGCGTCAAGGAAGAAGAAGTCACCAACAGCGCATCGTTCGTCGATGACCTGGGCGCTGACTCGCTGGACACCGTCGAGCTGGTGATGGCCCTGGAAGAAGAATTCGAGTGCGAGATCCCGGACGAAGAAGCCGAGAAGATCAGCACCGTGCAGGCCGCCATCGACTACGTCAAGGCCCACGTCAAGGCCTGATGTCAGACGGCAGTGCGCGCGCGGGTCATCCTCGCCGCGCACCGCACCCCATGGGGCCGCTGTTGCGGCCCCGTGTGTTTGAGCATCACATCGAAGCAAACCGAGTTGCCCGTAGAAACCATCCGGGTCAGGAGAAACAGCAATGAAGCGTCGCGTCGTCGTAACCGGCCTGGGTATCGTCTCGCCGTTGGGCAATGATCTGGCCAGCAGCTGGGAAGGCATCACCCACGGTCGTTCGGGCATCGGTCCGCTGACCAACGTTGCTGATGCCTACGTGGATCGGTTCACCACCAAGATTGCAGGTGAGGTCAAGGGATTTGACATCACCGCCGACAACGAACTGTTCGGCAAGTATCGGGTCAGCGGCAAGGATGCCAAGAAGATGGACCCGTTCATCCATTACGGCCTCGGTGCCTCGTTCATGGCCCTGCACGATTCGGGCCTGGAGATCACCGACGCCAATGCCGATCGCATGGGCGCCATCGTCGGCGCCGGCATCGGCGGCCTGCTCGGCATCGAAGAGCAGACCATCGAGTTCCACGAGGGCAAGAAGATCTCGCCCTTCTACGTGCCCAAGACCATCATCAACATGCTGCCGGGCCAGCTGAGCATCATCACCGGCCTGAAGGGCCCGTCGTTCTCGGCGGTGTCGGCGTGCGCGACCTCGAACCATTCGATCGGTACCGCGATGCGCATGATCCAGTACGGCGATGCCGACGTGATGGTGGTCGGTGGTGCCGAGCGTGGCTCGTCGCCGACCGCGCTGGGCGGCTTCTGCGCGATGAAGGCCATGAGCACCCGCAACGACGCCCCGGAACAGGCCTCGCGCCCCTGGGACAAGGACCGTGACGGCTTCGTGCTGGGCGACGGCGCCGGCATCCTGATCCTGGAAGAGTACGAGCACGCCAAGGCACGTGGCGCGAAGATCTACTGCGAACTGGCCGGCTTCGGCGCCAGCTCCGACGCGTACCACATGACCGCACCGAGCGAGAACGGCGAAGGCGCCGCGCGCTGCATGGTCATGGCCATGAAGGACGCCGGCGTGACCCCGGAACAGGTGGGTTACCTCAACGCGCACGGCACCTCCACGCCGCTGGGCGACCTGGGCGAGACCATGGCGATGAAGACCGCCTTCGGCGACCACGCCTACAAGATGATGGTCAGCTCCACCAAGTCGATGACCGGCCACCTGCTGGGTGCCGCCGGCGGCGTGGAAGCGATCTTCTCGGTGATGGCGCTGCAGGACAACGTCATTCCGCCGACCATCAACCTGCAGCAGCCGGGCGAAGGTTGCGACCTGGACTACGTGCCCAACGAAGCACGCCAGGCCAAGGTGGATGTGGTGATGTCCAATGGCTTCGGCTTCGGCGGCACCAACGGCACGCTGATCTTCAAGCGCGTCTGACCGGTGTTGCGACGTCGCGCCATGCTCGACGTCGCATTGGTAGAGTCGACTGTTAGTCGACTGCCTTTCGATCCGCCGCGGTGATCGTTGATGGGAAAGCAGTCGACTGACAGTCGACTCTACCCATCGGCAATCCGACAAACGGATCAACGCCGTGCACCACGGAGCCGCCGCAAGGCGGCTTCCGTGCATCTGAACCCCGAACTGGCTGCCATGACCCACGCACCGCTGATCCACCCGCTGCCGCATCCCATCGATCTGCTGGCCCTGCAGCAGCACGACCCGGCGCGCTTCCCGCTGCTGATGGAATCCACCGCCTCGGGCACCGCCCAGGGCCGCTGGAGCCTGCTGCTGGCCGCGCAGGGCGAGGGCCTGCGGCTGGACGCCGACGGCCAGGTGCGTGACCTGCACGACGCCGTGCAGCCCGGCACGTTCCTGCAGGCGCTGGATCGCGCGTGGCAGGCCGAACGCCTGCCACATGACGGCAGCCACAGCCTGCCGTTCCGCGGCGGCTGGGCGCTGATGCTGGATTACGAAGTGGCCAGCCAGATCGAACCGGTGCTGCCGGCGCGTGCACGCGAGGATGGCCGTCCGACCGCGCTGGCGCTGCGTTGCCCCGCAGCGGTGCTGCACGACCATCACAACGATGCCAGCTTCGTGATCGCCGAAGCCGGCGAGCAGGCACTGCTGGATGCGCTGGTGGCACTGGCCTCGGCGGCGTTGCCCGACGCCGGGCAGGGCTGGCAGCCGCCGCAGTCGGTGGGCGAGGATGCGCCGCAGCGCTTCACCGACGGCGTGCGCCGGGTGATCGAGTACCTGCGTGCCGGCGACGTGTTCCAGGTGAACCTGTCGCGGCGCTGGAGCGCGCAGTTCGCTGCGCCGGTCAGCCCGCAGGCACTGTATGCACAGCTGCGTCGTGCCAACCCGGCGCCGTTTGCCGGCCTGTTCAGCGCGCACGGTCGCCACGTGGTCAGTTCCTCGCCGGAGCGGCTGGTGTCGGTGCATGCCGGCCATGCGCAGACCCGGCCGATCGCCGGTACGCGGCCGCGCTTCGAGGGCGACGATGACGCCGCGCGCATCCAGGAACTGGTCGGCCACCCCAAGGAGCGTGCCGAGCACGTGATGCTGATCGACCTGGAGCGCAACGACCTGGGCCGCATCTGCCTGCCCGGCACCGTGGTGGTGGATGAACTGATGACCGTGGAGAGCTACGCCCATGTGCACCACATCGTCAGCAATGTCAGCGGCCACCTGCGACCGGAGGTCACGCCGGGCGAGGTGATCGCCGCCACCTTCCCGGGCGGCACCATCACCGGCTGCCCGAAGGTGCGCTGCATGCAGATCATCAGCGAGCTGGAGCAGGTGCCGCGCGGTGCCTATACCGGCGCCTTCGGCTGGCTGAACCGCGATGGCGACCTGGACCTGAACATCCTGATCCGCACCGCTGAAGTGGACGGCCACGAGGTGAGCTTCCGCACCGGCGCCGGCATCGTGGTGGACTCGGACCCGGACAAGGAACTGGACGAGACCCGCGCCAAGGCCCGCGGCCTGCTGCGCGCGCTCGGCCAGCAGGGTTGATTGACCGCCCCCGCCGGGCATGGCCCGGCGCTACCGATTCCGGTTTTGGTGGGTGCCGACCTTGGTCGGCACGGATGCGGGTGTCTGCCACCCCGGTCATGACCCCACATCACCGGCACGGTATCCTGCACGACGGAATCGAGTTCAGAGGTAGTCCATGGCGGGAGCCAAGCGCGGGTGTCTGTTCGTGGTAACGCTGGTGGTGGTGCTGGCCGCCGTCGTGGCCGGCGTGGGCGCGTGGTTCTTCTATCAGCAGACCCGCTTCGCCGATGCCCCGATCACCCCCACCGCCGAAAGCGTGGTCATCGCCAGTGGCGATGGCATGAACAGCGTGCTGCGCAAGCTGCGCGACGCGGGCGTGGATGAAGGCCAGGACACTCAGTGGCAGCTGCTGGCGCGCCAGCTCGATGCCGCAGGCAAGCTGAAGGTGGGCGAGTACGCGCTCAGTGGCGACCTGACCCCGCGCGAGCTGCTGCTGCGCATGCGCGCCGGCAAGGTGCTGCAGCACCGCGTCACCATCGTGGAGGGTTGGAACATCCGCCAGCTGCGTGCCGCGCTCAAGCGCGCCGAACCGCTGCTGCATACCACCGACAATCTTGATGACGCCGCGCTGATGCAGCGCCTCGGCTTCGGTGGCCAGCATCCGGAAGGCCGCTTCCTGCCGGAGACCTACGTCTACCAGCGCGGCGACAGCGACCTGGACGTGCTCAAGCGTGCACATGGCGCGATGGAAAAAGCGCTGGACGAGGCCTGGGAAAGCCGTGCGCCGGACCTGCCGATCAACACGCCCTACGAACTGCTGACGATGGCCTCGATCATCGAGAAGGAAACCGCGCTGGCCAGCGAGCGCCCGCAGATTGCAGGCGTGTTCATGCGCCGCCTGAAGATCGGCATGCGCCTGCAGACCGACCCGACCGTGATCTACGGCATCGGTGCCGCGTATGACGGCAACATCCGCCGCCGCGACCTGACCACCGATACGCCCTACAACACCTATACACGTGCGGGCCTGACCCCGACCCCGATCGCCATGCCCAGCCGCGATGCGCTGATGGCGGCCGCGCAGCCGGCGCCGGGCGACGCGCTGTATTTCGTCGCCGTGGGCGATGGCAGTGGCGCACACGTGTTCTCGCCCAGCCTGGACCAGCACAACGCCGCAGTCGCCCGCTACCTGCAGCAGCTGCGCCAGCAACGTACCAAGGAGACCCCGGCGCAATGAGTCCCGCGCTGCTTCGCCACCCGCGTTTCGTCAGCCTGGAAGGCGGCGAGGGCGCGGGCAAGACCACCGCCATCAACGCCATCCGCGAGTGCCTGCGCAGCCACGGTCATGAAGTGGTGCTGACCCGCGAGCCGGGCGGCACGCCGCTTGCCGAGCGCATCCGCGGCCTGGTGCTGAAGCCCGATGCCGAGATCGCCGCCGAACCGCTCAGTGCCGAAGCCGAACTGCTGCTGGTGTTCGCCGCGCGCGCACAGCATGTGCGCCAGGTGATCCAGCCGGCACTGCAGCGCGGTGCCTATGTGCTGAGTGATCGCTTCACCGATTCCAGCTACGCCTACCAGGGCGGTGGCCGCGGGCTCGATCCGCAGTGGATTGCCGATCTGGAGCGCCGCGCGGTCGGCCTGTTGCCGGGCCTGACCCTGCTGCTGGATGTGGACGTGGCGGTGGGCCGCGCGCGCGCCAACGGCCGTGACCTCTGGCCGGACCGCATCGAAAGCGAGCAGGACGATTTCTTCCAGCGCGTGCGCGAAGTGTTCCGCAGCCGTGCGCAGCAGGACCCGCAGCGCTTTGCGTTGATTGATGCGGGCCAGGAGCAGGCGCGCGTGGCCGCTGATGTGGTCGCATGTGTCGAGCGCTGGCTGCAGGACGGGGAGGGCGCATGAGTACGTTCTCGCCATGGCAGCAGCGCGCGTTCGACCAGACCGTGGCCGCGCTCGATGCCGGTCGCCTCGGCCATGGCCTGCTGATCTGCGGGCCGGCCGGGCTGGGCAAGCGTGAGGTGGCGCTGGCATTGGCCGACCACGTGCTGGCCCGCGGTGATGCCGCGCATGCCACGCGCACGCGCCAGCTGATCGCTGCGGGTACCCATCCGGACCTGCAGCTGGTCAGCTTCATTCCGAACAAGAGCGGCGACAAGCTGCGCACCGAGATCGTCATCGAGCAGGTGCGCGAGATCACCGACAAGCTGGCGCTGACCCCGCAGTACGGCGTGGCACAGGTGGTGATCGTCGACCCGGCCGATGCGATCAACCGTTCGGCCGCCAACGCGCTGCTGAAAACCCTGGAAGAGCCGCAGCCGGGCCGTTACCTGTGGCTGATCAGCAGCGACCCGGCGCGCCTGCCGCAGACCATCCGCAGCCGCTGTCAGCGCCTGGAGTTCAAGCTGCCGCCGCAGCACGAGGCGCTGGCCTGGCTGCAGCAGCAGGGCCATAGCGAGGCGTCGGCGCGCGAAGCGCTGGAGGCTGCACGCGGGCATCCCGGCCAGGCCGACAACTGGCTGCGCGAGGATGGCCTGAGCCTGCGCCGTGAAGTAGGTCGCGAGCTGGAGCAGCTGGCGGCCGGCAAGACCGGTGCAGTGGAACTGGCGCAGAAGTGGTGCGGCGATGACAACGCAGCGCTGCGCCTGCGCTTTGCCGCCGACCTGGCGCTGGCCCAGGCCAGCACCGATGCCTTGACCACGCCGGAGCGATTGCACAAGCTTGCAGCCTGGTTCGATGCGGCCAACCGCACCCGCGACCTGCTGCGCACCACGGTGCGTGCAGACCTTGCGGTGGTTCAGTTGCTGCTGGCCTGGAACAAGGTGAACGAGCGGCCTGCCGCAAGGGGAAATCGATGAGTGCCAGCAACGCCCGCCAGGGCATCCTGTCCCTGGCTGTGAAGGACAAGGCCGCGCTGTACAGCGCGTACATGCCGTTCGTGAAGAACGGCGGCATCTTCGTGCCCACGCCCAAGCGCTACTTCCTGGGCGACGAAGTGTTCCTGCTGCTGACCCTGCCCGATTCCAGCGAGCGCCTGCCGGTGGCCGGCAAGGTGATCTGGGTGACCCCGGCCGGCGCGCAGGGCAACCGCACCGCCGGCATCGGCGTGCAGCTGGCCGATGGCGCCGAAGGCGAGGGCGTACGCCACAAGATCGAGACCCTGCTGGCCGGCCTGACCAGCTCGGACAAGCCGACCCATACGATGTGATTCCGGTAGCGCCGGGCCATGCCCGGCGACGACCTCGAAACACCCGTGAACACGAATGTGAAAAACTGTTGACGGCCTCTGAAAAGCCCCTATAATGAGCGGCTCAGCAACACACCGGGCGGTTAGCTCAGCGGTAGAGCATTGCCTTCACACGGCAAGGGTCACAGGTTCGATCCCTGTACCGCCCACCATGTTGCAGAACGAAAGAAGCCTCCAGAAATGGGGGCTTTTTTGTTGCCTGACCATCAGCGCGACTCTCCGGCTCCCGCAACCGCGCGAAGCGCTCGGGGACGCACTTCGCCGATGCGGGCAGAGGATTCCATCCATGTGCTGTTGCGTGGTTCCCGGCCGGCGTACTCTCGAGGCACTGCCGTGCCCCATTCCCCGGAGTGCCACCATGCCGCTCGCCCGCATCGATCTTCGCAAAGGTAAATCCGCCGACTACCTGCAACGTGTCGGCGAAACCATCTACCAGGCCATGCGCGCGGTGGGCGTGCCGGAGAACGACCGCTTCCAGATCTTCCAGCAGCACGACGCCGGCACGCTCGTTTACGACCCCGGCTACCTGGGCGTGGACCGCACCGACGATTTCATCTGCATCCAGATCACCTGGAACGAAGGGCGCACGCTGGAGCAGAAGAAGGCGCTGTATGCGGGCATCGCCGAGGGATTGCACGCGGCGGTGGGCATCCGCCGCGAGGATGTGTTCATCAACCTGGTGGAAGTGAAGAAGGAGAACTGGTCGTTTGGCAACGGGGTTGCGCAGTACGTGACTTGATGCGGGAAGCGCATCCACGCATGGCGTGGATCTACCGAGCCTGGTCGAGGCCGCCGATGTAGATTCACGCCCGCGTGGATCTACACCTCGCTGCCGACCTGCTCGCCTTCGGTGGCGGCGGCACTGCGGGCCGCCTTCACTGCGTCGGCGCTGTTGGGTTGTTCGCATTCGATGCTGGTCACGTAGCCGTCGTGGCTGATGTTGTGCTCGGCACGCTTGACCAGCCACTGCCCGTCCACGCCATCGCGGAAGCCCTGCATCACCACCGTGGCTTCGGCCATCAGCGTCTCACGGCCGGGCAACGTGTAGCTCAGCGTACGCGTCTGCCGGGCCTGTTCCTGGTGCTTGGCACGCGCTGCAGCTTCGGCGGCTTCGCGGTCGGCGTAGGCCATGCGCAGGCGCACGATCGGTTCACCGCTGCCCAGCTTCACTTCCTGGCGCGTGGCACCGCGTACATCGCGATAGTAGGCGATGGTGGTGCCGGTCTTCTCGCGCGAGACGATGCTCACCTTGTAGCCACTGCCATCGGCCGGGGTAAGGGTGACGTCGGGAATGCGCTCACCGCTGGCACTGGTGGATTCACCTCGTTTGACGAACATCAGGCGGCCGCCGCCCGGCTTGGCGATGGCGTCATGCTGCTTGGCCAGGCGCAGCAGCAGGTTCATGTCCGACTCCTGCGACTGCACCGTCAACGGCAGCGCGATCGATGCAAGCGACCCGCTCACGGCAGCCTCCATTCCGTGTTCGCCGGCCATGCGTTGCACCATGCCGCCGATGGTCGTGCCCTTCTTCCAGGTGCGCGTCTTCTGCGTCTGCAGATCGTTCTTGCCGCCCTTGCTGGCCTCGAACGGCGCCGCGCGGGCACGCAGGGTCATGCTGCCCGGGTAGCCGGAAATCTCCACCTCGTCGCAGATGTACAGGCCCATGCGCCGCACGTCACCGTCGTAGCCGATGAAGGCTTCCAGCTCCGCGCCTGCCGGCGGCAGCTGGATCGGATCGGAAGGATCATGGTCGGCCAGCTGCAGTTCCAGCATGTCCGAGTTGTTGTCGGTCTCGTCGGTGATCCGCAGCGACTTGAAGCGCGACCTGATGGTGTCGGTGATGTCCTGGTTGTTGGCCACCACGCGGAATGCCGGTGTGATGTTCAGTCCCACAGGGCCACTCCCTTGCGCTCGTTTGCCGGGCGCTGCACATCCGGCAGGGTGATCGCCATGCCCGCGGGCAGTACCGCGCCGCGTGCGGCAAGGCCCGGGTTGGCGTCGAATACCGCGCGCAGGATGGCCGGCGATTGTTCGCCATAGTGCGTGTACGCGATGCGGTCGACGACGTCGCCGTCGCGGGTGTTATACGTTCGTGCCATCGCTGTGCTTCCGCAGGGAGAGGGTGAATTCGTGCCGTTGGATTCCGGCATCGGCAGTGAAACCGGAGGCGGTGGCGTCGATCTTGTCGATGACCCACAGCCCCAGGTTCCCGCCCTTGCCGGTCAGCAACCGCTGTGGCTTGCCCTGCGCGGCCAGCTTGCGCAGCTGCGAGAGCTCATTGCCGGCACCGCGGAACGCATAGTGGATGACGCCAGGCAGCGTCATGCTGGCCTTGCCGGGCCCGGTGTACTGCAGCGCAGCCATTTGGCCGATGCGTTCCTGCGCTGCCCAGCCATACTCGTTGCTCTGCTGGATGTCCTGGAACACGGCAGTGTTGAGGCTGAACTTGAAGCCGCCCAGCATCAGCAGCACCGGAGCGTTGCCGGAATCGTTGGCTTTGAACTGCGACAGCAGCTTGTCCACTGTGCCGGTTACGAACTCGCGCTTCATGCTCAATTCCTGTCTGCAAGGCCACCACGGGCGGCAACGGCGTTGCGACGCTGCAGTTCGTCGGCGGTGCGACGTGCTACGGATTCGCTGGATTCACCTGGTTGCTGGTGGATGGTGATGTTGTTGGTCTGTTGTTGCTGCACGGTGGTGGGTGCACGTGTGGTGGGCGAGGGCATGGCCGGTGCAGCGCGTCCCTGCGCACCGCTCAGCTCAGCCATGCGCCGGTTCAAGCCA
This sequence comes from Stenotrophomonas sp. YJH_SMC_8, assembly GCF_059371315.1. Taxonomy (NCBI): domain Bacteria; kingdom Pseudomonadati; phylum Pseudomonadota; class Gammaproteobacteria; order Lysobacterales; family Lysobacteraceae; genus Stenotrophomonas; species Stenotrophomonas sp. YJH_SMC_8. The sequence continues at coordinate 368,950 of NZ_JCAFUL010000003.1, read as the reverse complement.
TCGTTGCTGTCGGTGCCGACGGCATATGCGACCCGTGCCATGTCACCAATGCCACCACCACCGCGCGCCTTCATGCTGCTGTAGATGTTGGCGGCGCCCACTGCGGTCTGCAGCCCGTCCTCGGCAACGCCCAGTGCCTTGTCCTTGGCCGCGCCCACGCCGCCACCGAGCTTGTCCATGAACCAGCCAACGCCTTCAATGACCGGCTTGAGCTTCTCCAGGACGCGGTCGAACGCAGCCGTTGCCTTCTCGCTGATCGACTCCCAGATGCTGCCGAGCGTCTCGCTGATGAAACCGGCGACGGTGCCGAGCATCTCGCCCAGCCACACCACTGCGCCCACCACGCCGCCGATGACCTGGATGACCAGCCGGAAGTTGGTCAGCAGCGCCTCGCCTACCAGTGAGCCGATCTGGCCGACGCGTGACAGTTCGTTGCCGGTGTACTGCGCCGGTTCCAGCATCTTCGACAGCCAATCCCAGGCCTGCCCGATCAGCCCGCTCATGACTTCCCAGGCGGGGCGCAGCGGTTCGACCGCGCGCATCAGTTCCCCCATCGCCGCGGTGCCTGCACCGCTGAGACCTTCCCAGACGCCGCCCAGGAACGCCTTGATCGGCTCCCAGTACTTGCGCACCAGCAGGGCGCCGGCGGTGATGGCGGCGACCGCAAGAGCGATGGGGCCACCACCGATGGCACCGACGGCGGTAGCGACGATGCGGAAGCCCGACGCCAGACGCATGGCCATCGGCCCGAAGCGTCCCATCTGCGCCAGCAGGCTGCCGCCCCGGAACAGCTCGAAGGCCTTCTGCGCAGCCAGGATCGGGCCCTGCAGGAAGGTCCAGGCGTAGCGGGCGCCGAGCACCGCGGTGCGCATGCCCAGCATGCCGACCACGATCTGCGTGGTGTTGGCGATCAGCTTCGGGTTTTCCTGCACGAACGAGGTGACCCCGTTCAGCAGTTCGGTGAGCTTGACCGCGGCCTCGCCCACCGCCGGCAGCAGCGCGGCACCGAAGGCCTTGGACAGGTTGTCCACGGCGATCTTGGCGCCCTCGATCTTCTGCGGGTCGGTCTGCATCGCATCGGCATAGGCTGCATCGGTGGTGCCCGCCGATCCATTCAGCGCCTTGTCGCGGACACGCACGTAGGTGTCCCAGTTCTCGATCATCGGCTGGACGAAGTTCTTCGCCTGGGCATCGCCGAACAGTGCGCCGATCTTTTTCTGGTCGCCCGCGGTGGCCTGGATGATTCCCTGCATGGCAGCGTCGAAGGGATTGCCGCCGTCGGTCTGCGCGTCACCGATGATCTTGCGCAGATCCAGATTGAGGCTCTTCTTTGCCTTGTTCTGCAGCTCCGGCGACAGGACGGACGACATGAAGGTCTTCATGTTGCTGGCGGCCTTGTCGGCGCCGCCGGCCGAGTCCAGCGTGGCCTGCAGGGCGGCGCCGAGGGTCGCGGCCGCCGAGGTGCCCCGCAGCTTCATCGCTTCGAACGACGAGCCCAGGGCAGGCAGCACTTCAGCCATGTCCTTCAGGCCCAGGCCGCCCTGCCGGCTGTTGACGACCAGCACATCCAGCGCGTTCTGCATGCGCGACGGATCGATATCGAACGACTGCTGCAGGGCGGCTGCGGCCTGGGCCACATCGTCGATGCTGGCGCCGGTGACGGTGGTGGTCCGCCCGACCGCGCCCAGGCTGGCCTGGGCCGATTGCGCATCCATGCCGGCGTCGATCATCAGCCTGATCGAGCGCTGCAGTGCGTCGGCGCCCTGGTTGGTCGCACGCGACTGTTCCAGGATGGCCTGACCCAAGGCGCTCACCTGGGCCCGGCTGAGGTTGGCCGCCACGCCGATCTGCTGGTTCTGGCGGGCAAAGCCGGAGGCGTTCTCCACCGGCTTGGCCAGCGCGGTAACGGCCGTGCCAAGCGCACCACGTGCCTCGCCGAATGCCGAGCCGAGCTTCTCGCGCTTCTCCAGATTGGCGGTGCGCTTTGCCTCGATGCTCTCCAGTGCCTCCTGAGAGGCACGCAATGCGTCGACCTGGGCACGCATGCGAGCGTATTCCTTGCTCGTCGTGTTCAGACGGGCAAGCCTGCGGTCCAGCAGTGTCATCTCGGTGCCGATGCGCTTGATGCCATCATTGGCGAAGGACAATGCGTCCTTCAGCGATTTGGACACCGAGCCGCCGATCGTGATCGTTGTCGTTTGAACGTTATTGGCCATGTACCGGCAACCCCTGAATCCACCAGATGAACTTCGACACCCGCAGCGTCATGATCTCGCGCAGGCCCCAGCCGGTATGTCCGGCCAGGGCAAGCACTCCCTGCCTGATCTGCGGCAGGGTCAGGTGGTAAAAAGCGCCACGCCTGCCTGCAGCCGGGCGTAGTCGCGCAGCGGCATCTTGCGCACGTCGTCCGGCGAGATCTCGCACAGGTTGGCGATCATCCGCACCTCACGCTGGGCGTCGCTGCCCTTGTCGTCCTGGTAGCGCTCCATGTCTTCCACGGTCGGTTCACGCATGCGCAGCACGGCGGTCTCCATGCCGTTGACCTGGCGCGGGCGGGTGAGGGTGATCTCGGCAAAGCCATCGCGCTCGATGACGGTGTCGGTGGGGGTCTTGGTCTTGCTGGACATGGTTCTGTTCCTGGGAGTTCAAAGCGTGCAGGGAATGCGGGGGCGCGATGCGCCCCCGGGTACGTCGGTGTGGCGTGGGCTCAGATGCCCAGCGCGCCGCGGATGCCGGCCAGGACGTCGACGCCACCCTGGCGGGCGATCATGTTGACCACGTCGATCTCCTGCACGACCTGGGCGCCATGGGTCAGCTTGTAGTAGCTCAGCGCCAGGCTGACCTTGATCGTGCCTTTCTCGCCGACCTTGGTTTCACCACGGTCCAGCAGCTTCACCTTGCCGCGCATGTTGTGCACGACCTGGGTCACTTCGCCGTCGTCGCCTTCCAGCGCTTCGCGGGCGGTGAAGCCATACTCCTTGCTCTCGATGACGTGGAACTTGGTCATGATCTCCGCGTCGTCCGAGGCGAACTCGACCTCGGCGGTGAGCTTTTCATGGCCGAGCACGATCTCGGTCGGGGCCAGCATGCCTCCGGCCTGGAAGTCCTCGGTCTTCAGCGACAGCTTGGGGGCGGTGAAGGACATCACGCTGCCGGCATAACCCTTGCCGTCGACGTAGAAGTTGAAGTTTTTGCGGATCTTGCGCGCCATGCTTAGAAGATCTCCGAGACGTAGTTGTTGTTCATGTGCATGCGGAAGGTCAGCTGCTCACCCGGGTAGGTCGGGGTGAAGTCGAAGTCCCAGTAGAAGCGGCCCTGGGCCACGCTGTCCGCTGCGTTCAGTTCAGGGTCGATCCAGCAGTTGCCACCGAGGATCGCGCCCTGGGTCTTCAGCCCGCGCAGGAAGGCATTGACACCCTCGCGCACGTCATCGACGTAGGTCTTGCTGATGCCGCGGTCGACGGCCCACAGGTGGGCGGCTTCCAGGCTGTCGGCGATGATGTCGGCGGTGCGCACCACGCACAGGAACTGCCACTTCGGATCAATGCTGGTGGTGCGGTTGCCCCACAGGCGGAAGCCCCCTTCGCGGATGACCGTGGCCACGTTGGCCTGGTTCAGCAGGTTGGCGCGGCTGGTGGCATCGGACAGGCCGAAGTCGATTGCACGCGCGGTACCGACCACGCCGTTGAGTTCCAGGTTCGACGGCGACGCCCACCAGCCGCGCTCGTTGTCGCTGCGGGCGATGGCGCCGGCCACGGCACCGGAGGCATAGCGGGTGACGATGGCATCACCGGACTGCACCAGCAGCGCCGGGTCGACCACGTAGACACGCTTGGAGCCGGTCAGGGCGGCGGTGGACTTGGCAGCGTCGTCGTTGCTGTTCGGGCCATCCTTGATGATCACTGCGCGCAGCTTGTCGGCAATGCCGAGCAGTTCCGCGACGACCGGGTTGGCCAGCACGGCCTCCGGCTTGGCCGGGTCGGCCGGGTGCACATGGGTGAAGCCGGGTGCGACCAGGATGCGCGGCTTGACGCCGACGATGGACTTGGCGGCCAGCAGTGCATGCACGCCTTCGTAGGCGCCGGTCTGGGCGTTCACGCCGCCCAGCACGTTGGCCAGGGTTGCGCTTTCATTGGCGCCCTTCTCGACGCGGATGACGACGACCACGGCACTGGACTGGTCGAAGATCGCGTCGAGCGCACCGGGCAGGGTGCCGGCATCGGTGCCGGTGGTGGCCGACAGCTTGGCGGCCTGCGATGGCGAGGTCACCAGGACGGGCGTGTTGATGGGAAACGCGTCGGTGTCGGCCAGCGGCGCGGTGCCGACGATGCCGATCACGCTGCTGGAGGCGATGGCAATCGATCGGGCACCGGTATCGATGTTGACGACCTGTACGCCATGGAGAAATTCGGTCATTCGGGGTTCTTCCTCGGTGTGGGTGTGTGCCGGCTTGTGCAGGCGACGGGGTAATGTTCGGAGAATGTGGTTGTCGGGTTAATTGCAGCGGTGGCCTGGTGATCGATCAGACCCAGCCGGAGGCGCTGACGCTTGCGCTGAAGGTGGAAACCTGGGCGATACCTCCGGCACGGCGCAGCGCGACGGAAATGCTGACGCTGTCCGATTCGTAGCTGGCGGACCTGGCGGGGACGCTGATCGACACGCCTGCCGACGGTGCCGTCGATGCCGGTACGAACGAGGGAGCACTGGTGCTGAAAGAGGCTTTAGCGGGCGAGGAGCCGGTGATCTGCACTTCGTACTCGGAAACGCTTGCACCTGCCGGAAGCCACTGGCCCGACGCTGCTACTGAGCTGCCTCCATTGCCGCCACCGGCGACGCCTGTGCGGATGGCATAGGTGCCGTCGGCATACATCAGGATCGAGACGGTTGCCGACACGGAGCCGGTGGAGTTGGTCTTGGCGCCATTGCTTGCCGAGTAGCCCTTGCCATGGAACGGCAGCCTGTAGGTGGCGCTGCCGCGGGCCGCCCACAGGTTGGACACGTCCATGCCGTTGATGCGATGGCCTACGTCGGCACGTTTGCTGCCGTACTGGATGTGCGCGTAGCGGCGGGTCAGGTCGGTGCCGCCGATACGGCGGCCCGAATCCTGTGCCAGTGGACCTTCGACGTACGGATCGAACAGGTCGTCAAAGTCGACACCGGAAGAGCGATATCCGCTGGGCATGTCAGCGCTCCGCTTTCAGTGCGCGCACTTCGGCGGCCAGCTCCTGGATGGCCTTGGCCATCACCGGCAGCAACTGGTCGAGCTTGACCGATGCCACGCGCTCGCCCTGGAACTCGACACCTTCCAGGTCGACCGCTTCCGGTACCAGTTCGGCCAGCTGCTCGGCGACGAAGAACAGGCGGCGGCGACCGTCGTCGTTGTATTCGGGCTTGTAGTGGCCGGCGGCCAGTTCCATCTTTTCTACAACAGCCAAGCCGTAGGGAAGTTCGCCATCGATGTTCTTCAGCTTTCGCGAAGAGCCGAAGTCGTAACCTCCGCTGGTTGTCAGTGCGCCAGCACTGGTCAAGGACAGACGGTCGACGCCCTGGGCGGTGGAAGACCAGATCCGGAACACGTTGTCCGTGTTGTAGATGTGGAACTCTCTGCTCGCGTTTCCACGGTCCTTGATGACAAAGGCTGCGCTTGCGCCAGTGGAATTGACGCCACCGACGAAGGTGTTCTCCCGGTACTGGACGTTGCTGAAGTTCGCGCGCTGCGTCGGCGACCCTCCATTGAAGTCGTAGGAGTAAAGCGAAAGTGTGGCGTCGCTCTCCATCGCGGTGGCCCATCGGGTCACGTTGTTGCCCCAGCCGAACCGCTGATGTACGACCTGGGTGCTGCCCTGGCCCACGTACATGTTCAGCGTGCCGCTCATGATGTCGCCGGCTTTGCTTACCTTGCTTGCTGGATCGAAATTACCGCTGGTCCAGACGGTGCCGCCTGAGTTGATCGTCGCGGTGTATCCACCCGCAGCATTTGCGAAAGTGAAGTTCGTCCCGTTCTTGAAGATGTATGAATTGGTGTCCCCGAGCACGAGCACGCCGTCGTTGGCAACTCCATTCCATCCATAGGAACGAAGCGAGTTTCCATTCACGCCGACGTGTCCGGTGAACGTCCCTCCGGTCTTGTCCATTTTCGCTTCGGGCGCGAAGTTGCCGGCATGCCACATCGCCGAGCCGTTCCAGCGTGGCACGTCATTGTGTGCGATGGTCAGTTCGCCTGCGGCGGTCCGGCCGGCATTCCACGACCTCCAGATCGACTTGCCTTCCCAGGCCCCGATGTACGCGGTTTCCGTGCCGTACTTGCCGAAGCCAAGGAGCGGATATGTGCCCCCAATGAACTGCTGGTCGCGGAAGTCATTGCGCGACAGGTTGGCTTTGTCGTTGATCGCGTCCTGCAGCCCGGTCACATCAGCAATCACATGCTTGTGGCCCACGGTGGCGAAGTCACCGGCCAGGGCGAACTCGGAGGCGTGCTTGCCGTCCAGGGTGTCGGCGTCCAGGCCATTGCCATGCCCGGTGTCCTTCAGCGCAGCACTCTTCAGTTCCAGCGCAGTGCGCGCCGCGGTGGTGTTCGCCGCGGACAGCAGCGTCTTCGCCAGCGCGCTCGGGGCGCTGGCGCCGAAGCGCTTGTCGGTGTAGGCGCGCACGCCACGCGGGGTGACCGCGCGCTGGGTGTCGGTCGCATCTTCGGCTTCGGTGCTGGTGGCCAGCTCGACCACACCGACCACCTCGGTGGTGGCCGGTGGATAGAGGAAGCCGGCGTCGCCGAACTGGATCTGCGTCGTGTCGATCCCGCTGAAGCGGGTATCGGTGGCCAGCAGCAGCATCGATGCGGCCGACTTCTCCATGATCGGATCGGCCTGGCCGTAGCTGGCGAACAGGGTGCCGTCAGCCAGGTACAGGCCGAAGCCGCGCAGCGTGTAGGAGGTGGCGCTGTCGTCGCGGATGGTGACGTGCACGGTGTCATCGCCCACGGCCTGGCCGCCGAAGGTGACCACGCGCTTGATCTCGCCGGGCAGCGCGGTGAGCCCCGCCGACGGTACGAAGGCGGTCGAGGTCAGGCCGATCTGGGTGATCAGGACGGCGTTGGTGCCGGTGTTCGGCGGATTGACCAGCTTGGCGAAGCCGGCATCGGTGATTTTCAAGCGCATGCGGGGGTTACTCTCCGATCAGTTGAAGGCGGCGGAAGGCCGTGGCGTGGGCGGCTGCAAGTGCGCCGACGGCGGCGTCGGCCTGCATGCCCTGGGTAAAGGTGAAATGCGAGCGCACCGGCTTGGTCCGGGTGATTTCGCCGATGACGTCCTCGACGAACATCGCCGTGGCGGACTGGCCATCCTGGTTGGCGATGGTCATCACGGCTTCGAAGGTGTGCGGCGCGCCCTTGGGCTGCAGCTGCCACCACTCGCGGATCAGCACCGAACCGCCGAAGGCGGCCACCACGTCGCGTACGCTGCCGGCGGTGCCCTTGCGTCGCTGGATGGCGATGGCCGTACGCACCCGGGCGCGCTTCACGGCTTCAGGCCAGTAGGCCTTCCATTCGTCCACCGACAGCGCCCAGGCCAGCCAGGGCAGCAGTGCGGTCGGACAGCGGTCGGCATCCCACAGCGCGGTGATGTCCACCGGCAACGGACGTGCAACGATGGCGCGGGCAAGCGCGCGCTCGGCGTGGGTGGCGTTGGCGGGAAGCAGGTTCGCCGCCGAGGGCACCACCACCTGGGCGTCACCATCGATGACCTCGCCGGGCGCCGGTGCAGCGGCCAGGGTGACCCTGCTGCCCTCGATGACGCTGCCCTGCAGCAGCTGCCGCCCCTGCGCATCGGTGCGGAATACCGACTGCAGGCTCGCCAGCGCGCCGCCGGGGTGGCGGAAGGTGCGGTTGCGGCCATCGATCGCGCCGCGCAGGCGCGCGTTGATCAGGCGCGTGCTCGGCTCATTCATCGGTGCCGCCGTGGGTCAGGGTCACGCCGGTGCAGTGCGTGGCCTGGGTTCGGTCCACCACCACATCTGCAGCTGGATGGACGATCTCCACGCGCTGCACGCCCTCGGCATGCAATGCGGCGAACAACCCCGAACGGGTGACATCGCGGCCGAGACGATGTGACTCGCTGATGTAGCGGTCCAGGCGGGTGCGCGCTTCGGCAAGCACGACCTGCGAATCCGGGCCGGCAAAGGTGAACAGCGTGGCGTCGACCGTGTAGTTGACGATCATGGCCGGCTTCACCAGCACGTGGTCGGTCAGCGGTCGCACGTCATCCGCGCTCAGCTTCGCCTCGACGATGTCGAGCAGGCCCTGGGTAGCGGTTCCATCCGCTTCGCGCGACAGCACCGAGACCACCACTTCGCCGGGGGCGGGACTGGTCGCACTGGCGTCGAGCACGCGCGGGTCCGCGCTCAGCGCATGGAACACATAGGCACCTTCCGGCCCTGCCACGCTGAATCCTTCCGGGCCCAGCTGGATGCGGCGGCGGAAGTCCTCATCGCTTTCATATCGAGGAGGAATGCCCTCCTGCGGTTTGCCCGGGTCGAGCGCCTGGCGGACGACGCCGAAGATCGCGGCGAGGTGGTCCAGGTCGCTGCCACCGGCATAAGCCAGCATCACGCCACGCGCGGCGTCGTTGACGCGCTGGCGATCGAGCAGGCGCAGGTAGGTGCAGACCTCCAGGATCTTGAAGGCCGGGTCCGACGGCAGCAACGCGTCGAAGGTGGGATCCAGGGCCTGCAGTGCGGTCAGCGATTCATCGAACATGGCTTCGAAATCGAGCACTTCGATGACCGCCGGTGCAGGCAGCTGGGACAGATTGACACTGGTGAACGAGCCGGATGCCACGGTTAGCGAACCTCGATTCCTTCGATGGTGATGGCCTCGCCGTCCGGCAGGTGGATCCCGGTCACTGCCAGGATCATCACGCCGGGGGCGGGGAGGGAGACGTCGACGTTCTCGACGTGGAGACGCGGTTCCCATCGCGCCAGCGCGTCGACGGTGGCGGCGATCAGGTCCATGCGCAGCGAGCGGTTGGTCGGCGCATCGATCAGTTCAAACACGCGTGAACCGTATTCGCGGCGCAGTACGCGGGAGCCAAGGGGCGTGGTGAGAATGTCACGCACGGACTGGTGGAGATGGGCGAGCCCATCCAGTGATTTGCCGGTGTTGGCGTCGATTCCTCGCATGGCCTCTATCGTCGTGGAGTGCGGGTTTTCAGGGCATTGCAGGCGTGGCCGCTCAGGGCTGCGCGGGCGTGGTGGGGGCGGTTGGGCCCTGTGCGGTGTGCTTGTGTGCCTTCAGGCCGATGGCGCCAGCCTTGACCTCGCCGGGTGTGCTGATGTCCTTGCCGGCGCTGATCGCGCCGGTCACCTGCAGATCGCCGGTGGCCTTCAGCGACGGCGTGTCGAGCAGCACCGATTCGCTGGCGATCACCTGTGCATTCGCGCAGGTGACGATGACCTTGCCGCTGCCGACATGGACGTTGAGCGTGGTGGTTTCCTGGTCGTACTCGACGGTGCTGCCGTCGGCGAACTCGGTGCGTTGCCGCAGGCGCGAGTCGGCCGGCGGCGGAAAGCGGTCCTGGTACAGGCTGCCGAGTACAAGCGCCTGGCCGGGGTCGCCATAGGGGCACGCCAGCACGACCTGCTCGCCTGGTTCGGGCGCGCACCAGCTGCGCATGCCCGGCCCCGCGCGGCGCTCCAGCCAGGGAATCCAGTCGGTAAGCATGCCGTCGGCATCGACGCGAACGCGCCCGTTCGCTTCGTCCAGCTCGCGTACCACACCGATCATCAGCAGGTTGCCGATCAACCGCGCGTGTTCGGCGCTCATCGTGCGCGCTCCGGCAACGGCTGGTAGCGGGGCTCATGGGCGCTGCCGATCTCCGGCGCGAAGCTGTAGGACGCCTGCGGCACCACGCCACCGGCGTCGTCCCACGGGTTGTCGCCCAGTGCGACCGGCAGCGACCATTCGACGATCCAGCTGCGCAGGCCCGGCCGTGCTGCCGTTGGGTCTTCGGGCAATGCCGCGATCACATCGATCGCACCGCTGGCAACGCCGGGAAAGCGGCCGAGCTGGTGCAGCCAGGTCGCCAGGGCGAGGGCCGCGTTGCGCAGCTGCAGCGCTGCGGTTGCATCGGTTGCCGGCAGCGCAATGCGTGCTTCGAAGCGCAGTGTGGCCTGCAGAAGGCCACTGCCATCATTGTTGTCCCTGCTGCGGTCACAGCGGGTCATCGCCAGCAGGCAGGCCGGCAGGGGCATCCCCTCAGCGCTGGCGTCGCGATGGAACTCGATGCTTGCAAACCCCGGAAAGCGTGCACGGATTGCGGCTTCGATCGCGGCAATCAGCGGATCGAGCATAGGAGGGAAGGGATCGTTCGCCATGTCAGCTCATGCAGGGAAGGGAAGAAGGGCGTGGCCTGTGCGGCGCGCGCGGTCTGCAGCCAGTGTTGCCATCACCGCAGTGGGGCGGCATTGCAGGCGTGGCCTTATCCGGAAAGCTCAGTGCGCGGGAGTGGTGCTGCTGCTGCAGTCGGCAGGTGCTGCCGGCGCGGCGCCATTGATGGTGATGCCGCGCTGGTTGCCGAGGCTGCACAGCAGCGCACTCAGCTGGTCGGCCAGCGCGTGGTACTGCTGTGCGACGGCAACGTGATTGCGCAGCAGCGCGTCATCGCTGGCCGCGTGCAGGTCCGGCAGGCGGGGCGGGGGAAGCAGCTGGGCAGGTGCGATGCTGAGATCAGCGCGGCAGGGCGTGGCCGGCGTTGGCCTCGCGCCAGATGCGCACGAACTCAGCGTCAGCGTCGCCGCGATCACGGCCAGGAGTCTTGGCATGGGTCTCGATGTCCCGTTGCAGGGTGTTGAACTGTTCGGTGCGCCGGGACTGCCGGGCCAGGCGCTGTGATTCGGCCTGCGCGCCTGCGGCGTTGTTGGCGAGGGCCTGCTGGTGCGCGCGCTGGGCTGCATCGGTGCGGGCCGCCTGCTGCGCTGCCAGGGTGGTGGCAGCGGCAAGGTCCGCGCTGCGGTCGCGCAAGGTCCATCCCAGCCAGGCGCAGCTCGCGTGGCTGCCGGCAAGGACCAGCAGTCCGATGCCCAGCCTCAGTGCCCCGGGCGTCACTGCAGGGCTCCGCCGGCGGCACGGTAGGCCGCGCGCAGCGTTTCCAGTGCCTGCTCCTTCTGCCCGTAGCCGGCGCCTGGCAGCGACGCCCAGATGCGCCGTGCCGCCGTGACGGCGGCATCGAAGCGTCCCAGCCGGATCAACTCGTAGGCACCGCATTGTTTCAACAGGGCGACCGCCGCACGGTCCTGCGAGACCGGGCCGAAGTCGGGCAGGCCCAGGCGTGCGCGCAGGTCGTCCCAGGTGCTGCGCAGGAACTGGTAGCGGCCGGCGGCGCTGGATTTGATGCCATAGCGCGGCAGCGACACCAGCACGCGGGGATGGTCGCGGTAGTCGGTGAACAACTGGCCGCCGACGATGACGTCGTAGCCGTGGTCACGTGAGCGCTGGCCCGGAATGTCGGTGCCTTCGGACACGGCCAGCATGTCCAGGAACGCAGCGACGTTGGTGCCACCGAGGGCGCTGGCGGCGGCGACGGTCATGCGGCCGCTCCTGGTTGCTTGCGAACCAGGGCCAGCAGGGCGTCTATCTGTACGCTCTGCTGGGCGATCTGTGCACGCAGGGCGCTGACCTCACCGCGCAGCTGCCCGATCTCCTGGGCCATTGCCTCGCGTTCGTGCATCAGTCCGTCGGCGCGTGTACGTTCGGCCGCGAGTTGTTCCTGCAGGGTGCGCAGGGTGTTGCTGGTGGCTTCATCGGCGGTGCGGTCGACCTTGGCCGACGACAGCCACTGGCGCAGCCACAACGACACCGCGATCAGCACGCCCGAGGTCCCGCCCAGGTACTTGGCCCAATCCGGCACGCCCGCCAGCAGGTCGCTCTCGTTCATGCGCGTGCGTACCCCTTGAGCAGGGCCGGATGGACCGCCGGTGGCAGCGCGCTGCGCGCACCGCGCAGGGCGCGCTTGATGGTGGTCTGTGAGACGCCGAACTCACGCGCGACATGGTCGCGCGGCATGCCGCTGGCGACCGCGCGGGCGATCTGCTCACGGCGTTCGTGCGCGCCGGCAGCGAAGCAGGACGCCAGGAACAACAGTTCGCCGCCGAAGTGCGCGACCAGCCGCCGGGCGGCGTCGTGGCCAAGGATGTCGATCAGCCGATGCTGGTCGGGCAGGGTGGAGGGGACGTAGACGATGACGCGGTGACGGCCGGTGGTGCTGGAGGTGGTCGGCGGCCACGCACGCACCAGCGTGAGGGCTGCGGATTCGCCGATGACCTCGGCCAGGGTCTGGATACTGTCGGGCAGGGCGTTCATGGAGGATGTCTTCAGTGGCATTGATCTCCACTGTTGCCATCCCGCCTGTCCAGTCAACACCTTTCATCTACTTTTATATCGGTGTGCTGAAGACGTTCAGTCGTGCGCGAGGACGGGTGAGGAGCACGCCCCGCCTGCTTGCAGTGCGCCGTATCCGCTTGCACTGGCCGCTGATGTTTTCCTGTACATCCGTACTCGTTGTCCTCACCTGGCAGGAACGGAGGCAGATCAAGGGGATGGGGCAGGTACAGGGTGAGGACGGCCCCCGCCGCATGGCCTCATGCGCCGTGTACTGGCCGGAAAAAAAAAGCCCCGGACGATGCCGGGGCTTCAGGACTGCAGGAGGCGCTGGATCAAAGATCGAATACCAGGTTGCCGCCGGTCTTGCGGGGGATGTACCCGGCGTCGCGCAGCCAGCGTGCCGCGTTGACCTGGTCCATGCGCTTGACCGGGAAGCGGTTGGCGAACATCAGGAAGCGCGCCACGGTGATCGACTCGCCCTTGCCCTTCAGGGCGGCGAGGGTTTCGACGAACCATGGCGCGGGCGGCTGCTGGTTGCCCGGGCGGGCCACGGTGCGCGCCTGCCGGCTGCTGCCAGCATCGGCCTGGGCAGTGGCCAGCGTGCACAGCGAGATGAAGATCGCATCCAGGCTCACGTTGTCCTTGCTGCCCTTGGGCTGGGACTTGAACAACTCGATGGCCTTCAGGCGCGTCGACGTGAACTGTTCGACCTCCATGGCGTTTCCTCTTTGCGGAATGGGTTGGGGATGCAGGGTGACGACAGGTGTCGTCGGTGATGGGGGATGACCTTACATCATTTTCGCCGATGATGGGTCGTGGCCTACGGTGGGTTCAGCGGACGGGGCCGCACAGCCGACCCCGGTTCCGGCTCAGATCAGGCCGCGCGACAGCAGCTGGTCCAGTGATCTGCGGACCAGATCGGCCGGGGTGCCGTCGTTGTCGACTTCGATGTCGACCAGTTCATGCGGCAGCTGTTGCTCGCTGGCATGAAGGCCATTGCTGCAATGGCCCGGGCGGTTGACGCGGATCACGACACCACCGCGGCGGTGGATCGCGCGCGCCTCATTGGCGAAGCGGACGTCGGGTACCAGCCCGCCCTCGGGCAGGCGTGCGAACAGCGAGCGTACCCACAGTTCGGGATGGACGCGGTCACGCCCCCATTCGGTACCGGCGGTCTGCATCAGGTGGCGCGGGGTGAGTTCGGCCAGCCAATCGATGGCGTCCTCCTTGCGGCGGTCCAGTTCATGCAGGGAGAGCCCGAGGAGGGAGGCGACAAACTGGCGCAGTGGGGCCGCGAAGCTGTCGCGTGGCAGCGCCAACGCCGATGCCAGCCCATTGGCGAGTGTGTCCTTGCCCGAGCGCTTGCTGCCGGCGATGCCGATGTAGAGCGGTACGCGCGCGCGCGGCGCCGGCCGCAGGGCGACGCTGCCCAGTGCAGGGCCGGCACGGAACGCGGCCAGTGTGTCGGCAATCATGCGATGACCGCTGTCGGGGGAGGCGGGAATCATGCGGAATCTACTCCTGGAGAAATGCGGCAGGTGCCGGAGGATCAGGAATCGCGACCGGCGAGGCTGCGGGCGCGGAGGATGCGCTGGGTAATGCGCCCCCCCCGGGCCGCCGCGGCGATCGGGTCAAAGCACAGCATGGCGGTGCGGGTACGCCGGCCGGCAGCAAGGTGGTCGCGGATGGTCCGCTCGGACAGTACCGGTACCCGCTGGTGGATCTGCTGCACGGTCAGCTGCTCACCTTCGAAGGCATGCAGTCGGGGATGTGGCATGGCGGAAGCGCTCCTGGAAGGTGGCGGGCCGATACAGCCATCTTGCCTCTGTAGATGATCTCAGTCAACACCTTTCATCTACTGTCGTCTCGACGTGGCCGACCGGGCGGGCTGGCGGTCCACAGCCGTAATGCCGCTGCTGCCAGGCGCTCACGCTCGACCGCGCCGCGTGCGGCCAGGACACCCTCGAGATACTGCTGGCGATGCCGGCGCGGACTGACCGCCGTCCAGCGCCCGTCGTTGCCCATGCGCCGGTAGCCGTCCAGTTGCAGCAGGCGACGTGCTTCGCAGTGCAGGCGCCAGTCGACGCTGCTGCTGTCAACGTCGCGACCATCATGGATGCGTGGCATCTAGAACGGGCCTGCCGGATGCTCGGCGAGACTGCGTCTGCGCTCTGGCATCAGCCAGACCTTGGCCCGCTCCTTGCCCACCACGCGGGTGCGTACGCCATGGCGTTTGACCACGTAGGCGGCGGCCTCGTTCACCTCGCGACGGTTGGGCTTGTCGATGCCAACCGCGATGACGATCTCGGTGGCGCGGTAATGCGCGCTCCAGTGTTCGGCAGGGAGCGACCAGTCGAAATGGCGATCGATCAGTTCGGCGATCGGCGAGATGGGTTCGTGTTCGCTGTTGGTTGCATTCAGCGCATCCAGTTCCTCGGCACTCAAGTGCCAGGTCTCGCCGCTGCAGTACAACGCATGGGCCTCTGCCCAGACCTGCTGCATGTCGATCCGCGCCGGTTCGCCCAATGCTACGGCGTGCACGGTCCACCAGCGGGTGTTGCCGGTGGCATCGCGCAGGAAGCGTTCGTCGTTGACACTGGCAAACAGGATGGTGCGCCGTGCATAGCGGGATTCGGTGCGCGCGTAGGGGCGGCGGATCTCGTCATGGCTGCGCGAGATGAATGATTTCAGCGCCGCGATATCGGTACGGCGGAAGGTGGCATCGACTTCGCCCAGTTCGACGATCCACTTGGAGATGACCTGCTTGACGCTGTCCTTGTTGGCCGGATCGAGCACCACCCCGTCAGCGATCAGTTGCAGCTCCGCCGGCGCCAGTTGCCGTGCCCAGCGCGTCTTGCCCAGGTTCTGTTTCGAGACGAACGTCAGTACGCCGCGCGCGACCACGCCATCGGGCTCAAAGGCGGCCGCCACGCCGGAGATCAGCCAGCGCCTCATCAGGACCTCCTTCAGCACGCGGCCGTCGGCCATGCGCGTGGGCTGGGCTTCCTGCACGGTGTCGAAGAACGCCTGCAGGCGGGACTGGCCATCCCACGGCCGTGAGGTGATCCAGCTTGCGACCGGGTTGTAGGGATTGGCTTCGGCCACCTGGCACAGGTTGGTCTCGAAGCTGGCGGTGGCCATGCCGGCGCGGTGCATGCAATCCATCACTTCGCCAGCCGCGACTTCCTTGGCGTTGTCCACGGTCGTGTGCAGCCCAGGGACCAGAATCTCAAGATCCTTGCGGATGACGTTGTAGCGCACGGTCACACCGGTACGGCGGCACAGCTCGGCCAGGTTGCGGGCCGTTGGCAACGGCCGCCCGCGCGCGCTGGTGTCGGGAAACGGGGTGAAGGCATCGAATGCGGACAGGTTGCCAGGCACCTGGTAACGCGCGCTGGCCGATGACGGCGCATCGTCCGGCGCCACGTCGTCGCCTGCTGCGGGCGGTGCGGGAGGCAACAGCTGGGTACGCACGGCGTCCAGCCCTTCACGCAGGTGCAGGTCGTTGAAGTCGGTAGGACGGTCATCGTCGCCATGCAGCGCGGCGAACTCGGGCCAGGCCACGCGGGCATCGATGTCCGCGGCAGCCTGCGTGGCCAGGGTGACGCCCGGATTGTCCAGCGGCTGCCGCGTCCATTGATCGTTGTCGGCACACAGCACGAACGATGCGTCGGGCATGGCGCCGCGCCAGGCCCGGGCGACCGCGCCAAGGTTGCCTGCATCCCAGGCCACCACCACGCACCAGCCCGTGGCCTGGTGGATGGATGCGGCGGTGGCATAGCCCTCTGCAATGGCGATCGGTTGGCCAGGGGCCGGCTTGCCGATGACATGGAAGCAGCCCTGCTTGCGGCCACCGGAAAGGAAGTCCTTGTCGCGGCCAAGTGCTGGATCCACGCGGGGAAAGATCGCCTGCAACGAGACGATACGGCCCGCGCTGTTCATCACCGGCACCAGCAGGACATTGTCGATATGGCGGAAGACCAGGCCATCGCTGTTGCGCACCGGCCACGGCGCCACGCGCAGGCCATGTGCGTGGATGCCCTTGCGTACCAGATAGGGGTGCTGGACGTCGGCGGGAATGGCACGGTTCCACAGCACGTTGGCGGCCTTGGCGGCGGCGTCCTCGCGCTGGCGCTGATGCCGTTCGCGCTCGCTGCGGGCCGCTTCCTGGCGTTGCCGGATGGCGCGCTGCTCGGCCGCACTCAACGCGGTCGGCGATTTCGCGCACCAGGCATGGCGGGTGCCGGTCCGCCAGCTGCCGAACTCGCCGGCCGGCACATGGTCTCCAAACAACACGGCCCACCCGTTGCGCGTGCCACGACGGTCGCCTTCCACATGGAAGCGCACCAGGGTGCCATCGGCATTGAGCGCGTCGCGGCCGCGCGCGTCCGGCACGATGCCGTGCGCGTGCATGGCCTGCAGGAACGCGGGAACGATGTCCTGCGTGGGATGCGGTGTGTGCATTCGACGGGGCCCCTGGGAACGTGGATCGGTCCACTGTGGTCGATGGCGGCCACCGTGCTGTGCAGTGTCTGGCGTGTGCAGGTCACGCAATGGCCGACCGACGCAGTGTGGTCAGGATGTGATGGGAGGTGGTGGCACGGTCATGGTGTCGGAATGGGCCTCCATTTGCAACACCTTCCAGCACCTTGCATCCCTGATCGCGATCGGGCCGTCAAGCACTCGTTGGATCTGCGATGGCGTTCGCAGATCGATGTGATCACACCGATGCGTCGCAGTTGGCGAGAACCGGTTTTCGGATGATGCGATCGCCGTCAGCGACGGCCCTTCGTTTCTCTCCACCGCGCCTTCGGGCGCCCGTGCACAAGGAGCCTGCATGCCTGAAATCCACTGCAACCACGAACGCCGATCCGCCGCGGAATCCGCGTCGTTGACGGTCGTTGCGACGTTCTCAATCGGTGCGACCACCCCTCGATAAAATACAACCCGCATGACGGACACCATCGACGAAGCGCAGGAAATGGAAGCGCGCCACCTGCAACGCGCCCTTGCCCAGCACGCAACGCGGGCCAGCAACGTTGCCCCTCTCACTCCCATGGGGGAATGCCACAACCCGGACTGCAGCGAAGACTTCGACAACGATCCGGCAAGGCTGTTCTGTGGGCCTGCCTGTGCCGAGCGTTTCGAAGCCATCCATCAACACCGCAACGCATAGGAACAGGGGACATGTCTCTGAACAGCAACGACGCTGGCTTCACCGAACGCATCGCCGGTTTATCGGCCGAGCTCGCCGTGCTGGTGAGCCTGGTGGAGAACCACATCCATCTGCAGCTGGCTGATCTGGCCGACTCGGGTGATGTGGATGCACAGGAGCGATTCGCGGTAGCCGATCCGGAGCGCTGGTTGGAGAACGCCCGCAACAGCCTGCAGGCGGGTGTCATGTTCCTGGAGCGCGCGGTGCAGCAGCCGGCGCGGTTCTAGTCATCCGGTGCGGGGACGGAAGGGGCCGGCCAGGCTGCCTTCCGTCCCCCTCGGGCAGTGGACGATTCCCTGCGCTGGAGGCTGCGTCATAACGTCGCACCGGCAGCAGGGAAACCCTGAACGTGGTCCAAGGTTGGTCGCAGGCCCGTAGAATGGCCGGGTGCGTCGTTCTGTCCTCCACCGCCGGTTCCAGGCCCTGGCATGGCTAGCCATGCTGCTGGTGCTGCTTGCCCCGCTGGTGAGCCGCTGGCTGGCGCATGGTCACGTTGCAGCGGCTGTGCCGATGGCGGCGATGGACCATTCCCAGCATGCGCAGCATGCGATGGAAGGCCATCACGACCACCACGCGATGGCGGTGCAGCAGGGGGAGGTCGCGAAGAAGCCGCCCGCCGATCCACATGCCGAGCATGAGATGGGCGTGGACTGCGACTACTGCCTGATCGCCGCGCGGCTGATCACCCTGCTGGTGGCGGCATTGCTGCTGCTGGCACCGATGGTATCGATATGCCATGCGTTGCGGGGTGTAGTGCAGGCGTTGCCGCAGCGGGTCAGCGGCACATTGGGAGCGCGCGGGCCACCGGCCTTCATGGCTGCCTGAGCCACACGCGCGGTGCATTGACCGTCCTTCCATGAGGTTGCCGGCTACGGTCGGCGCCCGCACGCGCGCGTCTGTCCCTTTCTGATTGCTGCCCCGCCACTGCGGGGTGGCCTTGCATGCCGTGAACAAATGAAAACGAACCCCAACTCCGCGCGCCTGCGCCGGGCGACGCAGCCTGTCATGTGCGCGTTGCTCCTGCACACCGCCCCAGTACTTGCCACCGATGCGGCACCACCGACCACGCTGGATACCGTACGCGTGATCGATACCCGCAGCGGCGAGCTGTCATCCACCGCCAGCGCAGGCTCTGCGTTGGGCCTGAGCGTGCTGCAGACGCCGGCCAGCCTGACGGTGATTTCGCGCGAGCAGCTGGAACAGCGCGGCGACACCAACCTCAACGATGCGATCAGCCGCGCCGGTGCGATCAGTGCGATGCCGCACCCGGGCAACGGCCTGAGTGCGCTGTCCAGCCGTGGCTTCACCGACGGTGCTTCAGTGATGCGCCTGTACGACGGGCTGCGCCAGTACGGCGGCGTGGGCATCACGTTCCCGTTCGATACCTGGTCCATCGAGCGCATCGAAGTACTGCGCGGTCCGGCCTCGGTCATCCATGGCGATGGTGCCATCGGCGGGGTCATCAACATCGTGCCGAAGAAGCCGACGCGCGGTGCCATCGAGAACGAGATCAGCGTGACCGTGGGCAGCGAGGACACCGCGCGACTGGGCTTCGGCAGTGGCGGCGCGCTGACCCCCGAGCTGGCCTACCGCGTGGACGTGAGCGGCAACTACAGCGGTGGCTGGGTCGATCGCGGGCGCAGCAGTGATGCCACCTTCTCCGGCGCACTGCTGTGGCAGCCGCGTACGGACCTGAAGCTGACCCTGACCCATGCGCAGGGCCACCAGAAGCCGATGCGCTACTTCGGTACGCCGCTGGTGGATGGCCGACAGTTGGACGCACTGCGCCACCGCAACTACAACGTGGAAGACAGCGACATCCGCTATCGCGACCGCTGGACGCAACTCGATGCGCTGTGGACACCGAACGCTAACGTGGAATGGCGCACGCGCGTCTACCAGATCGACAGCCAGCGCGACTGGCGCAATGCCGAGGCCTATGTCTACAACCCACGAACCGGGTTGATCGACCGTTCGGGCAATACCCAGATCACCCACAACCAGGACCAGACCGGGCTGACCTCGACGCTGCGCGTGCGGGGCAGTGTGGGTGGCCTGCAGAACAATTTTGCCGTGGGCCTGGACGCCAACCGTGCGCACTTCAAGCACACCAACAATACCTACGCCGGCAGCTCCGGCCCGGTCGATCCGTTCCATCCGGTGCCGGGGCAGTTCGCCAGCGATGCGCCGAACCTGCCGCGCTATCGCAATGGTGCCGAGCAGTACGCGCTGTTCGTGGAAGACCACCTGACGTTGAGCGAGCGTTGGTCGTTGCTGGGTGGGCTGCGCCATGACCGCGCGCGCATCGACCGCACCGATCTGATCAGCGGCCAGAGAGCATTCTCGAAGACCTACAGCAGCACCGGCTGGCGTGCAGGCACCGTATTCGCGCTGCAGCCGACGCTGAGCCTCTACGCGCAGTACTCACAGGCGGCGGACCCGGTCAGCGGCCTGCTGATGATCAGCCCGTCCAACGGTGCCTTCGACCTGGCCAAGGGACGGCAGGTCGAGGTGGGCCTGAAGCAGGCGTTCGACGGTGGCGAGTGGACCCTGGCGGCCTATCGCATCCGCAAGACCGGCTTGCTCAGCCGCGACCCGCTGGTGCCGGATCGCCGGGTACAGGTGGGCGCGCAGACCTCGCGCGGCATCGAGGCATCGTTGAACTGGAGCTTCGCGCCGCGGTGGGCGCTCGATGCCAATGCCACGGTGCTGAAGGCAACGTTCGATGACTTCCTGGAAACCACCGGTTCGCCGCCGGTGCTGGTCTCGCGCGATGGCAATGTGCCGCCGAACGTGGCCGAGCGCCTGGCCAATGTGTGGGTGAGCTGGCAGTTCCTGCCCGACTGGAGCGCGGCCGCAGGCGTGCGTTACGTCGGCAAGCGCTACGCCGACAATGCCGACACCCTGGAACTGCCCGGCTACAGCACCACCGACCTGGCGCTGACCTGGCAGGCGTCACCGCGCACGCGGTTGTCGGCGCGCCTGTTCAATGTGTTCGACAAGGCGTACTACGCCACGGCGTACTACACCAGTACCCAATGGCTGCTGGGTGCGGACCGGCGCGTCGAATTCACCGTCGACCATCGCTTCTGAGGGCGCGCATCATGTCGCTGCGATCCACTGCCAGGCGCTGGACCTATCTGGTGCACCGCTGGCTGGGCATCGGCGGATGCCTGTTGATGCTGCTGTGGTTCGTCAGCGGCATGGTGATGCTGTTCATCGGCTACCCGAAGTTGACGCCCGGCGAGCGGCTGGCAGCGTTGCCGGTGTTGGGTGACGCAGGGGATTGGCGAGGACTGTCGGCGCTGCCAGATGCTGTACAGGCCGAACCGGAAGCCGTGGCCCTGACCACGGTGGGTGGTGAAGCGGCGTATGTAGTGCGCAGCGGCAGCAACGTCGGTGCGTGGTCGGTACGGACCGGCCAGGCGCTGCTGCCGGTTTCCGCCCAGCGCGCCGAAGCGTCGGCCGCGCAGTTCGCCGGTGGGCAGGCCTTCGTTGGGGCGATGCGCGTGGGTGAGGACCGCTGGACCCATTCGCGCGCGCTGGATGCGCATCGGCCACTGTACCGGGTCGAGGTGGGCGGCGCGCAGCCGGGGGATGTGTATGTGTCCTCGCACACCGGCGAAGTGGTGCTGGACGCGCCGCGCGTGCAGCAGCGCTGGAATTACGTGGGTGCGTGGCTGCACTGGCTGTACTTCCTGCGCATGCAGTCGGTAGATCCGGTGTGGACGTGGGTGGTGATCGTGCTCTCAGCGTTGTGCACGGTGGCGGCAATCAGCGGCATCGTGGTGGGTGTGTGGCGCTGGCGCTTCCGTGGGCACTACCGCACTGGCGCGAAGACGCCGTATGTCGAGCCGTGGATGCGTTGGCACCACCTGATCGGGCTGGTGGCAGCGGCATTCGTGTTCACCTGGATCTTCAGCGGCCTGATGTCGATGAATCCATTGGGCGTCTTCAGCAGCACGCGCGAGGCGATCGACAGCGAGCGCTATCATGGCGGCGCGGCAGCCGTGGATGGGATGCTGGGTGAACCTGCAGCACTGCTGGCGGCCGCGGGTGCCCGGCACTTCAGGCCGGTGGAGATCCAGTGGCGGCGCATCGGCGGCGAGCTGTTCGCAGTGTTGCTGGACGGACGGGGCGATACCCGCATCGTGTCCAGTGAAGATGGAGAGCTGCAGGTCTTGCGGCAACTGCCTGTGGACTGGTTGCAGCAGAGGGCGCGCGCCATGTCCGATGCGCCGATGCAGGCGTTCGCGGTCCAGCATGCAGCAGATGCGTACTTCTACCCGCGTGCACCGGAAGCCATGAATGGTGCAGCCGTACGCCGCTTCCCGGTGGCGGTGGCGGACTTCGGTGATGCCGAGGCGACGCGTGTCTATCTCGACCTGGCCACCGGCGATCCGCTGCTGACGATGGGACATCGCGAGCGTGTCGGGCGCTGGCTGTTCTACTTCCTGCACAGCTGGGACCTGCCGGCGATGCTGCGCTTTGACAGCACCCGGTTGGCTGTTCTGCTGCTGTTGAGCGTTGCGGGTACGGCGTTGTGCGCGACGGCCGTGGTGATTGGCTACCGCCGGTTGCGGATGAAGGTGCGGCCAAGGCGGCGCTGATGCCGCAAACTACACCCGCAGCCAACGGGTGGACACCGCCACCAGCAGCAAGGCCATGGCCACGCCGATGAACGCAGCGATCAGGCCGAAGTGGTTGGCGGCGAAACCGATCAGTGCCGGGCCGGCGAGGATGCCGGCAAAACCCAGCGTGGAGACGGCCGTGATCGCCAGCGCGCCGGGCATGCGGTTCTGATGGCCGGCCAGCGAGAACAGCGCCGGTGCGATGTTGGCGCAGCCGAGGCCGACCAGCACGTATCCTGCCAACGACATCTGCCACGGCGTGACCAGAGTCAGCACCAGCATGCCGCTGGCAGCGAGCAGAGCACCCAACACGATCGCGCGCTGGCGTCCCATGCGTGAGACCAGTGCATCGCCGAACAGACGGGCGACGGTCATGGTCAGGGTGAAGGTCACATAGCCGATGCCTGCCAGGCTGGCATCGACGCGACGTACATCTGTGAGGAACACCGCGCTCCAGTCCAGCATCGCGCCTTCACCCAGGAAGGCGACGAAGGCCAGTACGCCAATGAACAGCACGATGCCATGCGGCATGGCCAGCATCGGGGTGTCATGGGGCATGCGCTCGCTGTGCCAGTACGACGCTGACAGCAACATCACCAGCAGCATGGCGGCAACGCCGATCAGTACCGATGCCAGCGGTGGCAGCCGCGCGGACATCAGCACGGTCATGGTGGCCGCGCCGAGGAAGCCGCCGATGCTGAAGAAGGCGTGGAAGCCGGACATCATCACGCGACGCGCCTCGCGCTCGACGATCACCGCCTGTACGTTCATCGTGCAGTCCATCGCACCCACGGCGGCACCAAACACGAACAACACCAGGCCCAGCGCCCACGCCGAGCTGGCCAATGCCAGGCCGGGAACGGCCAGGCAGATCAGCAGGCTGCTGGCTACCATCACCCGGCGGCAGCCCAGGCGCGCGGCCAGCACGCCGGACAAGGGCATTGCCAGCAGCGAACCCGCTCCGAGGCAGAGCAGCACCAGGCCCAATGTGGCGTCGTTGATGTCGGTGTGTGCCTTGGCGAACGGCACCAGCGTGGCCCACAGCGCGGTGGCGAAGCCGGGAATGAAGAATGCAGCGCGGGTCGCGTGCTGTTCGGCACGCGCGCGGTTGGCGAGGGACATTGGAGATGAGCTCAGGGCGGAGTGGGGTGTACCGCGATGCCGGCGGCGTGGAAACGCGCGGCCAGCGCGGGCGGTGCCGATGTGGTGAGCACCAGATCGTCGATCTCGTCCAGGCTGGCGATCTGCCAGTGGCCGCGGGCACCGAGCTTCTCCGTGGTGGCGGCGACGATGATGCGGCTGCTGCAGGCCACCATCGCGCGTTTGAGCGTGGCTTCCTCGGCATCCATCGCCCACACGCCGGTGTCGCCGTCCACCGCGCACGGGCCGGGCAGGTACACGTCGGCACGCAGGCGCTGCACCTGGGCCAATGCCTCGGCGCCGACTGCACCGCCACCGCCGGCCAGGCGGCCGCCGATCAGCTGCACGGAGGTGCCTTCATGCAGGCTGGCGGCGGTGGCGATCTGCGGGGCATTGGTGATCACCGTCAGCCCGAGGGCGGCGGGCAGCTGCTGGGCAATGGCCAGATTGGTCGAGCCTGCATCAAGCAGCACCACCTGGCCGGGCTGCAGCAGTGCGCAGACGCGGGCGGCCAGTTCGGCCTTGTCGCCGCGGTCGCGGGTCAGGCGCTCGCGCAGTGGGCGTTCCTTCGGTGGCGGCAATACGGCGCCGCCGTAGACGCGCTGGCACAGGCCCTGGGCGGCGAGTTCGCGCAGGTCGCGGCGGATCGAATCTTCGGAAACGGCATAGCGGGGCGCCAGTTCGGCGGCCACCACGCGGCCCTGCTGGCGCAGTTCCTCGAGGATCTGCCGGGTGCGCTGGGCGGGGAGGGGGCTGGGATCGGAGCTCATGATGCAAGTCTGCACGTTCATGCATAAACGTGCAACAACGTGCATTTCGTGCAAATGGGCGCGAGGCGGCGACGGGCCTGCCGGCGATCTGAGGCCGCGGGCCTTTGGATCGCCTGCGAAGCCCGGCATCATGGCGGGGCCCTGGCATGGAATCCCCGATGTCCCCCACCGTTCACCGAAGGCTGCGCATCGGCGCGGACCAGTACACCGGCCAGAAAGTGGTCGACCAGCAGTTCCACGAATGCGATTTTTCCGGCGCCGACCTGACCGGTACCGAGTTCATCAACTGCAGCTTCTATGACGCCGACACCCGCGCGGGCTGCCGCTTCAATGGCGCCACGCTGAAGGAGGCCAGCTTCCGCAGCTGCGACATCAGCATGTGCCACTTCAGCTTCATCAAGGCGCTGGGCCTGGAGATCAGCGAGTGCCGCGCGCAGGGCGCTGATTTCAGCAACGCCAGCTTCATGAACCAGATCACCACGCGCAGCTGGTTCTGCGGTGCCTTCATCAAGAAGTCGAACCTGCGCTACGCCAATTTTTCGCGGGTGACGCTGGAAAAGTGCGAGCTGTGGGAGAACCGCTGGGACGGTGCGAATGTGAGTGGCGCCAGCTTCGCTGGCTCGGACCTGTCCGGTGGCCAGTTCGAAGGCATCGACTGGAACAGCGCCAACTTCACCGACTGTGACCTGACCCGTTCCGAGCTGGGCGAGCTGGACCTGCGCAGCACCAATCTGCGCGGGGCCACGCTGGATGTGCAGCAGGTGGCGCTGTTGATGCAGCGCATCGGCATCACGGTGGTGCCGTAGGCATCAACCGGCGTAGGCGACCCAGCCCTTGAAGCTGAAGCCTGCGTAGAACAGCTCCACGCCGTCGAAACCTGCCTCCTGCAGCAGTGCGACCTCCTGCTCGGGGGCCAGCAGCGGCAGCCGCTCGGCAATCGCCTCGATCGCGCGTTGTGTGTCGGCGCGGGCAACGCCGGAGGCTTCGGCAAACGCGGCATAGCGTTGCAGCCAGCGCAGCTTGCCGGCCGCGTCCTGCGGCACGCTGTGGTGGGCCACCACCAGTGGCGCACCCGGATGCAGGCGCCTGTGCAGCTCGCGCAGTGTGTGCAGGCGCTGCGTGGTATCAAGGAAGTGCAGGGTCAACAGGCAGCTGGCACCGTCGAAGCGCACGTCCGGAGCGTCGTCGATGTAGCCTTCCAGCAGCTCCACGCGCGACATCAGCGGGCCCAGTGTCTGCTCGGCCAGGGCGAGCATCGGCGCGGCCGGATCTACCCCCAGCAGCTGCCAGCCCGGTTGTGCTTCGGCAAAGGCCTTCAGTTCCAGTCCGCCGCCGGCACCCAGCACCAGCACGCGGCCGTGTGCGTGAACCCGTTCGGCCAGCAGCAGGCGGCTCATCTGCTGCAGGGCGACAAAGCCCGGCACCTGGCGCAGTGGACCTTCGGCGTAGCGGGCCACCGCCTGCGGATCGGAGAACGAAGACATGCGCGGATTCCTGTTGCGGGGGAAATACCACTGTAGCGCGGCGTGCAAGTGGCATTGCATGCTGGTGCTGCTTTGCCTAAGGTGCGCGCCTGCCTGGAGCTGAAGGTCACTGCAAATGGATCACTGCCCACCACCGATGCCGTCGGCCGAGGCCTTTGAGCTGGCGCTGTCGTTGCTTGGCCAGGACGGCATATCGCTGGAGCAGGCCG
Source organism: Stenotrophomonas sp. YJH_SMC_8 (assembly GCF_059371315.1). NCBI lineage: Bacteria > Pseudomonadati > Pseudomonadota > Gammaproteobacteria > Lysobacterales > Lysobacteraceae > Stenotrophomonas > Stenotrophomonas sp. YJH_SMC_8. Next base: position 343,131 of record NZ_JCAFUL010000003.1, on the reverse strand, counting down.
AGCAGGCAATGCTCGAGGCGGGCGTGGAGTACGGGCCGATGCGCCGGCTGCTGGTCTGGTTGCCCGAGGCGTTCGGCCTGGCCCTGGTCGGGCACATGGAGGGCGTGGCGCTCCCCAGGACCTTCACCGCGCGTGATGCTGATGCGCAGGAGCACACGTTTGCATTCGACTGCGAACCTCTATTCGCACCGGCCGTTCGCCGCGCGCTGCAGGTCTACCACGAAGGGCCGCGCGCGCAGTTCAAGGCGGTGGCCCAGCGCAGTTCCACCATGGACGCAGTCAACACTGCATTGTTCGCCGAGGTTGATCTGCGCGGCGCAACGCTGTCCGGTCCGCAGTTGCTGGATATTCCTGCAGAAACCTACCTGCGTGGCACGGATACCACGCAGGTGGGCTAGTCCTTACGCAGCAGCCGCTTCCAGCACATCCTCCAGCCGCACTTCGCCGAGGAAGCCACCGCTGCTGGCGACCGCCCGCTGTGCTTCGATGGCATGCGCGAACTGCACGCCCGCATCGTCCTGCAGGCGTTCGAACAGCTGCTGCAGCTTCGGGAACGCGCGGCGATCGACGACCTGGTGGTAGTCATTCCAGCGAGCGATGCCGGCGAAGTAGGCATCGGCGAAGCTGCGCTGCTCGCCCAGCAGCCACGGACCGTTGCCGATCATCTGCTCAAGCGACTGATGCACGTGGCGTACCTTGTCGGTGCCGTAGCGGCGCAGCGCCTCTCCGTCGGCACCTTCGGCGTGTTCCAGCGCGTGCCAGAGCGGGGCATAGGCACCGAAGAGGCTGGTATTGAGGTAGGCCAGCCGCTGGTTGAGGCGGTCGAAGCCGGGCGTGCCCTGTGCGAAGCCCCAGCCCTGGGCGATGCCGCGCGCGGCCAGGTGGTTGAGGATGGCCAGGCTCTCGCTGATCAGCTCACCGTCGGCGGTGCGCAGGGTGGGCGTTTCTCCCAGCGGATTGAGGCGGCGATAGTCTTCGCCCTGCACCTGGCCGGGCATGTCGATGCGGCACAGCTGGTAAGGCTGGCGCAGCCATTCGAGGGCAACGATGGAGCCGAACGAGCAGCCTGAAGGTACGCCGTAGAAGAGGATCGGGGTCATGGCAGGTTTCCGGTTGAAGCCGCAGAGCGGCGGGTAGGGAAAGGGTGCCTGCATGGACATTGCGGCAGAAGCCAGTCGAATGGCATCCTGAAGTCCACATTTGTGGACGTTGCGCATGCTCAACCTCAACGACCTGGCCCTGTTCGTGACCGCGGTGGAGCAGGGAGGCTTCGCCGCCGGCGGCCGTCATCTGGGCCTGCCGCGCTCCACCCTGAGCAAGCGCGTGGCACTGCTTGAGGATCAGCTGCAGGTTCGCCTGCTGCAGCGCAGTTCGCGCCGTTTTGCCTTGACCGAGATCGGCCAGGAATTCTTTGAACGTGCCCGCGCGGCGCTGTCGGAAGTGGAAGCGGCCGAAACCATCGTCCGTGGCCGCCAGGCCGAGCCCAGCGGCACCGTGCGCATCAGCGCGTCGATTCCGGTGGTGCAGGGCCCGCTTGCCGCCTGCCTGCCTGCGCTGGCACGGCGCTATCCGCGCCTGCGCATCGAAGTGGAGGCCAGCGATCGCTTCATCGACCTGGCACAGGAGGGCATCGACATCGCCGTCCGCAGCCACTTCGGTCCGCTGCCTGATTCCGGCTTGGTGCAACGCTCGCTGGGCAGCGAGCGCATCGTGCTGGTAGCGTCGCCTGCCTATCTGGCCTCGGCGCCGGCATTGGATACCCCCGAGCAACTACGCATGCACGCCGGCCTGCTGACTGCACGCCACGCAACACGCTGGACGCTGCATGATGCTGGCGCCCGCACTGTGCTGGCGGAGCCGCAGGTGGCGATGGTCGGCAACGAATCGCAGCTGCTGATCGCGGCGGCTGAAGCAGGACTTGGGATTACCGTGCTGCCCTGCAGCCTGTGTGCGCCGGCCATCGCTGCTGGCCGCCTGCAGCAGGTCCTGCCGGCGTGGCATGCCGGTGAGGTCACCACCACTGTGCTGCTGCCGCATCGTCGTGGGCAGCTGCCGGGCGTTCGGGTGGTGGTGGACGCGCTGGTGGCGCATTACGCGCTTACTGCAGCGCCCGTGCCAGCACCTGCCAGATCCGTGGGTCCTGGCACTGCGAGACGTTGAAGCGCACATAGTCGGCCGCGCGCTGCGATTGGCTGAAGGCGTTGCCCGGGGCCAGCACGATGCCTTCGCGCAGGCATTGCCGTGCCAGCGCAGCGGCGTCGCGGCCATCGGGTAGCTGGCACCAGAGGAACAGGCCGGCTTCCGGTTGCAGCCACGGGGTGATGCCCAGCGAGTACAGTTTCCGCAGTGTGTGCCGGCGCGCGTCGGCCAGGCGCGAGCGTACCGATTGCATGTGGCGGCGATAGCCACTGTCGGTCAGCGCGATGTGCATCAACTGCATCGCCAGATGGCCGCCGCCGAAGCTGGTGGCCAGCTTCAGATCGGTCAGCGCTTCGATCCAGTCGTGGCGCGCGGCGATGTAACCGCAACGCGACGCCGCCGACAGCGTCTTGGAGAAGCTGCCGACATGGATCACCCGCGAAAGCCCGTCCAGCGCAGCAAGGCGCGGTGCCGGCTGCAGTTCGAAGTCGGCGAAGATGTCGTCTTCGATGATGATCAGTTCGCTGCGTTCGGCCAGGCCCAGCAGGCGGTGCGCGGTGCTGGCCGCTAGCACCGCGCCGGTCGGGTTGTGCAGGCCGGAATTGGTGATGTACAGCCGCGGCGAATGTGCCTGCAACGCCTGCGCGAATGCTTCAAGATCCGGGCCGGTGTGCGTGTAGGGCACACCCACCGCCTGCACCTGGTGCGCCTTCAGCAGGGCGTGGTAGTTGAAATAGCTCGGGTCGTCGACCAGCACACAGTCGCCGGGCTTGAGCAGGAAACGGCAGATCAGGTCGACCGCGTGCGTACCGGATTCGGTCAGCAGGATCTGCTCCATCGGTGCGTCGATTCCCAGTGCAGCTGCACGTCGCTGCAGCAGATGGCGCAGCGGTGGAAGGCCGAGCGGGCCGGCGTAGTCGACCAGGTGGGGAGCATCGCCGCGCGCCAGCCGACGCAGGCCTCGGCGCATGCCGTCGTGGTACAGCCAGTCGCTGGGCATCCAGCCGCAGCCCGGTTTGAGGTGCGCGGGCGGTGTTTCCAGCGATTGCCGCGACACCCACAGCGGGTCCACCGCGCGGTCCAGGCGTGGTTCCATCTCGGCCAGGGCAAGCGGTGCGGCCGGTCCACTGACATAGAAGCCGGAACCGGCACGCGCGCTGATCAGCCCTTCAGCGGCAAGGCGCTCGTAGGCCTCGACCACGGTGGAGACCGACACGCCCATCGCCGCCGCCTGCGCGCGTACCGAGGGCAGGCGCGAACCGGCGCCATCCACCCGCGTGCCGATGCGGGTGCGGACGGCCTGGATGACTGATTCGATACGGGTAAGCGGGCGCGTCATGGTGAAAGTGTGCTGGAAGTGTGGGCAGTACAGTTATTTGAAACTGTACTGGATTGTAGCTGGGGAGCGCGGGCCGCAGGTGCTTCCATGGAGGTCCCGCCGGGCACCGCCCGGCACCCCAGGAGTACAGGCGTGGAACGGTCGGCGAGTGGTTGGATCAATGGCTTCATCGGTGTGGTGATCTTTGCGGGCTCGTTGCCGGCCACCCGCCTGGCCGTGCTGCAGCTGGACGCCGGGTTCGTCACCGCCGCACGCGCCACCATCGCCGCCATACTCGGCCTCGGCCTGTTGCTGCTGTTGCGCCAACCCTTTCCGCGACGCAGCGACCTGCCCGGGTTGGCGGTGGTCAGCCTTGGCGTGGTGGTCGGCTTCCCGCTGCTGACCGCGCTTGCCCTGCGCCACGCCTCATCAGCGCACACCATCGTGTTCCTCGGCCTGTTGCCGCTGAGTACTGCGGTGTTCGGCGTACTGCGCGGTGGCGATCGGCCGCGCCCGGCGTTCTGGCTGTTCTCGCTGCTGGGCAGTGCCTGCGTGGTCGGCTATGCCGCGCGCAACGGCATTGAGGCCTCGCTGCAGGCCGACCTGCTGATGCTGGCGGCGATCGTGGTGTGTGGACTGGGCTACGCGGAAGGCGGTCGGCTCGCCCGCCATCTCGGCGGCTGGCAGGTGATCAGCTGGGCGCTGCTGCTGGCACTGCCGGTGATGCTGCCGCTGACGGTGCTGATGCGCCCGCCCTCGTTCGTCGAAGTGGGGGCATCCGCGTGGTGGGCGCTGGGCTACGTGGCGGTGTTCAGCATGCTGCTCGGGTTCCTGTTCTGGTATCGCGGGCTGGCCCAGGGCGGTATCGCCGCGGTTGGCCAGCTGCAGCTGCTGCAACCGTTCTTCGGCCTGGCGCTGGCTGCGCTGCTGCTGCATGAAGCGGTCAGCCTCAGCATGGTGCTGGTGACCGTAGTCGCGGTGATCTGCGTCGCCGGCGCGCGCCGTTTCAGCCGCTGAAAAAAGGGGACGGAGGGGATTAAGTCGCAACTGACCTCGCTGTGCCTGAAACGACTTAATCCCCTCCGTCCCCTTTTTCGACGATAGCGTGCGCGTATCGTGGTGTGCGGCCAATGGTATTGGCCCTGTCAGCGGCGCGTGGCTGAAGCTGTACGCATGAAGCCGATTTCCCATGTTTCCTTCGAAGGTCAGGTGGGCCTGGTGACCGGTGCTGCTGGTGGACTGGGCCTGGCCTACAGCCGTCTGCTGGCCGAACGTGGTGCGCACGTGGTGATGCATGACGTCGGTGCCGGCACCGATGGCCGAGGCGCCGATCCGCAGCGCATCCTTCGCAGCGTGGAAGTGCTGCAGGGGCAGGGTCTGCCGGTGCAGGCCGCAAGCGGTCCCATCGACCATCGCGTGGGTTGCCACGCGCTGGTGCAGGATCTGTTGCAGCAGCATGGGCGCATCGACTTCCTGATCCACAACGCTGGCTGGGTCGGGTACCAGCTGCTGGAAGCGATCGAGGACGAGGCACTGGAGCAGATGCTGTGCCTGGCGGCGAAGACGCCGCTGTGGCTGGCGCAGGCGGCGTGGCCGGCGATGCGCGAAGCCGGTGGTGGACGCATCGTCATCACTACGTCGGATCGCGCGCTGTATCCGCAGTACGTACAGCGCGGGTTGTCTGCCTACGCGATGGGAAAGCTGGCGGCGCTCGGTCTGGTCAATGTGCTGGCGCTGGAAGGTGCCGAGCATGGCATCGTGGTCAATGCGGTTTCACCCGTGGCCAAGACGCGCATGTGGGGCGTCGAAGGCGAGCCGGACGAACTGCATCCGGACGCGGTCGCGCACGGTGTGGCCTACCTCGCATCGCAGCGTTGCCTGCAGGGTGGGTGGGTGCTGCGCGCAAGCAATGGCCAGTTCCACGCGTTGCGCGTGCAGGACGCCGAACATGTGGCCTATCCGCGGGATCTGCGTGCGGTCAGTGCAGACAGCATCGAGTCGGTGGCATTGCAGTGGCCGGCCATCGCCCGCGCCAGCGTGGACGTGCGCAGCTGAGGGCGTACCCTAGGCAGGTTTCCACTGCCTGCTCCCAGATGATCGATCTGCGCCTGCTTCGCCAGTTCGTGACCGTGGCCGAAGAACTGCATTTCCACCGCGCCGCGGCCCGCCTGCACATGTCGCAGCCACCGTTGACGGCCGCAATACGCCGGCTGGAAGACGCGCTTGGAAGTGAACTGATCGTGCGTGGCAATCGCACGCTGGGTCTGACCGTGGCCGGGCAGACGTTGCTGGTGGAGGCGCGTGCAACGCTGCAGCAGGCTGAGCAGGCACTGCTGCGCACGCGTGAGGCGGCGAGCGGACAGTCTGGCCGCCTGCACGTTGGCTATGTGGGCAGCGCGCTGTATGGCCGCCTGCCAGGCCTGATCCGCCGCTTCCGCCAGCAGTACCCGCAGGTGCAGCTGCATCTGCAGGAAGCGACGTCGCACCAGCAGCAGCTGTGGCTGCGCGAGAAGCGCATCGACGTCGGCGTGCTGATTCCCCCCATCCCCTCCACCGAACTGCGGTTGCACGACTTCGATCACGATCGCCTTGCGATTGCGCTGCCACGTGCGCACGCATTGGCCCATGCGCCGGAGGTCAGTGTGGCGATGCTGGCTGACGAACCGTTCGTGTCGTGGCCGGCGGGCGAGGGCATCGGCTTCCATGCGCAGGTGCTGGGCCTGTGCACGGCAGCGGGATTCACCCCGCAGGTGGTACAGGAAGCGCAGGGCATGCACGCGGTGTTGTCACTGGTGGCGGTAGACGCCGGCGTGGCGATCGTGCCTGCCAGCATGGCCAGCTTTCGTCCGCAGGAGATCGTCTACCGCGTGCTGGATGGCGATGCAGCGCGTTTCGCCCTCCAGTTCTGCACGCGCCCGGAACAGGCGTTGCCAGTGGTGCGCAATTTCCTGATGGCTGCGACCACTGGCTGATCCTGCGGATTGGCTATGCGTGGCCGTTGCGGAACAGATGCGTAGCGGCATAGTCGATGAACACCCGCAGCCGTGCGCTGGGGTGGCGCCCACCGGGCCATAGCAGCGAGAACTGCCCCTTGTGCGTGGGCAGCGCTGGCAGCACCTGTTGCAGGCGGCCGTCGGCCAGTGCGTCGGCCGCCAGGAAGTCGGGCATCCAGGCCAGGCCCATGCAGCCGATGGCGGCGGCCAGCAGCGCTTCCATGTTGTTGCAGGTCATCGCCGTCGGAAGGCGCGCGCCGGCATCGCCTTCCACCCCCGGCAGCTGCCAGGGGTGCAGCTTCCCGGTAGTCGGGTAGCGGAAGCGCAGAGCCGCATGCATGCGCAGATCGCTCACGTCGCCGGGAATGCCGTGCGCCTGCAGATAGCCAGGCGCTGCGCAGAGCATGAAACGAAAGCCACCCAGGCGCCGTGCGGTCAGGCTGGAATCGGCCAGTTCGCCGCTGCGTATCACCGCGTCCAGGCCTTCGCTGACTACATCAACGATGCGGTCGTTGAAGTCCAGTTCCAGCTGCACCTGCGGGTAGCGCTGCTGGAAGCCGGGCAGTACCGGCAGCAGGAAGCGGTAGCCGATGGTGGGCAGGCCGATGCGCAGCAGCCCGCTGGGGGCATGCTGTCGCTGCGCCAGGTCCGCCTGTGCTTCGGAAAGCTCATCCAGTGCGCGGCGGCAGCGTTGCAGCAGCAGTTCGCCTTCGTCGGTGAGGTGCACGCGGCGGGTGGTGCGATGGAACAGGCGGGTGCCGAGTTCCTGTTCAAGGCGGGCGATACGCTTGCCGACCGCCGAGGCGGACAGGCCGAGCACACGGGCGGCACCGACGATGCTGCCGGCCTCGGCGGTACGGACGAAGGCAAGCAGGGCGGAGATGGAGTCCATGCAGTCATGATTGCGGAACGATGCGCCGCAATCAACGTCCATCGAGCCTGTTTTTCGGGAATAACGGCCTGTCCATCATCAATGCCCCTGATGGATGGAGGCCCGCATGGCCCCGGTTTCGATACGCCCTGTACCTGTCCGCACGCAGCAGCACTGGACGCTGCTTGCGGTCTGCCTGGCCGCGCTGGCGCTGCCGTTGTCCTTCTCGGCCGGTGCCGTCGCGGTGCCGGTGCTGGCTCGTTCTGCGGGGGCCTCACCCACCGCGCTGGCCTGGGTGACCAATGCCTTCATGCTGACCTTCGGCAGCCTGCTGCTTGCTGCCGGTGGCCTGGCCGACCGCTATGGCCGTCGGCGGATGTTCCTGCTGGGCACGGTCGGTTTCACCGCCGCTACGACCGCTGTATGCCTGGCCCCGACGCTGCTGTGGCTGGATCTGGCGCGCGGCCTGCAGGGCGTTGCCGCCGCAGCAGCGCTGGCCTCGGGCACGGCGGCGCTGGCGCAGGGCTGGCAGGGGCCGGCGCGTGGCCGCGTCTTCGCCCTGCTGGGCACGACGTTCGGTGCGGGGCTGGCGCTTGGACCGTTGCTGGCGGGCCTGCTGCTGCAGGCACTGGGATGGCGCAGTGTGTTCGCAGTCGGTGGTGTACTGACGTTGGCGGCCTTCGCACTGGGCGCGCGCGTGTTGCCTGAGAGCCATGGAGAGCGCGGTCGGCTGGATGTCGGCGGCATGCTGGGTTTCAGCCTGATGCTGGCGGCGTTGACGCTGGCCCTGCTGTGGCTGGGCGAATTCGGCTTACACGCCGTGCGCGTGCATCTGGCATTGCTCGCCACGCTGTTGCTCGGCGCAGCGTTCATCTGCATCGAACGGATGCACCCATTCCCGTTGCTGGACCTTTCGCTGTTCTCGCAACCGGCGTTCCTGGGCGTCCAGCTGCTACCGGTGGCGACCTGCCTCGGCTACGTGGTGCTGCTGGTGGTGCTGCCGCTTCAACTCCTGGGTGTGCACGGACAGAGTGCCACGTGGGTTGGCCTGCAGATGCTGGCCCTGTCTGCGCCGATGCTGGTGCTGCCGCTGCTGGCCGCGCGCTGGGCGGAACGGATCGGCAGCGCACGGCTGTGCACGCTTGGCCTGCTGGTGTGTGCATGCGGCCTGTATCTGCTGTCGCGGCATGCCGCCCATCCATCGCCTTCGCAGTGGATGCCATGGCTGGTGCTGATCGGCGCGGGGACGGCGTTGCCGTGGGGGCTGATGGATGGGTTGTCGGTGAGCGTGGTGCCGGTGCAGCGCGCCGGCATGGCTGCAGGCATCTTCGGCACCGTGCGGGTGGCCGGCGAAGGCATTGCACTGGCGGCCGTGACAGCAGTGCTGTCGCTGCTTGTCAGCGGGCATCTACAGGGAACGTCGCCTGCATTGTTGGCACGTGCCGGCGCCTATCTGGCAACCGGGGCGCATGCCCAGGCAGCGGCACTGCTGCCGTCGATGAGCAGTGGGCAGCTGCAGCACGCCAGTGCCGAGGCGCTGGCGGTGCTGCTGCGTCTGCTGGCACTGCTGACCGCCGCATGCGCGGTGCTGTTGCACCTGCTGCTGCGGCGGCCGGCAATGGCCGTGCTCAGAACCGATAGCTGATGGTGCCGGTGACCACGCGCGGGTAGCCGGCGAAGCAGTCGCCAAACGTACGGCACGGGGCGTAGTAGCGCTTGTCGGTGAGGTTGGTGATGTTCAATGCCATCGTCCAGTCGGTCACCTGCACTTCCACCAGTGCATCGGCCAGCGTGTAGCTGGGCGTGACGATGCGTCCGCCATTGCCCAGCGATACGGTGTTGCCGACGTGGCGCACGCCCAGGCCCAGGCGCAGGCGTGCGGCATCGTCCAGCTGGAAGCCCTTGGACACCCAGGCCGAGGCCAGGTCCTGCGGGGTGTCATTGAGGCGCTGGCCCACTTCCAGCGCGAAGTTGCTGCGGCTGACTTCAGCCTCGTTGCGGGCCACCGCGGCGGTGATGGTGAGGTCGTTGGCGAACTGGAACTGGCCTTCCAGCTCGATGCCCTTGGAGCGGATCTGGCCGGTCTGCACCACGTTCAGCACGTTGTCCGGATCGTTGGTCTGGCGGTTGGTTTCGGTGATGCGGTACGCCGCCATCGTCAGCAGCAGATTGCGCGCCGGTTGCCACTTGATGCCGGCCTCTGCCTGGCGGCCGCGCATCGGCTTGAAGGCCTGGCCGAACAGGTCCTGGCCGGCCACCGGCAGGAACGATTCGCTGTAGCTCAGGTAGGGCGACACGCCCGCGCCCAGTTCACCGATCAGGCCGGCGCGGTAGGTCGTCGCGTTGTCGATCTGGCTGGGCTGGCCTTCGGTCTTCGAGCGCGCATGGTCGCGGCGCGCGCCCAGCACCAGCGATACGCGGTCGGCCCAGCGGATCTGGTCCTGCACGTACACGCCCAGCTGGGTGGAGGTCTGGTCGGGCTGCCGCTCCCAGCCGCGTACCGTGGGTGCCACCGACACCGGGGCGTAGATATCGATGGGCGTGCCGGTGGCATCCAGCCGCTGCAGCTGTTCCTTGTACTGGCTGTAGTCCACGCCGGCCAGCAGCAGATGCTGGAAGGCACCGGTGGCGAAGTCGAACTGCAGCGCGTTGTCGGCGCTGAGGATCTGCACGTCCGGGCGGGTGCCGTAGGCGGTGCGGTTGACCACGCGGCGCGCAGCGTCGATGAACGGATCGGCCGGATTGCTGTAGCTGTCCACGTACATCTGCTGCAGCGTCGTCCTGCCGTCGATGTAGCGTACGGCCGAGCGCAGGCTGAGCACATCGTTGAAGCGGTTGTCGAACAGTGCGGTCAGGCTGTAGACGCGCGAGTCGATGCGGTCGAAGTCGGGGTCACCGATGAAGGTGGAAGGATCCAGGCGGCGCCCGGGGGGGGCCAGCAGGGTCGCGGCCAGCGGCAGGAACTGCTGGCTGGAGCCGGTCCTGTCGTGCTGGTAACTGGCCAGCAGGGTGAGCGTGCTGCGTTCGCCGCGCCAGCTGACCGAGGGCGCCAGATAGACGCGGTCGTCCTTCAGTACATCGGTCTGCATGTTCGATTCACGCAGCAGCCCGACGAAGCGGCCGGCAAGCGTACCGGCATCGTTCAGCGCGCCGCTGAAGTCCCCCTGCAGCTGCCTGCGGTCGAAACTGCCGAGCTGCACGCCGACCTCGCCAGCGAGGGCGCCGAAGGTCGGGCGCTTGCTCATCGCATTGATGATGCCGCCGGTAGCGCCGGCACCGTACAGCACCGAGGACGGTCCGCGCAGGACTTCCACCCGCTCCAGGCCATAGATTTCCGGGCGGGCGAGGGGGCTGAAACCGTAGCTGCGGCGCAGGCCATCCTGGTACTGCACCGGGTCCAGGCCGCGCACCGAGGTGGCATCGTTGCGGGTATCCAGGCCCCAGGCATCGGCGGTGACGCCGGCGCTGTAGCGCAGCACTTCCTGCAGGTTGTGCGCGCCGCGATCGGTGAACAGCTGCTGGGTGACCACGCTGATCGCCTGTGGCGTCTCGGTCAGGGCGGTATCGGTCTTGGTGGCGGTGCTGGCGCGCTCGGCCACCACGGTCACTTTGTCCAATGTGCGTGCCGCCGGGCCGTCCTGGGCGTGGGTGATGGCGGAGGCCAGCAGGGTGGGCAGGGCGAGCGCGTACAGCATCGGGCGGTGCGGCGACAGGGCGGGCATCGTCAGGAATCCGGGAAGGCGGTGACGGCGGATTATCCGGATGCCCGTCCGCAAATACAAATGATTCCCAAATGCAATTGACTCACCCGGGCCCGGTGTCAGGGCAGCCCGTTCGAGGCGCCGCGGATGCTCAGCCAGGCGCCGCCGCCCGGGGCGCTGCCCGCGCGCAGCCGGAAGCCGTGCAGGCCGGCGATGGCGGCCACGATCGACAGTCCCAGCCCGAACCCCGGTCCCTGGCCGGCGCTGCTGCCGCCGCGGAAGAAACGCTGGTAGATCAGCGTGCGGTCCTGTGGCGGAATGCCGGGTCCATTGTCGATCACATCGATCCTCGGGGCGCCGTGATCGTCGACCGCACGCAGCAGGATGCGGCCGTGTGCAGGGGTGAACTGCAGGGCGTTGGACAGCAGGTTCGCCACCGCTTCGAACAACAGTTCACGGTCGCCGCGCAGCGGGCCGGCCTGTGGATCCACCTGCAGCTCCAGCAACTGCTGCTTCTCTTCGGCCAATGGCAGGTAAAACTGGTGCAGTTCCTGCAGCAGCTCGGCAAGGTCGACCTCGTCGAACGCCGAGCGCCGCTGGTGGCTTTCCAGTTCGGATACCCGCAGCAGCGCGGTGAAACGCGCCATCAGCATGTCCGTTTCAGCCAATGCCTTGTCCAACGGGTCGGCATGGGGGTCCTGTTCGTCGAGGCCGACGCGCATGCGGTACAGATGTGCCCGCAGGCGGGTGAGCGGGGTGCGCAGATCATGGGCGATGCTGTCGCACACGCCTTTGACCTCGGTCATCAGCTGCTCGATGCGTTCGAGCATGGCATTGACGATGCTCGACAGCCGATCGATCTCGTCGCGACGGTTGGATACCGGCAGGCGCTGACCGAGGTCACCGGCCACGATGCGGTTGGTGGCGGCTTCGATCTGCTGGATCCGCTTCAGCGGGCGCCGGCGCAGCAGATGCCAGCCCACCAGGCCGGGAATGACGGTCAGCGATACGCCCCACAACAGCGCATCGAGGATGATGCTGTTGACGGCAGTGAGCTTGCCGTTCTGGCGGACGAACACCAGCGTCCGCCCATCCCGGGTCGCCATGCCCAGCGCGTTGCCGCCGCTGTCGTGCCTGCCACCGGCCAGCGTCCATCCCTGCACCGGATGCGAGCGGCCATCCAGTGGCAGCCCCTCGGGAATGGCGATCAGCGTGCCGCCCACCGGTGAGCCGCGGCGGTCGAACAACCCGTAGGTGTACACCTGGTGCAGGTCGAAGCGCTGGCTGTCGCGCAATGCCTCATCCAGTGCCTGGCCGTCGAATGCCATGAACAGATGGGCGCGCTGCTGCAGGCCGGATTCGGTCAGGTCATTGAGGTAGTCCGAGATGCGCCAGTACATCACCCCCAGCAGCAGGCTCGACCAGGCGACGAACAGGATGCAGTACAACCCGAGCAGGCGGCTGCTGGACGAGCGCCACTGGTCAGGGTTGCGCATCGAAGACATAGCCGGTTCCACGCACGGTGGTGATGGGTTGCGGGCGGCCGGGCTGCTCGATGCGTCTGCGGACACGGCCGATGTGGACGTCGATCAGGTTGGTGCCGGGGTCGAAGTGATAGCCCCAGACTTCCTGGAACAACATGCTGCGGGTGACCACCTGGCCGGCATTGCGGACCAGGAATTCGAGCAGCTTGAACTCCGTCGGCAGCAGGCTGATCTCCTGCCCGCCACGCCGGGCCGAACGGGTCATCAGATCCAGTTCGAGGTCGCCGGCGCGCAGGACATTATCGGCAGGGCCGGCCTGGCTCTGGCGACGGATCAATACCTCCACGCGGGCGGCCATCTCATCCGAGGCGAACGGCTTGGTCAGGTAATCATCACCGCCTGCACGCAGGCCACGCACGCGCTCGTCCACGTCCGACAGCGCGCTGATCATCAGTACGGGCGTGACGATACCTTCGCGCCGCAGGGCAGTGACCAGCGCCAGGCCATCGATGCCGGGCAGCATGCGGTCCAGGGTGATCACCGCGTAGTCGCCCCCCCGCGCCAATGCCAGGCCGGCAGTGCCATCAACGGCAACGTCGACCTCGAAGCCATGGCTGCGCAGTTCGGTTGCGATTTCCTCCGCAGTGACAAGGTCGTCCTCGATGGTGAGTACGCGCGGCATGGGCCATTGTGCAGGTTGGATGGCTGCCATCCTCGCAACCGCACGCGGTGACTGCAAATGAAAAATGTTTCATGCGCGATTCGCCGGAATCCGCGCACGGGTCTTCTATATTCGGCGCCGAGCGTCTCCCCCCGGCGCACGGAATCCCGGCCACCGATGAACCTCCTGCACACCCCGTCGCCACGCCACGCCCGGCCACTGAGGATGCGCCGGCCGGCGCTGCTTGCACTCGTTCTGCTCAGCCTGCTGTCGGCCTGCGGCAAGGATGCGCCCAAGCCGGCCGGCAGGCTTCACGAGGTGGAAGTGCTGACCCTGCAGGAGAAGCCGTTGGCGATGGAACAGGAGCTGCCTGGGCGGACCATCGCATCGCAGGAGTCGGATGTGCGCCCGCAGGTGGATGGCGTGCTGGTGAAACGCCTGTTCGAAGAGGGCGAATCCGTGCATGCCGGGCAGCCCTTGTTCCAGATCGAGCCGGCCCTGTACCAGGCGGCAGTGAACCAGGCGCAAGCCAACCTGAAGACCGCCGAAGCAGCGGCAGTGACCGCACGCCTGCGCGCGCAGCGGATGCAGGCGCTGGGCGGCGAGCAGCTGGCCGCGCGCCAGGACGTGGATGACGCCATCGCCAGCGGGCAGCAGGCCGCAGCCGCGGTACAGGCGGCACAGGCGAGCCTGGATACCGCGCGCACGCGGCTTGGTTTCGCCACGGTGACCGCGCCGATCGCCGGTCGCATCGGCCGCGCGCTGTTCACACCGGGTGCGCTGGTCACCTCGGGCCAGGCCAACCCGCTGGCGCGGATCCAGCAGGTCGACCCGATGAACGTGGACATCACCCAGTCCAGCAACGAGTACCTGGCCCTGCGCCGCGCGATCGCCGATGGAGGCGTACAGGCCACGACCGCTGCGGTGCGGCTGCGGCTGTCCGATGGCAGTGAATATCCGTTGCCCGGCACCCTGGAATTTGCCGATATCGATGTGCAGCAGGAAACCGGCAGCATCACCCTGCGTGCACGTTTTCCCAATCCCGCCGGGCAGCTGCTGCCGGGGATGTATGTGCGGGCGCAGGTGGGGCAGGGCACGCAGCAGCAGGCCCTGCTGGTGCCGCAGTCTGCGGTGGACCGCAGTCCGAAGGGCGAGGCGCAGGTGTGGGTGGTGGATGAGGGGGGCAAGGCGAAGCTGCGCCTGTTCCGTACCGCGCGGGCGATTGGCGACCAGTGGCTGGTGCTGGATGGCATTGCTGCAGGTGAACGGGTGGTCGTGGCCGGCGCACAGGGGCTCTCCGATGGCATGGCGGTGCAGGTGAAGCCCGCGGCGGCAGTCACGCCGGCAGCCGCCGGGAAGGACTGAGCCCATGCTTCCGCGCTTCTTCATCCACCGCCCGGTATTCGCCTGGGTGCTGGCGATCTGCATCATGGCCTTCGGCGCGATCGCCGTCAGCCAGCTGCCGGTCGAACAGTACCCGGACATCGCACCGCCGCAGGTCAACATCACGGCCAACTACACCGGTGCCTCGGCGCAGACGGTGGAAGACAGCGTCACCCAGGTGATCGAGCAGCAGATCAAGGGCATCGATCACCTGCTGTACTTCTCCTCCACCAGTTCGTCATCGGGGCAGGCGCGGATCACGGTCACGTTCGACCAGAGCGCCAATCCGGATATCGCCCAGGTCCAGGTGCAGAACAGCGTCAACCAGGCCATCAACCGGCTGCCGCAGGAAGTGCAGCAGCAGGGCGTGACCGTGGCGAAGTCGCAGGGCGACTCGCTGATGGTGGTATCGCTGTACGACACCAGCCGGCGCATGGAACGGGTGGACGTTTCCGACTTCCTGGTCAGCAACGTGCAGGATCCGATCAGCCGCATTCCGGGTGTGGGCGAGATCAATGTGTTCGGCTCGGCGTATGCGATGCGCGTGTGGCTGGACCCGCACAAGCTGCGCGCCTACGACCTGATGCCGGCCGACGTGCGCACGGCCATCCAGGCCCAGAACACCCAGGTCACCGCCGGTGAGCTGGGAGCGTTGCCATCCAGTGCAACGCAGAGCCTGAATGCCACCGTCACTGCCCAGTCGCGCCTGCAGACGCCCGAACAGTTCCGCGCGATCATCCTGCGCACGCTTCCCAGCGGCGCTGCAGTGCACCTGGGCGACGTGGCACGGGTGGAGATCGGTGCCGAGAACTACCAGACCAGCAGCTATCTCAATGGCTATCCGGCGGCGGGTTTCTCGGTCACGCTGGCCTCCGGGGCCAACGCGCTGGCCACCGCGGATGCGGTCCGCGAGGAGATCGAGCGCCTGCGACCAACGTTCCCGCCCGGGCTGCAGGTCGCCTATCCCCGCGACAGCACACCGTTCGTGCGCGTTTCGATCGAGGGTGTCATCCATACCCTCATCGAAGCCATCGTGCTGGTGGTCGTGGTGATGTTCCTGTTCCTGCAGAACCTGCGTGCCACGTTGATCCCCGCGATCACGGTGCCGGTGGTGCTGCTGGGCACGTTCGGCGTGCTGGCGGTCGCCGGATTCACGATCAACACGCTCACCTTGTTTGCGATGGTGCTGGCGATCGGCCTGCTGGTCGACGACGCGATCGTGGTGGTGGAGAACGTGGAGCGCATCATCCACGACGAGCACCTGCCGCCACGCGAGGCCACCGAAAAATCGATGGGCGAGATCACCGGCGCGCTGATCGGCATCACCGTGGTGCTGGGCGCGGTGTTCCTGCCGATGGCCCTGTTCGGTGGTTCCACCGGCATCATCTACCGCCAGTTCTCGATCACCATTGCATCTGCGATGGCGCTGTCGGCGCTGGTCGCGCTGACGCTGACCCCGGCGCTGTGCGCGACCCTGCTCAAGCCATCTTCGGCGCAGAAGCCGCAGGGCCGCTTCTTCAGGGCGTTCAACCGGGGTGTCGAGCGCAGCCAGTTGGCCTATCAGGGAAAGCTCGGTGGCGTGGTCGCCCGGCCGCGGCGCTGGATGGCGTTCTACCTGCTGCTGGTGGTGGCCATGATTGCGCTGTACGCGCGCATGCCCACCGGCTTCCTGCCGGTGGAAGACCAGGGCCAGGTGACCTTCCAGTTCTCCACGCCGGAGGGCACGCCGATGGCGCGTACCGAAGCGCTGGGCGAACAGATCAGCCGCTACTTCATGGAGCACGAGAAGCAGAACCTGGACGTGGTGTTCGTGGTGGTCGGCCGCAACAATGCCGGCACCGGCCAGAACGCCGGACAGGGCTTCCTCGCACTGAAGCCCTGGGATGAGCGTACCGGCGACAACACCGCTGCGGCGATCATCACGCGTGCCAATGCCTACTTCCGCGGGTTGCCCGATGCCAGGGTCAATGTGCTGGCACCGCCGGCAGTGCGTGGACTGGGCCAGTCCAGCGGCTTCGAACTGTGGTTGCAGGACACCAGCGCCGCCGGGCGCGTGGCCCTGCAGGCGGCGCAGGAACAGGTGGTGCGTGCGGCCGGCGAAGACGATGGGCTCACCTCGGTGCGCCTGAACGGCCTGGGCGACAAGGCCGAGCTGCGGCTGGACATCGACCATGCGCAGGCCAGTGCGCTGGGGCTGTCCCAGGCTGACATCAATTCCACCCTGTCCGCGGCCTGGGGCGGCAGTTACATCAATGATTTCCTCGATCGTGGCCGGGTCAAGCGTGTGTACATGCAGGGCGACCAGCCCTACCGCAGCGTGCCCGACGACATCGGCCAGTGGTACGTGCGCGGTGGCAACGGTCAGATGGCTTCGTTCGCCAGCTTCGCCAGCAGCCACTGGGCGCGCGGGCCGCAGCTGCAGCAGCGCTTCAACGGCCTGCCGGCGATGCAGATCCAGGGCAGTGCCGCCGAAGGACGCAGCTCGGGCGAGGCGATGCAGCGCATGCAGGCGCTGGTTGCGGACCAGCCGGGTTTCGACCTGCAGTGGAGTGGCCTCTCCTACCAGGAGCGGCTGGCCAGCAACCAGACGCTGTGGCTGTACCTGGCCTCGATTGCCTTCATCTTCCTGTGCCTGGCTGCGCTCTATGAAAGCTGGACGGTGCCGGTGGCCGTGGTACTGGTGATTCCACTGGGGGTCATCGGCACGGTGCTGGCGACCACCGCGGCGGGCTTCGTCAACGACATCTACTTCCAGGTCGGTCTGCTGACCACCATCGGCCTGTCGGCGAAGAATGCGATCCTGATCGTGGAGTTCGCCGAGGCCCGCTATCGCGCGGGCAGTTCAGCGGTGGAGGCTGCGCTGCAGGGCGCACGCCTGCGCCTGCGGCCGATCGTGATGACGTCGCTGGCCTTCGTGGCCGGCGTGATTCCGTTGGCGCTGGCGACGGGTGCGGGTGCAGTCAGTCGACGTGAAATCGGCATGAGCGTGATCGGCGGCATGCTGTCCGGCACGCTGCTGGCGGTGATGCTGGTGCCGCTGTTCTTCGTGCTGGTCCGCAGCCTTGGCCGATCCCGGCCGCAGGACTGAGGGGGCCACCTGTCATCTGCCTGCCGCAGCACCATCACCCGTTCTTTGCCGATGCAGGGCTAGCGTAGGTCGTCCCCGTCCCCCACGGAGACCCGCCATGTGGCTGCTCGACCATCTCTGGCCTGGCCGCAGACCCTCACCTCCCCCGGTCGCGGCCGAGCCGCAGGCCGCGCCCCGTCGCCCCTGGCTGAAACGCCCGGTGCGGGCCGGGCGCAGCGGCATGGCACCCTGGCAGAAGGTCGCCGCACCGCCGCGGCGCACACGCCACTAGGCGGTGCGGTCGGCGGGGTGGTTGACCCCGTCGTTGACCGGGATCATGCCCAGTGCAAACGGGTCGATGCCCTCCAGGCAGGCCACGTTGTAGCCGTACTGGTCCGGGTTGGAGCGACGCCGGTGGTGGGTGTAGATGCCGCACACGCCGCAGAAGTAGTGCTCGGCCACATGCGTGTTGAACTGGTACAGCCGCAGGTGGTCCTGCCCGCGCACCACCTGCAGGCCCGCGCGGGTGACGCTGGCGGCGATGGCGCCACGTCGGCGGCACATCGAGCAGTCACAGCGGCGCGGGTCGACGATGCCATCAGGCAGGTCCAGCAGCAGTTCGACCGTACCGCAGTGGCAGGTGGCGCGGTGCCGGGGTTGGACCGGAACGCCGGCCACGGACGTGATACCCATCGTTTCTCCTGTGTGGTGGAAGGCGGCCGCAGGGGCCGCTGCCGACCCTGCGCCGGCCTGCCTGAACGGGCCGTAGATGCGACGCTGATCCGGCTTGTGGCTAACTATGCGGCTTCAAGACCGCGACAGGATGCCAGTGAACGCCGCAGGACGTTGGATGACAGGAAGTGCCATGGCGCTGGCGGCGCTGTGGGTGACCGGGCTGCTGGCGTACCAGTTGCCGGGGCCGGGCTGGTTGGCCATCGGCGTGGCCGTGCTGTGGCTGCTGGTTGCCCTGTGGGTGTCGTGGCGGATCGCGCGTGGCCGTGGGTCACGCAGGTTGGGCCTGATGTTCGGCGCATCGCTGGCGCTGGCCGTGCTGTGGTGGCTGCTGCTGACCCCGCGCCAGGACCGCGTATGGGCCGACGACGTCGCGCAGCGGCTGCACGTGGTGTCCTTCGATGGCCGCCACGTGGTGTTCGACAACGTGCGTGATTTCACCTGGCGCACCGAGACCGACTACGACGCACACTGGGTGCGCCGCGGGTACGACCTGGACCAGCTGCGCTCGGCCGACCTGGTGCTGTCGTACTGGATGGGCCCGGCCATCGCCCACACCCTGATCTCGTTCGGCTTCGAGGATGGCCGCCACGTGGTGTTCTCTCTGGAGATCCGCAAGGAACGCGGTGAATCGTTCTCGGCACTGGGCGGCTTCTTCCGCAAGTTCGAGATGACCCTGGTGGCGTCGGAGGAGACCGACATCATCCGCACCCGCACCAATGCGCGCGGTGAGGATGTCTACCTGTACCGGCTGCATGGCATGGACCGCACGCAGCTGAAGGAACTGTTCGCGGCCTACATCGAACAGGCGCGCGACCTGGATGCGAAGCCGGGCTTCTACAATACGCTGACCAGCAACTGCACCACGATCGTCTTCGACCTGGCCCGCCACATCGCACCGCGCCTGCCGCTGGATTACCGCCTGCTGCTGTCCGGTTACCTGGCCGAGTACGCGCAGGAGGTCGGCGCGCTCACTCCAGGCGTGCCGTACGCCGAGCTGCACGACAAGGGCCGCATCACCCAGCGTGCGCTGGACCTGGGCGATGGCCCGCACTTCTCCACCGTGATCCGCCAGGGCGTGCCCGGCACCGAGCAGGACCCGCAGTAATGACCCGATTCTTCCCATCCCGCTGGCAGCGCCTGCTGCCGGTGTTGTTCGCTGCCTTCCTGCTGCTGGGCAGCAGCGGTTGCGCGATGGTCACCGTCAAGCAGGTCAAGTCCAGCGATTCGCTGGTCAACAAGCGTGCCGACGTGCTCAACACCGGCAAGCTCAGCCCGGCCGCGCGCGAGACGCTCAGCGCGGCAGGCCTGGATGAGTCGCAGTGCGAGAAGGACTTCCTGGTCTGTCGCAGCACCCTGCTGATGACCGACGATCTCAATGTCGAGCAGCGGTTGTCGGCGCTGTCCGAACTGTGGGTGAAGGCGGCGCTGGCGCTGACCCCGAAGAAGACCGCTGCCGGTGATCCACCGATGAGCGATGCGGCGCTGGATGCCTGGCTGGAAGCGGCGCGCTATGCCTACGCCTACTTGTTCCACAGCGGCCGGTCTCCGTCTGATCGTGCTTTCGAGGACCGGCAGACGCAGGTACGCGACTACTACAACTACGCGGCCGAGAAGGCGGCAGTGGTGCTGTTCGTGCGCGCGCGTGCCTCTGCATTGGCCGGCGAGGACTATACGAAGCCGATTTCGGTCGGCAGCTGGTCGCTGGCCTCCAACTACCAGCAGCTGAACCTGAAGAGCATTCCCGCGCAGCTGGTGCCGGCTGGCACGGTCAGCTTCGTCGGCCTGCGCAGCACCTATCGCCGCGATGGCTTCGGTGCCGAGCTGGTGATGGTGATGGACCCGCCGAAGCTGGTCGCGCCGGTGATCGCACCCGATGGCCCCAAGGCCGAGGCGCCGCAGGAGGATGAGGACGACGCACGCCGTGGCCGCCGCCATCGCCATGACGACTCGGTGCCTGAGTTCAGCGAGATGTCCTCGATCAACGTCACTGCGCTGCTGCGCTTCGAGGGCAGCAGCCTGGAAGACGTGATGCGCACGCGCCGGGTCGAGCTGGACGCCTATTCGCCGGAAGCCACCGAGCGCATCACCCTGCATGGCGAACAGGTGCCGCTGGCCGGCAACTTCACGGCGGCCTACGGCCTGTGGCTGGCGCAGAGCGGTTTCGCCCGGCAATCTCTGCGCACGCTGTTCGGCATGAGCGAGGGCATCGGCGAACCGCACATCTACCTGATGCAGCCGTGGGACCCGAACCGCCGCATCATCTTCATGCTGCATGGCCTGGCCAGCAGCCCGGAAGCCTGGGTGAACCTGGCCAACGAGATCATGGGCGACCCCGAGCTGCGCCAGCAGTTCCAGGTCTGGCAGGTCTATTACCCGACCAATGCACCGATCGCTCTGAACCGCTACGAGATCGCCAACGCGTTCAACGATACGCTCAAGCACTTCGATCCCAATGGCAGTACGCGTGCATCGAAGGACATGGTCTACATCGGGCACAGCATGGGCGGCGTGCTGGCGCGCCTGCTGGTCAGCGACTCGGGCGACGTGCTGTGGAATGACCTGCTGGCCAACTACGACCTGAAGGGCGAACGCCTGAAGCGGGTGCAGAACAAGCTGGGTCCGCTGCTGCATTTCAAGGCGCAACCGAACGTGGAGCGCGCGATCTTCATCGCCGCGCCACACCAGGGCACCGACATCGCCGGCAACAAGGTCGGTCGCCTGATCGGTCGCCTGGTGCGCCTGCCGCTGACCATCCTCGGCAAGTTCGAGGACGTGTTCCTGGCGCTGGCGCAGGCCGAACAGCAGGTCGATGGCACCGCCAAGCCGAAGATCCCCAACAGCATCGACAACCTCAAGGCCAGCGATCCGTTCGTGAAGGCCGCCGCGCAGTTGCCGATCGAGGCGGGCCTGAAGTACCACTCGATCATCGCCCAGCGCAAGCCGGAACTGCCGGTGGAGAAATCCGATGACGGGCTGGTGCCGTACTGGAGCGCGCACCTGCCGGGCGCACTGTCGGAGAAGGTGATCATCTCCGGCCACAGCGTGCAGGAGACCCCGCAGGCGGTGCTGGAAGTGCGGCGCATCCTGCATCGGGACATCGATGATGTGGGAGCCGACAGGACACCCTGACCGCTGCCTTCGCCGGGCGTGGCCCGGCGGAATCCGCCCGGTGGCGTTACACCCGTCGCGCGATCACCGTGGCCAACACCGCAAGGCCGAAGGTGATGGCCAGGCACAGCAGGTAGCCAGTGTGCGGGGCGCTTTCCACGAACAATGCGAACAATGCACCGGAGACCGCCAGCGCGGTGGTCACCGACAGGGCCTCGCTCAGCTGCAGTGCCGAGGTGTTGGCACCCTGCTCCTGCGGCGCCGACAACGACAGCGTCAGCACCGACAGGCTTGCGTAGATCATGCCCATGCCGAAGCCGGTCACGGCCCAGCCGAGCAGCGACACCGGCAGTGGCACCACGTTGAACAGCACTGCCAGCGTGGCGGCAATGCCGACCGTCATCATCGTCGTGCCGGCGCGCAGCAGCTGCTGGCGTGACCAGCCACGCTGCTGGTGGCCCTGCAGCCACGAGCCGGCGAACCAACCCAGCGCACCGAGACTGAGTACGGCACCGGCCCAGCTGGGCGAAAGGCCACGTTCGCGCTGCAGCAGCAGCGGCAGGTAGGCCTCGCAGGCGAAGAAGGCGGCAGCCGCGATGCCACGCAGCGCGATCACGCTGGGCAGGCCACGGCGCAGGATCAGTGTTCCGGGCGGAAGCAGTCGATGTACGCAGAACAGCAGCGCCAGCATCGCCACGCCGATGCAGAGCAGGGCGGGCAGGCCCTGTTGCTGACCGCCGAAGTACAGCAGCAACGCGGCCAGCGAGGCACCACTGGCCCAGCGCACCACCTTGCCGTGTCCATCGTCGGCGGTGCTGGCGGGACTGGACTGCATGCGTGCCAGTGCGGGGCGCAGCAGCAGGGCCGCCGGAACCGCCAGCAATGGCACCGCCAGGAACACCCAGCGCCAGCCCAGGTGCTGCACGATCAGGCCGCTCAACGCCGGGCCGACCATCGATGGCACCACCCAACCGGCCGAGAAGGCGGCGAATACCTTCGGCCGCAGGTGCTCCGGGTAGCTGCGGCCGACCATCACGTACAGCGAGACCGAGATCGCGCCCGCACCCAGGCCCTGCAGCAGGCGTCCTGCCACCAGCATGCCCATGCGCATGGCAAAGCCGGCCAGCAGCAGGCCCAGCACGAAGCAGGCCAACCCGTACCAGAGCGGCCGTGCCGGTCCATGGCGGTCGGCGCATCGCCCGGCCAGGGTCATGCCGATCACGCTGGTGGCCAGGGTACCGCCGAAGGCCAGTGCGTACAGGCGCAGGCCGTCCAGTGCCACGGCCACGGTCGGCATGGCGGCCGCCACCGCCAAGGCCTCGAAGGCGTGCAGCGCGACCAGCGCGACCATGCCGATGGTGGTGGCGCGGTAGCGCGCGGACAGGATCGAAGTGTCGGCCGTTGAACTGGCGTTGGCGGGGGAGAGCGTGGGGGTCATACGGGTCAGATGCGGGCCGCGCTTGTCAACAGGCGGCGAAGATAGCAGCATGACACCTCAACTGCAGTTGAGGTCAAGCAATGGTGTCCCAGGAACTGAGCGTTGGCGAAGTCTCCCAGCGCAGTGGCGTGGCGGTTTCGGCGCTGCACTTCTACGAGCGCAAGGGGCTGATCAGCAGCCTGCGCACTTTGGGCAACCAGCGCCGCTACAGCCGCGACGTGCTGCGCCGGCTGGCGGTGATCCGCGTAGCGCAGCGCGTGGGCATGCCATTGGAAGCGGTCGGCCGTGCCTTCGAGAGCCTGCCCGACGGCCGCGCACCGACCAAGGCGGATTGGGCCAAGTTGTCCGCGCGCTGGCGCACCGAGCTGGAGGAGCGCATCCACATGCTGCAGCTGCTGCGCGATGAGCTGACCGGCTGTATCGGCTGCGGCTGCCTGTCGCTGCAGCGCTGCCGCCTGGCCAATCCCGAAGACATCCTGGGCGAACGCGGCGACGGCCCGATGCGCTGGGAGTGACCGGGAAAAAGGGGACGCGCTTCCGGTAGCGCCGGGCCATGCCCGGCGGACGAAAACGACTTAATCCCCTCCGTCCCCTTTTTCTTACCAGACCGTGATCGTCTCGCCGCTCTGGATGCCTTCCACCGCGCGCTGGTAGCCCAGCGCCGCGCGCTGCGCGCTCACGGCTTCGAAGCCCGGGAAGTAGGGGCCGTAGGCCGCCATCGATTCGATCAGCACGTTCGGGCTGACTACATTGATGCGCAGGCCACGGGGCAACAGCTCCAGCGCCGCCGCACGCACGAAGCCTTCCAGTGCGGTGTTCACTGCGGTGGCGTTGACGCCGTCGCGGATCGGCTGCGCGCTGATGATGCCGCTGGTCAGGGTGATCGAACCGCCTGCATTGAGGTGATGCTGCGCGGCCAGCGCCAACCGCACCTGCCCCAGCAGCTTGTCCTGCAGGCCGAGGTTGAACTGTGCCGGCGTCATCGCCTGCAGCGGACCGAAGTGCACCGAGCCGGTGGTGGAAATCACTGCATCGACCGGGCCGGTGCGTGCGAACAGCTCGGCAACGCTGGCGTCGTCGGTCAGGTCCACGCGCAGCTCACCGCTGCGGCGGCCGGCGGCCAGGATCTCGTGCTGCTGACCGAGCTGGCGAGCAACTGCCTGGCCAAGGGTGCCGCTGGCACCGACGAGGAGGATCTTCATGGTCGTTCCTTGCGAGGAGATGGTCGCAGTCTGCGCCCTCACAAAGGGGTTGGGTAAGGGGCGTATGATTCGCTGATTCCTAACTCTGGATTAGTAATGGATACGTTGCGCTGCATGCAGGCCTTCGTCGCCGTGGCCGAGCGCGGGAGCTTTGCAGGGGCTGCCGAACAGCTGCAGGTGTCGGCGGTGATGGTCGGCAAGTACATCCAGCAGCTGGAGGCGCATCTGGGCACGGCCTTGCTGCAGCGGAACACCCGCCGCCAACGCCTGACCGAAGCTGGCGAGGCCTACCTGGCCGGTTGCCGGCAGGTGCTGGAGCAGGTGCAGCAGGCCGAGGCGGATGTGGCCGGCCTGCAGGTACAGCCGCGTGGCCTGCTGCGGGTCAGCGCGCCAACCACCTGGGGTTCCTGCGTGCTGGCTCCGCAGCTGGCCACGCTGTTGCGCGCGCAGCCGCAGTTGAACGTCGAGCTGGACCTGAGCAACCGCCGCGTGGACCTGATCGAGGAGGGTTTCGACGTGGCGATCCGGGTGGGTCCGCTGCCGTCGCAGGAAGTGGTGGCGCGGCCGCTGCCGCCGTACGCGATGAGCCTGTGCGCGGCGCCCGCGTACCTGCGCCGGCGCGGCACGCCGCGCACACCCGCCGATCTGGAAGGGCATGACTGCCTGAGTCATCTGGCCTGGCGAGGTGGTCACGGCTGGCAGTTGGCCAACGGTGAACAGGTGGACTGGGAAGCGCGCCTGACCTGCAATGATGGTTTCGCGTTGCGCGAAGCTGCGGTGGCCGGAGCAGGGCTGGTGCTGCAACCGACCGCGTTGTTGGCGGGCGAGATCGCGGCCGGGCGCCTGAAGCCGCTGCTGCGCGACTACCTGCCCGAACCGCGGCCGATGCACCTGATCTACCTGCCTGATCGACGGCCGCGCCCGCGGTTGCAGTGCTTCGTTGATTTCGTCATGACCACGTTGGGGCGGTAGATGGGGTCAGATCCCTTTGCCCCGGCAAAGGGATCTGACCCCAGGGGATCAATCATTCGCCGCAGACAATTCCTGCCCGCGCACCTGCGCGGCGCGCAGCGCGGTGTCCACCAGCGCCTCGAAACCACCGGCCTGGAAGCTCTCGATCGCGGCCTGGGTGGTTCCGTTCGGCGAGGTCACGCGGCGGCGCAGCTCGGCCGGGCTTTCACCGGCCTCATCCAGCATGCGCGAGGCACCCAGCAGGGTCTGCACCACCAGCGTGCGCGCGGCGTCGGGCGGCAGGCCCTGGGCGATACCTGCAGTTTCCATCGCTTCGGCCAGCAGGAACACGTAGGCCGGTCCGCTGCCGGAGACGGCGGTGACCGAATCCATCAGTGCTTCGCTGTCGATCCACACCGTGCGGCCTGCGCTGGCCAGTACCTTCTCGGCCTGTGCGTGCTGCTGCGCATCCACCGACGCGGTGGCGAACAGACCGGTCACACCGGCGCCGAGCAGGGCGGGGGTGTTGGGCATCGCGCGTACCACCGGCAGGTTGCCACCCAGCCAGCGTTCCAGCTGCGTGCTGGTGATGCCCGCGGCAATCGATACCACCAGCGGCCGGTTCGCCTGTGCCAGCGCCTGCAGCGACTGGCAGACCTCGCGCAGCACCTGCGGCTTCACCGCCAGCAGCCAGGTGCTGCCCTGCGCAGCGGCATCAACCGCGTTGTCATGCACCTGCACACCGAAGTCGGCGGCCATCGCCTGGCGCAGTTCGGCCACCGGTTCGGCGACGTGGATGTGCGCGGCGGGTGTGCCCTGGCGGATCAGGCCGGCGATCAGGCTGCGCGCCATGTTGCCGCCGCCGATGAAAGTAATGGAATCAGCTGCCATGGAAATCTCCTCGGAAAGTCAGGCTGGGCGCGGGCGTGCGCCGAACAGTGCGGTACCGATGCGCACCAGGGTGGCCCCCTCGGCGATGGCTTCAGCGTAGTCGCCGCTCATGCCCATCGACAGCGTGTCCACCTGCGGGTGCTGGGTCGCCAGTGACTGGAAAAGTGTGCGCATGCGCACGAACGCATCGCGGCGACGCTCGGCCTCGGGCCACGGCGCGGGAATCGCCATCAGGCCACGCAGGCGCAGGTGGGGTTCGGCGGCAATCGCGCTGGCCAGTGCCTGCACCTGTTCCGGCGCACAGCCGTGCTTGCTTGATTCGTCGTCGATGTTGACCTGGATCAGAACGTTCAGCGGGCCACGCGCGGCCGGACGATGGCGCGCCAGTGCGGCGACCAGCTTGGGCCGGTCCACGCTCTGCACCCAGTCGAAGTGAATGGCCACGGCATCGGCCTTGTTCGACTGCAGGTGGCCGATCAGGTGCCATTCCAGCGCCAGGTGCTGCAGCGCCTGCATCTTGGCCAGCGCTTCCTGCACGTAGTTCTCGCCGAAGGCGTGCTGGCCATGCGCGGCCAGCGCGGCCACGGCCTCGGCCGGCTGGGTCTTGGACACCGCCAGCAGGCGTGGGTCGGGCCTGCCAGCGGCCTCGGCGGCGGCATGCAGGTTGCTCAGGATCTGGGGCAGGGGAGTGGCCACGTAACGCGTTCCGTTGAATCAGGAGGCTATACTGCCGCCCGGGGAAAGATCCTTCCAGTCGAAGCCGTTATTGGGGAGTAGCCGCTCATGGATATCGCCGAACTGCTGGCGTTTTCCGTAAAGAACAAAGCGTCCGACCTGCACCTGTCCGCAGGCCTGCCGCCGATGATCCGCGTAGACGGCGACGTTCGCCGGATCAACATTCCAGCCCTGGACCACAAGCAGGTCCATGCGCTGGTGTACGACATCATGTCCGACAAGCAGCGCCGCGATTACGAGGAATTCCTCGAAGTGGACTTCTCCTTCGAGATTCCGTCGCTGGCGCGCTTCCGAGTGAACGCCTTCAACCAGAACCGCGGCGCCGGTGCGGTGTTCCGTACCATTCCGTCCGAGGTGCTCACCCTCGAGGACCTGGCCTGCCCGCCGCTGTTCCGCGAGGTGATCCAGCAGCCACAGGGCCTGATCCTGGTGACCGGGCCGACCGGCTCGGGCAAGTCGACCACGCTGGCGGCGATGATCGACTACATCAACAAGAACGAATACGGCCACATCCTCACCGTCGAGGATCCGATCGAGTTCGTGCACACCTCGCAGAAGTGCCTGATCAACCAGCGCGAAGTGCACCGCGACACGCACGGCTTCAATGAAGCGCTGCGCTCGGCACTGCGTGAGGACCCGGACATCATCCTGGTCGGCGAACTTCGTGACCTGGAAACCATCCGCCTGGCGCTGACCGCCGCGGAAACCGGCCACCTGGTGTTCGGCACCCTGCACACCAGTTCGGCGGCGAAGACCATCGACCGCATCATCGACGTGTTCCCCGCCGGCGAAAAGCCGATGGTGCGCTCGATGCTGTCCGAGTCGCTGCGTGCGGTGATCTCGCAGGCGCTGCTGAAGAAGGTTGGCGGCGGTCGTACCGCAGCGTGGGAAATCATGGTCGGCACCCCGGCCATCCGAAACCTGATCCGCGAGGACAAGGTGGCGCAGATGTATTCGGCCATCCAGACCGGCCAGCAGTACGGCATGATGACCCTGGACCAGCACCTGCAGGACCTGGTCAAGCGCAGCCTGATCACACGAAACCAGGCCCGCGAGTACGCCAAGGACAAGCGCCTGTTCGAGTAAGGCGGGGCAGCAACGGGGCAGCGTGCGCCAGTGCGCTGCTGTTCCCGTGTTGTTTCCTCCACCGACCGTTACCTGGTAAACCGCTTTCCGGGAGCCCGCCGTGAACACCACCGCGACCACCATTGATTTCACTTCATTCCTCAAGCTGATGGCGCACCAGCGCGCCTCGGACCTGTTCATCACCGCCGGCATGCCGCCGGCGATGAAGGTCAACGGCAAGATCTCGCCAATCACGCAGACCCCGCTGACGCCCCAGCAGAGCCGCGACCTGGTCCTCAACGTGATGACCCCGGCGCAGCGCGAGGAATTCGAGAAGACCCACGAGTGCAACTTCGCCATCGGCCTGTCCGGTGTCGGCCGCTTCCGTGTCAGCTGCTTCTACCAGCGCAACCAGGTCGGCATGGTGCTGCGTCGCATCGAGACGCGCATTCCGACCGTAGAAGAACTGAGCCTGCCGCCGATCATCAAGACGCTGGCGATGACCAAGCGCGGCATCATCCTGTTTGTCGGCGCCACCGGTACCGGTAAATCGACCTCGCTGGCGGCGATGATCGGCTACCGCAACCAGAACTCGACCGGCCACATCATCACCATCGAAGATCCGATCGAGTTCGTGCACAAGCACGAAGGCTGCATCATCACCCAGCGTGAGGTCGGCATCGATACCGACAGCTGGGAAGCCGCGTTGAAGAACACCCTGCGCCAGGCGCCGGACGTGATCATGATCGGTGAGGTGCGTACCCGCGAAGGCATGGACCACGCCATCGCGTTCGCCGAGACCGGTCACCTGGTGCTGTGCACCCTGCATGCCAACAACGCCAACCAGGCGATGGACCGCATCGTCAACTTCTTCCCGGAAGACCGCCGCAACCAGCTGCTGATGGACCTGTCGCTGAACCTCAAGGGCGTGGTCGCGCAGCAGCTGGTGCCGTCGCCCGATGGCCGCTCGCGAAAGGTAGCGATGGAGATCCTGCTCGGCACGCCGCTGGTGCAGGACTACATCCGCGATGGCGAGATCCACAAGCTGAAGGAAGTGATGAAGGACTCGGTCCAGCTGGGCATGAAGACCTTCGACCAGAGCCTGTTCGAGCTGTACCAGGCCGGCGAGATCAGCTATGAAGACGCGCTGCGCTACGCCGATTCGCAGAACGAAGTGCGCCTGCGCATCAAGCTCAGCCAGGGCGGCGACGCACGCACCCTGTCGCAGGGGTTGGATGGCGTGGAGATCTCCGAGATCCGGTGATCCGCCGATCTGTAGAGTCGACTGTCAGTCGACTATCGCGCGCAGCGCGGGATTTTCGCGGCCGGTGGAAGAGCAGTCGACTGACAGTCGACTCTACAGGGCGCGCGGGCGATTGATGAATTCCAGTCATGACCGACTGCCATCCAGTCGGTTCAATCCATTGCCAATGCAGGCGTATCGTCAGCGCTCCCCCTCTGGAGCATGACGATGCAGACACGTGAACTCGGCCGCAGCGGCCTGAAGGTTTCCGCCCTGGGCCTGGGCTGCATGGGCCTGAGCCACGGCTACGGCCAGCCGGTCGAGCGCAGCCAGGGCATCGCCCTGCTGCACGCCGCCGTCGAACGCGGCGTGACCTTCTTCGACACCGCCGAAGTGTATGGCCCGTACACCAATGAAGACCTGCTCGGCGAGGCGCTGGCGCCGTACCGCGACAAACTGGTGATCGCCACCAAGTTCGGCTTCAAGGATGCGCGCGTCGATACCGGCCTGGACAGCCACCCGCAGAACATCCGTGCAGTGGCCGAGGCCAGCCTCAAGCGCCTGCGCACCGACCATATCGATCTGTTCTACCAGCACCGCGTCGACCCGAACGTGCCGATCGAGGATGTGGCCGGCACCGTGCGCGACCTGATCGCCGAAGGCAAGGTCGGCCACTTCGGCCTGTCCGAGGCCAGCGCGGCCACCGTGCGGCGCGCGCACGCGGTACAGCCGGTGGCAGCGGTGCAGAGCGAGTACTCGCTGTGGTGGCGCGAACCGGAGCGCGAGCTGCTGCCGACCCTGCAGGAGCTGGGCATCGGCTTCGTGCCGTTCAGCCCGCTGGGCCGTGGCTTCCTGACCGGCGCGATCAACGCCGACACCACCTTCGACGCCAACGACTTCCGCAACACCGTGCCGCGTTTCGAAGTGGAAGCGCGCCGCGCCAACCAGGCGCTTGTGGACCGCATCAGCACGATTGCGGCCGCACGCGGTGCGACCCCGGCACAGGTGGCACTGGCCTGGCTGCTGGCACAGGCGCCGTGGATCGTACCGATTCCGGGCACCACGAAGATCCACCGGCTGGAAGAGAACCTGGGCGCGGCCGAGCTGCAGCTGGCGCCGGAGGAACTGCAGCGCATCGCACAGGCGCTGGACGAAGTGTCGATCGTCGGCGAGCGCTACAACGCACAGCGTGCGGCACAGGCCAAGGGCTGATTACAAGGTGGGTGGGAACCAGGGTGGGTGCGGACTCTTGGTCCGCACTCCTCAACTCCCCATTGGCCCGCGCAGCGCATCCAGCACCGTGCGCATCGCCACCGTTACATGCCGGCGCGACGGGTAGTACGCGTAGTAGCCATCGAAGTACGGGCACCAGTCGTCCAGCACCGATTGCAGCCGGCCATCGTCCAGCATCGGCTGTACCTGGTCTTCCGGCAGCCACGCCAGCCCGCTGCCGGCCAGCGCGGCGGCGCGGGTCATGCCCATGCTGTTGAAGATCCACTGACCGCCCACGCGTACGCTCAGTTCGTTGCCGTCCTGGCCGAAATCCCACGGCATCAGCCCGCCATGCGTGGGCAGGCGCAGGGTCACGCAGTTGTGGTTGGCCAGTTCGTCCGGATGCCGTGGCACCACATGCTGGCGGAAGTAGTTGGGGGCACCCACCACGCGCATGCGCAGCGGCGGGCTGACCGGCACGGCGACCATGTCGCGGGCCAGCCGCTCCCCCAGGCGGATGCCGATGTCGTAGCGCTCGGCGACGATGTCGGCCAGCCCGTAGTCGGCGGTCAGCTCCACCTTGAGGTCCGGATACTGCTGCAGCAGCGGCGCCAGCCGTGGCCAGGCGATGTATTCGGCGGCATGGCCGGTGGCATTGATGCGGATGGTTCCAGCCGGGCGCTCGCGGTATTCGGCCAGCGCGGCCAGCCCATCCTCGATCTCGGCCAGGCGAGGGGCGAGCGTTTCCAGCAGGTGGGCGCCGGCTTCGGTGGTGGACACGCTGCGCGTGGTGCGGGTCAGCAGGCGCACGCCAAGGCGCTGCTCCAGGCCGCGCATGGCATGGCTGAGCGCAGACTGGGAGACACCCAACTGGGCGGCGGCCTTGGTGAAGCTGCCCGCGCGGGCGACGTGGACGAAGGCCTGCAGGTCGTTGAGGTTTTCACGGGGCATGCGGGAATGATACGGCCGGGCTGCGCCCGGCACCCGCCGAATCAACGTCAACGGGAACGTCAAAAGCTGGCTTCCTGTGGGAGGCGGGGTGGCTCAGGTTGCGGGGGACGGCGCAAGTACGTCCATGTAGCCTCGGTCGCGCCATCCATGGCGCTCACGCCCCCGCAACCTGAGCCACCCCGCCTTCGACAGTTTCCCGCGAGCTGTTGGAACGGCTCCGATCCCATTCTGTGTGGACGAGTGGGTGTGTCGATTTCTGCGTCTGTGGTTCGTCGAATGAATGACTTCAACGGGAGCTGCACATGAGCACTGACACCAAGCCGAAAGGCCCGGCCTCGTACTTCCCCTCCATCGAGAAGACCTACGGGCAGCCGGTGGCGCACTGGTTCGGCCTGCTGTCGAAGAAGAAGGGGCTCAAGCACATGGAACTGGTCAGCTTCCTGAAGAGCGAGCACGGGCTGGGCCATGGCCACGCCAACGCGCTGGTGGCGCACCACCTGGCCGGCAAGGGGTGACCGGCGGCCGGCGGCCGGCAGGGCGGGGCGCATTCAGCTGAACGATTTCATCTGCAACTGTCATGCGGATCGTGTCTAATAGCGCTCCCCACCTGCTGTTCCCCCACCTGTATGTCCCTTCCCTCCCATGGCCCCGCGCCGTGCGACGACGCTGACGGCCACTTGGTCACCGCCGGTCCGCTGACCCCGCCGCCCGACAGCGCTGGTACCACCGCCGACGAAAAAGCGCTGCGCCACTCGATCGCCGAGGATGTGCAGGGCATGGTGCTGGCCACGATGGTGGCCTCGCTGGGCCTGGCCATCTTCGCCAAGAGCGGGCTGATGATCGGCGGCATGGCCGGCATGGCCTTCCTGCTGCATTACGCGTTGGACTGGAACTTCGGCGTGGTGTTCGTGCTGGTCAACCTGCCGTTCTACTGGGTGGCGCTGCGGCGCATGGGCTGGGAATTCACCCTGAAGACCTTTGCCGCGGTCACCGCCTGTGGCGTGCTGACCGACCTGCTGCCACGCTGGATCGACTTCTCGCACATACACCCGCTGTATTCGGCGATCGTCGGTGGCGCGTTGTCAGGGCTGGGCATCCTGTTCTTCATCCGCCACCGTGCCAGCCTGGGTGGCATCGGCATCCTGGCGGTGTACCTGCAGCGCACCCGCGGCTGGAGCGCGGGCAAGGTGCAGATGTCCTACGACGCGTGCCTGATGGTGGCCGCGTTCTTCGTGCTGTCGCCGTCGAAGGTGCTGTACTCGGCCATCGGCGCGGTGGTGCTCAGCCTGGTGCTGATGTTCAACCACCGCCCGGGCCGTTACATGGGGGTGTGATCGCGTTCGCCGGGCATGGCCCGGCGCTACTGGAACCACCACGTGGCAGCGCCGGGCCATGCCCGGCGGATTTGCATCAGCAGCCAGCCACCTGCACCCATGGCGGGGCCAGCGTCAGCAGCCGCGCATGCACCGGGCAGTCCGCAGCATGCGCCCCCGGCAGGTAGCCCAGGCTCATCAGGAACTCGCCGGTGATCTCGCCGCCGGTGAAGCGGAACGTCTTCTTGAACAGCTTCACCCAGTCGGCCTTGCTGCGCGGGTGGTGCGCATCCAGCCACGCCGCGAAGCTGCCATGGCTGGCACGCAGCTGCTGGATCACCTGCGCGTTGTGGATCGCCGCCAGCACCTTCAGCCGGTTGCGGATGATGCCGGCGTCCGACAGCAGGCGTTCGATGTCCTGCTCGGCATAGGCTGCCACGCGGTCCACATCGAAACCGTCATAGGCTGCGCGGAAGCCCTCGCGCTTTTTCAGGATCGTTTCCCAGCTCAGGCCGGCCTGGTTGATTTCCAGCACCAGCCGTTCGAACAGCTCGCGCTCGTCACGCTGCGGGAAGCCGTATTCGTTGGCGTGGTAGTAGTCGTGCACCGGATGGCCCGGAGCGATGAGGCAGTAACCGGACACGTCGAACTCCTGCGCGGTGGGACGTCATTATGCGCGCCGTGACCGCCGGGTGGAGGCGCCCGGCGCGCCCAGCCGCTAGAATGGGGCCATGCCTGTAACGCCGACCTCCCTTGCCGATCACCTGCTCGTCGCGCTGCCGTCGCTGCTCGACGCGACCTTTGCCCGCAGCGTCGCGCTGATCTGCCAGCACGACGAGAACGGGGCGATGGGTGTGCTGGTCAACCAGCCGTCCGAGTACACGCTGGGTGAAGTGCTTGCGCAGATGGACATCACCACCGGTGATGGCGACCTGCAGGCGCGCATGGTGCTCAACGGCGGCCCGGTGCATCCCGAGCGCGGCTTCGTCATCCATGACGACGCGCGGGCGTGGGATTCCAGCCTGACCGTGGGCGATGGCCTGTACCTGACCACCTCGCGCGACATCCTCGAAGCGATGGCGCGCGGCGAAGGCCCGGCCAACGCCGTGGTTACCCTCGGCTGTGCCGGCTGGGGCGCAGGGCAGCTGGAAAGCGAGCTGTCCGAGAACAGCTGGCTGACCGTGCCGGCCGACGCCGAGCTGGTGTTCCAGCTGCCACTGGAGCAGCGCTGGCAGGGTGCGGCCTCGCGTATCGGCGTGGACCTGTTCCGGCTGACGGATTACAGCGGCCATGTCTGAGCCGGCCGCGCCCGCACCGATATCTCCTGCTCCGGCGATCCGCCGTGACGGCACCGTTCTTGGCTTCGATGTCGGCTCGCGACGGATCGGCGTGGCCATCGGCAGTGCCTTCGCGGCGCATGCGCGCGCGGTGGCGGTGGTCGATGTGCACGGCAACGGCCCGGACTGGACCGCGATCGAGCGCCTGCTCAAGGAATGGAAGCCCGATGGCCTGGTCGTCGGCGACCCGCTGACCCTGGACGGCCAGGACCAGCCCAACCGCAAGCGCGCGCAGGGCTTCGCCCGCCAGCTGCGGGAACGCTTCAAGCTGCCCGTGGTGATGATCGACGAGCGTTCCAGCTCGGTCGAGGCCGCCCGCCGCTTCGCCGTCGAGCGCGCCGAAGGGCGCAAGCGCCGCCGAGATGCGGCCGCCCTCGATGCCGTGGCCGCGGCGGTGATCATTGACCGCTGGCTGTCGTCGCCGGACGACGCCACCCCCATTCCCTGACTGCCCGACTCCCGCCATGACTGCCCAGCAAATCGATGCCTCCGGACGCCTGCGCCACCTGCTGACCCTGGAGGGCCTGCCGCGCGAAACCCTGTTGCAGCTGCTCGACCGGGCAGGGCAGATCCGCGATGCCGCGGTCGGTCGCGTCGGCAACAAGCGTCATGTACTGGCCGGTTCGGCGGTGTGCACGCTGTTCTTCGAACCGTCCACGCGCACCCGCAGCTCGTTCCAGCTGGCCGCGCAGCGCCTGGGCGCCGACGTGCTGAACTTCGATGCCTCGACCTCGTCCACGCGCAAGGGTGAAACCGCCTGCGACACGCTGCGCAACCTGGAAGCGATGGGCGTGCGTGGCTTCGTCGTGCGCCACCCCGATGACGGCGCCGTGGCCGCACTGGCCGAAGCGGCGGGCGAAGGCACTGCGCTGATCAACGCCGGTGACGGCCGCAGTTCGCACCCGACCCAGGGCCTGCTGGACATGCTGACCCTGCGCCAGGCCAAGGGCCCGGATTTCTCGAAGCTGAAGGTGGTGATCGTCGGCGACGTGAAGCACTCGCGCGTGGCCCGCACCGATCTGCATGCGCTGCGCACGCTGGGCGTGGGCGAAATCCGCGTGTGCGGTCCGCAGTCGCTGCTGCCGGACGACAAGACCTTGAAGGGCTGCGTGGTCGGCGATGATTTCGATGCGATGCTGGAAGGCGTCGACGCGCTGATGATGCTGCGCCTGCAGCGCGAGCGCATGGAAGAAGGCCTGGTGCCGTCGCTGGAGCAGTACCACGCCCAGTACGGCCTGACCAATGAGCGCCTGGCACGCGCCGGCAAGGATGCGGCAGTGCTGCACCCGGGCCCGATCAACCGCGGCGTGGAAGTGACCGACGAGGTGGCCGACGGCCCGCAGTCGTGGGTACTGCGCCAGGTCGCCAACGGCGTCGCCGTGCGCATGGCCGTGCTGGAAACCCTGCTGGGCTGATCTGCCGCATCACCATGGTGGGTGCCAACCCTGGTTGGTACTGCTGCTGTGGTGGGTGCCATCCTTGGTTGGCACTGCTGCCGTGGTGGGTGCCAACCTTGGTTGGCACTGCTGCCGTGGTGGGTGCCAACCTTGGTTGGCACTGGCCTACCCTTGCGAAGGTGATTTCCCGATGTTCAGGGAACAAGCGCCCGCCCATGCTCTTCTGCATGAACAGCGCCCACCTCCTGCTAGGCCGTCACTCCACTATCGGCCAGAGCTACATCCTCACAACGAACGTGCATGGCCGGGCGGCGCTGTTCGCCAACGACGCCGTTGCGGATACCGCCGTGCAGGAGTTCCGGCGTCTGGATCTGGAAGGTCTGACCCATTCGATTGCCTACGTGGTCATGCCGGATCACATTCACTGGTTGATGCAGCTGCGCGCGGCATCGCTCGACGTTGTCATGAAGCGCTTCAAGTCGCGTACGGCCGTGCACGCAAACAGGGTACTGGGCAGGGTGGGGCGCTTCTGGCAGTCCTGCTATCACGATCATGCAATCCGCTCTGATGAATCGCTGTTCCTGCACGCGATGTATGTGATGGCGAATCCGATCAGGGGGGGCTGGCAACGCAGCTTGGCGAGTACCCGCATGCGTGGTGTCAGTGGGAACTCGAAGGTTCTGCCAAGGCGGAGTTCATGGGGGCGGACAGATAGTGCCAACCAAGGTTGGCACCCACCGAAACCAGGATCCAACCAGGGTTGACAGCCACTGGAGCCAGGATCCAACCCTGGTGGGCAGCTACCGGAAGCCGCGGCTCACCGCTTCTGCGCGAACAGCCAATCCCACATTGCCGGGTCGGCATAGGTGGCGTCCCAGGCGTTGTGGTTGCCGTCGGGGTACTCGGTATAGCGCACGTCGCGCGCATTGGTGGCCAGGAAGGCGCTGTGCAGCCGGCGGTCGTCGTCCGGAGGCACCACATCGTCCAGTGCGCCGTGGAAGATCCAGATCGGTGTGTGCCGCAGGCGTTGCGCGATCACCGCATACGGATCTGACTCCTGCGCGACCTGCTCGACGAACAGGGTCGGTCGCTTCGCGCGCGGTGCGAACACGGCACCGCATACCGGTACGATCGCGGCAAAACGATGCGGGTCGTCCAGGCCGATGTTCCAGCTGCCATAACCGCCCATCGACATGCCGGTCAGGTACTGCCGTGCCGGGTCGGCGCCGAATTCGTCGACGATCGCGTCCAGTGCGGCCAGCGCCATGCGGTTGTTGCGGCCGCTCCATTCGGAATGGCGCGGTGCCTGCGGAAACACCACCAGGGCCGGGAAGTCCGGGTGCTCGCGCAGATAGGGGCCCAGTCCCGAGTAGGTCTGCTTGACGCCATCGGCGCCGCGCTCGCCCGAGCCGTGCAGGAACAGGATGACCGGAGGCCCGCCCTGCGTGGCTGCGCTGCCTGGGGCGGAGGCGCGGACGCCGGCAGGAATGAAGACCTGGTAGTAGGCGGTTTCGCCATCCACCTTCACCGCGCGGCCCTCGAAATGCCCGCGCGCGCTGTCCGGCACCGAGGCGCAACCGGAAATCATCAGTACGGCCAGCAGCGGCAGCCAGCGCGACATCGAACGGACCATGGGACTTCCCGAGGCGGTAGGGTCAGCTGCATCGTAGTCCGCCGCCGTCAACGCGGCATCATGCGCCGCGTCACTCCGGCCGTGGGAAGCTGGCGATGATCTCCAGCTGCTCCCGTGCTTCGGCATTGCCTTCGGCGGCGGCGGCCTGCACCTGCGCCAAATCCGGGTGCAGCACCACCAGCAGCGGGTTCTCGCAGACCGGGCAGTCGTACTCGGTGGCGTCTTCGTCCAGTTCCATTTCCATGGCGCGCGAGCTGCCCTTCCATTCGCAGGCCGGGCAGGTGTGCTGCTGGTCGCGCCAGCCGGGCTGGAAGTAGTTTTCGATGGTGGTTGCCATGGGGTGTTCCGGTTGGGATCGGGTCGGAGCCCCGCGCAGCGGGGATCCGACCCTGGGTTTGGAGTGGGCCGGAGTTCCGACCCTTGAGACGGTCAGTGCAGCAGCACCAGGGTGGCCAGGCCGAGGAAGGTGAAGAAGCCCATCGAGTCGGTCACGGCGGTCAGGAAGATGCCGCTGGCCAGCGCCGGGTCGAAGCCGAAGCGCTTCAGGGTCAGTGGCACCAGCACGCCGGCCAATGCAGCAAACAACAGGTTGCAGGTCAGCGCGATGGCAATGACTGCCGACAACCCGGGCGAGTGGAACCAGGCCAGCACGATCAGGCCCAGCACCGAACCCAGCATCACGCCGTTCAGCAGCGCGACCCGCACTTCCTTCCACAGCAGGGTGCGGGCGTTGGAGGCGCCCACCTGGCCCAGCGCCAGGCCGCGCACCATCAGTGCCAGCACCTGGGTACCGGCGTTGCCGCCGAGGCCGGCGACGATCGGCATCAGCACCGCCAGCGCCACCAGTTTGTCGATGGTGCCTTCGAAATGGCCGACCACGCTGGAGGCCAGGAAGGCCGTGCACAGGTTCACCGACAGCCACATCAGGCGGCGGCGCATTGCGCGCCAGACCGGGCTGAACAGATCCTCGTCCTCGTCCAGGCCGGCGGCGCCCAGCGCCTGGTGCTCGGCCTGGCCGCGGATGATGTCGACCACGTCATCGATGGTGATGCGGCCGATCAGGATGTTGTTGTCGTCCACCACCGGCGCGGAGATCCAGTCATGGTCGGAGAACTGGCGGGCGACTTCCTGGTCGCTCTCGCCGACGTCGATGGCTGGCTGCTCGTCGTCGATCAGGCGGTTGATCGGGGTGGTGTCCTCGTGGGTCACCAGTGCCGCCAGCGACACGCGGCCGAGGTACTGGTGGCGGCGGCTGACCACGAACAGATGGTCGGTGTGGTCGGGCAGTTCACCGCGCAGGCGCAGGTAACGCAGCACGACGTCGACATTGACGTCGGCGCGCACGGTCACCACGTCCGGGTTCATCAGGCGGCCGGCACTGTCCTCGGGATAGGACAGCACCTGTTCCAGGCGCTCGCGGTTCTCGCGGTCCATCGACTTGAGGACTTCGTCGATGACCGTGTCCGGCAGGTCTTCGACCAGGTCGGCCAGATCGTCGATGTCCAGGTCTTCGACCGCGGCGATGATCTCGTCCGGGTCCATGTCCGCGAGCAGGCTTTCGCGCACGTCGTCGCCGACGTGGACCAGCACCTCGCCGTCATCTTCCGGATCGACCAGGCCCCACACCACCTCGCGCTTGCCCGGCGGCAGCGACTCGAGCAGGTTGCCGATCTCGGCCGGGGCCAGGGTGTTGACCAGGCGACGCACCGGGCCCAGCCGGCCGCTGTCCAGTGCATCGGACAGCATCCGCAGTTGGCGCGCAGTCTTGTCGTGGCGTACAGCTTCAGCCATCGCAGCTCCCGCGGGGATAAGAAAAGCCGCGATCCCGGCAAGGATGCGGCAACAGGGGTGTTCAGCGCGTCATTATCGCAAGGGGATGTTTCAACGCATACCCCGCTGGCCTACGGCCACCGGGGGCCACATGTTCCGCCGGGCATGGCCCGGCGCTACCAAGGGTGGCGCGCGGCGGTAGCGCCGGGCCATGCCCGGCGAGCGCGTAGCGCGGAAATCAGGACGCGTCCGCCACCAACGCCAGCCAGCGCTCGATACCGCGGCGGTCACGCATGCCCAGCAGCTTCGGTGCGCGGGCGCGCAGCGCACCGAGGTCGGCCTCGCGGATCGCGCGGCGTACCTCCAGCAACGTGCCGGGATGCAGGCTGAATTCGGTCAGGCCCAGTGCCAGCAGCAGTGGGGTCATCCGCGCATCGCCGGCCATCTCGCCACAGACCGCCACCGGGATGCGGTGGCGCGCGCCGGTCTCGATCACCATCTGCAGCAGCCGCAGTACCGCCGGGTGCAACGGCGAATACAGCTCGCCCAGTGCTTCATTGTTGCGGTCGGCCGCCAGCAGGTACTGCACCAGGTCATTGGTGCCGATCGACAGGAAATCGACCAGGTCGATGAAGCTTTCCAGGGCCAGCGCAGCCGCAGGAACTTCGATCATCGCGCCCAGTGGCACGTGGTCGGACACCATGTGGCCTTCGCCGCGCAGCTGTTCGGTCAGCTTGAGCATGCGCCGGCGCACTGCCAGCAGTTCCTCACGGGTGCTGACCATGGGCACCAGCACCCGCAGCTTGCCGTAGGCCGAGGCGCGCAGGATCGCGCGCAGCTGGGTGTCGGCCACCTTCGGCCGTGCCAGCGACAGGCGTACGCCGCGCAGGCCGAGCGCCGGGTTTTCTTCGTTGCTCAGGGTCAGGCCGGTGCGATCAGCCTTGTCCGCACCCAGGTCGAGGGTGCGGATGGTCACCGGTCGTCCGCTCATGCCCAGCGCGGCATCGCGGTAGGTCTGGAACTGTTCTTCTTCGTCCGGCAGCTCGTTGCGCTGCAGGAACAGGAATTCGGTGCGGTACAGGCCCAGGCCGTGGGCGCCCAGCGCATGCGCCTGGGTTACGTCCTCCAGCGATTCGGCATTGGCCAGCAGGGCGATGTCGACCTGGTCGCGGGTGCGGCTGGGCTTGCTGCGCAGGCGGCCCAGCTCGCGCTGTTCGCGTGCATGTTCCTTCAGTCGCGCGCGGTAGTCGCGCAGATTGTCGGCCTGCGGATTGGCGGTGATGCTGCCGTCGGCGCCATCGATGATCAGCACGTCGCCATCGGCGATGCGGCTGAGCAGCTGTGGCACGTTGACGATCAAGGGCAGGTGCAGGCTGCGCGCAAGGATCGCGCTGTGCGAGAGCGCGCTGCCGGCAGCGGTGACGATGCCGACCACACCCTGTGCCTGCAGCTGTGCCAGTTCGGAGGGCGCGATGTTGTCGCAGACCAGGATCTCGCCGGCCAGGCCTTTCACCGCCGGCGGGCGTTCGGGCTGCAGGAAGGCATGGATGCGGCCGATCACATGGTCGAGGTCGTCCATGCGGCTCTTCAGGTAGGCATCGTCCATCCCGTCGAAGACCTTGGCCAGGCGGTCGCGCTGCAGGCGCAATGCATAGCCGGCGCTGTACGGTCCGCTGCGGATCAGTTCGTCCAGGCCATACA
The DNA here is from genome assembly GCF_059371315.1 of Stenotrophomonas sp. YJH_SMC_8. Lineage (NCBI taxonomy): Bacteria > Pseudomonadati > Pseudomonadota > Gammaproteobacteria > Lysobacterales > Lysobacteraceae > Stenotrophomonas > Stenotrophomonas sp. YJH_SMC_8. The sequence continues at coordinate 302,832 of NZ_JCAFUL010000003.1, read as the reverse complement.
GCAGCTCGGGATCGTCCAGCAGCAGCGCATGCAGGTCGAGGAACTCACCCACTTCCTGGTTCAGCGCTCCATGCAGGCGCTGGCGCAGTTCGTGCATCTCCGTGCGTGCGGCATCCACCGCGCGATGCAGGCAGGCCAGCTCGGCCTCGACCTGGTTGGCCGCAACGCGCTGCTCGGCCACTTCCAATGCATGTGGGAGTCGCACGCGGGCGCGGCCCATTGCCGTGCCGCGGGCGGCACCGTGGCCGGCAAGCAGCAGTACCGGCCGTTGGCCGGAAGGGGGCTGGCCGGCGCGTGCGCGTGGCACGCTCAGCTGTCCTCGTCGAAACGGCGTTCGAACAGGCCGACCACCGCCTCCATCGCGGCGGCTTCGTCCTCGCCGCTGATGCGCACGGTGACCGGAGTGCCCTGGCCGGCGGCCAGCAGCATCACGCCCATGATGCTCTTGGCGTTGATCTCACGGCCCTTGGCGGCCATGGTCACGTTGCAGCGGAACGGCGCCAGGGCCTGCACCAGCTTGGCGGTGGCCCGGGCGTGCAGGCCCAGGCGGTTGCTCACGGTGAGTTCTCGTTCAAGCATCGTCGACTATCGCTCCATTACGGGTACCCGCCGCGGCTGTGGCGGGCAGTTGATCCAGTCCCTGTTCCGGATAATTCATCACCCGCAGCAACATCGGCAGGCTCAGCGCCGACACCCGGCGAACCGGGGTCCCCAGCCGGGCCAGCTGCCCGGCAAGGTTGGCGGGGCTGGCGCCGTACAGGTCGGTCAGGATCAGCACGCCGTCACCCCCATCGACCCGCCGCAGGGCGGCCGAGGCGAGCGGGAGCAGGGCGTCCAGGTCTGCGTCGAACGGTACTTCGAAAGCTTCGGTTTTCAGCGGCAATTGCCGCAGGAGCCGGGTCGCCACGTCAAGCAGGGCGGTCCCGACCCCGGGATGTGTTACGAGGAGAATGCCACAGGTCATTACTGCACGTTAACAGGTCAAGGTGAATCGGCGATAGCAGCAGGAGAGGGGCACTGTGTCCCGTATTCAGTGTTGCCAGGGTCAGAGCCCTTTTCCCCTGGAAAAGGGATCCGACCCCATGCGTTTTTCGATGCCTGCCCGGAACTCATCCACGCATGGCGTGGATCTACCGTGTCGACCAAGGTCGACACCAACCAACAGCAGCACACACCGCCGTCCCGACAGATCGCGGGAATCTGTCGAAGGCGGGGCAGGTCTGCAAGCGGGGGCGTGAGCCGCATGGATGCGGCGACCGAGCTTACAGGGACGTACTTGCAGCGTCCCCCGCTTGCTGACCCGCCCCGCCACCCGGGGAATGCCGCTGTTGCTGTTGCTGTTGCTGTTGCTGTTGCCGGCCAGCGGCCGGCACTACCGGCGGGTGCCGGGCGCAGCCCGGCCGACCCCCTCAATCCTGTTCGCGGTGGTACGTCGCCACGTCTTCCCAGCCCATCTCGCGGGCGTGGCGTGCCATGCGCTCGGCCAGGAACACCGAGCGGTGCTTGCCACCGGTGCAGCCGAACGCCACGGTCACGTAGCTGCGGGTGCCATCCCCCAGCTTCGGCAGCCAGGTATCGAGAAAGTCTGTCAACTGGGCCAGGTAGCGCTGCACATCCGGCTGCGCTTCCAGGTAATCGCGCACGCCGGGTTCGCGACCGCTCAGCGCACGCAGTTCCGGGTCCCAGTGTGGATTGGGCAGCGCTCGCGCATCGAACACGAAGTCCGCCTCGGCGGGCACACCGCGCTTGTAGGCGAACGATTCGAACAGCAGCGACAGGCCGGTGGCATGGTCCATCGTGAACTCGGTGATGATCCGGCGCCGCAGCTGGTGCACGTTGAGGCTGCTGGTGTCGATTACCGCATCGGCCTCGCGGCGCAGTGGTGCGGTCAACTCGCGTTCGCGGGCGATGGCTTCGGGCAGGGACAGCCCCAGCTGGCTCAACGGATGGCGGCGGCGGGTGTCGGCGTAGCGCTTGAGCAGCGTCTCGTCGCTGGCTTCGAAGAACAGCACCTTCACGTCCACGCCGGCGTCGGCGGCCAGCTGCCGCCAGTCGCCCAGCTGGCTCAGGTCGGCCTGCCCACGCACGTCGATGCCTACGGCCAGCCGGCGCGGCGCACTGCCGCCGCGATTGGCCAGCAGGCTGCGTACGAAGTCCGGCAGCAGGTTGATCGGCAGGTTGTCCGAGCAGTAGTAGTCCTGGTCCTCGAAGGTCTTCAGGGCGACGGATTTACCCGAGCCGGACAGGCCGCTGACGATGATCAGGGTCGGGGCGGAGGGGGTGACGGTGCTCATGGAAAGGCTCTTCGAAGGGCAGGGGGTCAGGGCGTTCGCCGTTCCAGCAGGTTGCTGTGGCGGGCGATGAACATCGCCGCCGGGTCGATGCCCTTGGTCCGCAGGATATGCAGGCGGGTGGCCGCCTCGGTCAGCACGGCCAGGTTGCGGCCGGGCATCACCGGCAGGGTGATCAGCGGCACGTCCAGGTCCAGCACATGGCGGGTGCCCGAATCGCCGGTCAGGCGCTCGTAGCCATGCGGGGTGGGTTCGGTCATCGGCTTGGTCAGGTGAACGATCAGCCGAAGGTACTTGTTCTTCTTTACAGCCGTGTCGCCGAACATCTCGCGCACGTTCAACACGCCCAGGCCGCGCACTTCCAGCAGGTCCTGCAGCAGCTCCGGGCAGGTGCCGTCGAGTACATCGGGTGCGATCTGGGTGAATTCGGGGGCATCGTCTGCCACCAGGCGATGGCCACGGCTGAGCAGTTCCAGCGCCAGCTCGCTCTTGCCCGATCCGGCTTCGCCGGTGATCAGCACGCCGATGGAGTAGATCTCCATGAACACGCCATGCAGGATCACCCGCGGCGCCAGCGTCCGTGCCAGGTGGTAGGACAGGTGGTTGAGCAGTTCGTGGCCGCGCTTGGGCGACAGCCACAACGGGGTGCCGGATTCATCGGCGGCGGCACGCAGGTCTTCCGGGCACGCCTGGTTGCGGGTCAGCACCAGTGCCAGCGGGTGCGACTGCATGATTTTTTCGATCGTTTCCCAGCGCTGGCGCGGTTCAAGTGCGTCCAGCCAGGACAGTTCCTCGGTGCCCAGGATCTGCACCTTGTTGGGGTAGATCGCATTGAGGTAGCCGGCCAGCGAGGGGCGACGGGAGACCGTATTGCCGGCCTCCAGCTCACGCTTCTCACCCGACTGGCCCGCGGCCCAGCGCAGCCCCAGCCGCTCGCGCTGCTGTTCGAACAGTTCACGGGCGGTGATGCTGGTATTCATGCGGCACTCGCAGGTGGGGTCATGTCCAGCGCCTCGCGCAGGGCCCGCGCGTCGCCTGCCTGGCGCAGTGCCTGGCGGATATCCGCTGCCGAGAACAGTTCGGCCAGCTCGGACAGCAGCATCAGGTGCTGGTGGGTGTAGTGGGCGGGAACGGCCATCGCGAACACCAGGTCCACCGGCTCGTCGCCACCGAAGTCGACCGGGGTGGCCAGGCGCAGCAGGGCGCCACGGGGGCGGTCCAGGGTCGGCGCGCGGCCGTGGGGAATGGCGATACCGTGGCCGATCGCGGTGCTGCCCAGCGCTTCGCGCTGGCACAGGTTCAGATAGATCTGTTCGGCGTTGGCCTGGCGGCAGGCCAGCAACCCGGCGGCGGCCTGCAGGACGCTGTCACGGTCGGTGGCCGTGCAGAGCTGGGTCTGCACGGCCGCCAGAAGGTCAGTCAGGGGCATGTCTGCGGGGAACAGTGGCGATCAGCCACCATTGTCGCCCACCGGCAGCGGTGCGTGCTGCTGTTTTTTCTCCTTGTGCTTGATCACCAGGCGGTCAAGCTTGTCCGCAAGCAGGTCGATCGCGGCGTACATGGTCTGGCCGCCGGCCTCGGCGTGCAGGGTCTGCCCCGGGATGTTGAGGCTGGCGTCGACGTGGTGCTCGGTCTTCTGCAGCTTGAGGGTCACCCGCGCTTCGCAGTGCTGGTCGAAGTGTTTGCCGATCCGGGCCAGCTTCTCCTCTACATAGGACTGCAGGGCCGGGGTGACTTCGACATCTTTGCCAAACGTTTCGATGCGCATCGGGTTTCTCCTGTGTTCGGATGTGCCAATGAACCTCTCCGCCGGGCGCGGCGGCGCGTCAAGCGATTCTGACCCTTTCGTGCGAGGCGGAAATGTTCATGGCTTCACGATACTTCGCCACGGTGCGTCGCGCTACTGGAATTCCCGACGATTTGAGCAGGTCAGCCAGCTTGGCGTCAGAAAGCGGCTTGCGCGGGTTCTCGTCGTCGATCAGGCGGCGGATCATCGCCTGGATGGCGGTGCTGGATGCTTCGCCGCCGCCCTCGGTATCAATGCCCGAAGCGAAGAAGGCGCGCAGCGGCAGGGTGCCGCGCGGGGTACGCACGTGCTTGCGCGCGATCGCGCGCGACACCGTCGATTCGTGCAGGCCGAGCTCGGCGGCGATCTCGCGCAGGGTCAGCGGACGCAGGGCCTGCTCGCCGAATTCCAGGAAACCGGCCTGCTGCAGGATCAGGCTCCGCACCACCCGCAGCAGGGTCTCGCCACGCTGCTGCAGGCCCTTCAGCAGCCAGCGCGCTTCCTGCAGCTGGGCGCGCAGGTAGCCCGCGTCGGCGTCGCCACAGCGGCGGATCAGCTGTTCGTAGCCACGATGGATCACTACCTTCGGTCCGGCGTGCCCGGCCAGCGCCGCACGCCACACACCGTTCTGCCGCCACACCACCACGTCCGGCACCACGTAGGTGTCCTGCGACAAGGGGGCGATCTGGGTACCTGGACGCGGGTCCAGCGAGCGCAGCAGGGCGACCGCGGTCTCGACCTCGTCCAGCGGCTGCTTCAGTTCATGGGCGAGCCCGGCGACGCCGCTGCGCGGCAACCGCTCCAGTGGTCCTGCGGCAATCTGTCGCGCCAGCAGCAGGCCCGGCGTTTCGTCGGCCAGCACGTCCAGCTGCAGCTGCAGGCATTCGCCAAGCGTGCGTGCAGCCACACCGACCGGATCGAAACGCTGGATGCGATGCAGCACGGCGAGGATCTCATCCTCGTCGGCGTGGATCGCCGGCAACAGGGTTTCCGCGATGGTGGCCAGCGGCTCGCGCAGGTAACCGTCGTCGTCCAGTGCATCGATCAGTGCCGCGCCGATGCTGCGATCACTGGCAGAAAGATGCGACAGGTGCAGCTGCCACAGCAGGTGGTCGGCGAGCGTCTCGGTTTCGGCCACGCGTTCGGCGGCGCTGCCGGTATCGTCGTCATCATCGAAGCTGCCACCGCTGCCGGTGGCCGTCCAGTCCAGTTCGGCCGGCGCCCAGTCGTCGCCTTCATCGCTGCGTTCTGCAGGCGCTTCGTTGCCGTTGCCATCGCTGCCTTCGTTGGCGGCGCTGCTGTCGTTGCTGTCGGCCCAGTCCAGCAGTGGGTTGCTCTCCACTGCCTGCGCGATCTCCAGCTCCAGCTCGGTGGTCGACATCTGCAGCAGCTTGATCGCCTGCTGCAACTGGGGCGTGAGCACCAGTTGCTGTCCCAACGATGTCTGCAGCCGAGTCTTCATGCCTGTGCCGAAAGGAAGGAAAGGGACCCGGCGACCGCAGTCACAGCTTGAAGGAATCCCCAAGGTAGACCCGACGCACGTCGGCATTGTCCAGGATCGCCTCCGGCGAACCCTGGGCCAGCACGCTGCCCTCGGCGAGGATATACGCGCGGTCGCAGATACCCAAGGTCTCGCGCACATTGTGGTCGGTGATCAACACGCCGATGCCACGCTGCTTGAGATGGGTGACGATGCGCTGGATCTCGCCGACCGAAATCGGGTCTACACCGGCGAACGGTTCATCGAGCAGGATCAGGCGCGGCTGCGCGGCCAGTGCGCGGGCGATCTCGCAGCGGCGGCGTTCGCCACCGGACAGGCTGGCGCCGAGCTGGTCGGCGACATGGCCCAGCTGCAGTTCGTCGAGCAGGCCGTTCAATTCGCGCTCGCGGCCGGCCGAGTCCAGGTCCTCGCGCAGTTCCAGCACCAGGCGGATGTTGTCGGCCACGGTCAGCTTGCGGAACACCGAGGGTTCCTGCGGCAGGTAGCCCACGCCCTGCTTGGCGCGGGTGTACATCGGGTCACCGGTGATGTCCTTGCCGTCGAGCACGATGCTGCCGGCATCGGCGGCGACCAGACCGACGATCATGTAGAAGCAGGTGGTCTTGCCGGCGCCGTTGGGGCCGAGCAGGCCCACCACTTCACCCGCATCGAGGGTCAGCCCGAAGTCCTTGACCACTTCGCGCTGCTTGTACTTCTTGCGCAGGCCCTTGGCGACGAGCATTACTTTCTGCTCCCGGCCGGCTGTGCCGGCGTGGTGGCCCTGGGCTGTGCCGCTGGTGCCGCCGGTGTCTTGTTCTTCGGCGGGATGACGGTGCGCACGCGGCTGCCGTCACCACCGGAGTTCATCTCGCCGGTGCGGGTGTTGTAGACCATGCGCTGGCCGGCATTGGTGCCGCGCGCGCTGGTGACCTTGTAGTTGCCGGTCAGGGTGATGATCTCGGTCTTGATGTCGTAGTCGATGCGATCAGCCAGCGCGTCCATCCAGGTGCCGTCATCAAGCTGCTGCTTCATCTTGGCCTGCTTGCCGGTGAACACCACGCGCACCGCCTCGCCGTCCTTGAGGTAGATCTCGGCCTCGGACGAGCGCAGGTCCAGCGTGCCCTGGGTGATGATCACGCCCTGCGACAGCACGGTCTTGCCGTCGCCGGTGAGCATGCCGGACTGGGCGCCGGAATCGATGTGCATGTCTTCGTTGCGGTCGGTGGACTTGGCGAAGGCGGCGCTGGGGACAAGAAGACCGAGCGCGAGTACGGCGGCAAAGGGAATCTTCATCGGGGTCCGTTCTACCGGTGAGGGCCTCCCGGGCGGGCCGGGGGCGGAGGGTGGGGCTGCCGGCCCTGCGCCTGTCCGGAGACGTCGCGGGCTGGCGGCGGAATCAGCGTTTGGGCGTGTAGCGGCCCTTGGACTGGCTGAGGAAATGATACGTGTTGTTCTTGGAATCCACCTCGAAGCCGACGCCGGACTGTTCCATGCCCGGGCGGGTCATGGTCACCAGGGCATCGGTACGGGCGCGGTTGTCCTTCGGGAACACGTCCAGGTGGTCGGTGCGGAAGGTGGTCGGCACCACGCCCGGGCCCGCCGGGCTGTCGCCGGCGACATTGCCGCGCAGCTTCATCTCGTCGCCCTTGGCGCTGAGCCAGCCGGTCTCGGCGCGCAGGGTCCAGTGCTTGCCATCCTTGTCCGGCATCTCGAACAGCGGGGTGGCGATGTTGATGGTCTGGTCGCCGCGCTGGCGTTCCAGCAGCGGTGCGCGCAGGGTGGTCGATTCCTTGCCGTGCTCATCCAGGGCAACGATCTGGAAGTCATGCAGGATGTAATCCACGCCGATTTCCTGGCCACCCGTGGCTGGCCCCTTGTCGCGGTTGCGCAGCGCCGCCCAGCTGCTGAGCAGTGCTGCCAGCAGCAGGCCGATGCCGAGCAGGGTGCGCCAGTTCAAGGTGGGCAAGTTCATGCGCCGAACCTCGCCAGCACCGCATCCACGCGGCCCTGAGCGGCCAGCAGGATGTCGCACAGCTCGCGCGCGGCGCCACGGCCACCCTCGGCGCGGGTCTGCCAGTGCACGCGTTCGGCGATCCACGGATGGGCATTGGCCGGGGCCACCGCCAGGCCGACCGCACCCAGCGGCGCCAGGTCGGGCAGGTCATCGCCCATGAACGCCACCTGTTCCAGGCCGATGCCGTGCTGCGCACACAGCGCCTGCACGCTGGCCAGCTTGTCGCCCACGGCGATCTGGGTATCGATGCCGAGGTCGGCGCCGCGCTTGAGCGCGGACTGGCTGTTGCGCGCGGTGATCAGCACGGGATGGATGCCGTGCTGCTGCAGCAGTTTCAGGCCCAGGCCGTCCTGCACGAAGTACGCCTTGCTCTCGTTGCCGTCCCTGTCGTAGTACAGCCGACCGTCGGTGAGGGTGCCGTCCACGTCGAAGCAGGCCAGGCGGATCCGGGCCGCGGCGGCATGCAGGTGGGCGGGGAGGGCGGGCAGGGGGGACCAGGGCATCAGGGCGGCAGGCTCGTTGTGGGCGGGTGCGGCATTACAGACTGAATGGGGTCTATGGACTGTCGGTTAAACCACCCGCGCCCGCAACAGGTCATGAATGTTCAGGGCGCCGACCGCGCGGCCCTGGCCATCAACCACGATCAGGCCATTGATTTTCTGGGTTTCCATCTGCCGGGCGGCCTCCACGGCCAGCTGGTCGGCGCCGATGGTGCGCGGGTTGCGGGTCATTACATCGGCGATCTTCGCGGTGCGCACGTCCAGCGCGCTGTCCAGCGCACGGCGCAGGTCGCCGTCGGTGAACAGGCCGATCAGCACGCCGTCGGCGTCGACCACGGCGGTCATGCCCAGCCGCTTGCGGCTCATCTCCATCAGCGCTTCGCTGAGGCTGGCGTCGGCGCCCACGCTGGGCAGGTCGTCGCCGGTGTGCATGACGTCGGTAATGTGCAGCAGCAGGCGGCGGCCAAGGCTGCCGGCCGGGTGTGAACGGGCGAAGTCATCAGCGGTGAAGCCACGTGCGTCGAGCAGGGCCACGGCCAGTGCATCGCCCATCGCCAGCGAGGCGGTGGTGCTGGAGGTGGGCGCCAGCGCCAGCGGGCAGGCCTCGGCCGGCACGCTCACGTCCAGGTGGATGTCGGCGGCGGTGGCCAGGCTGGACTGCGGTCGGCCGGTCATGGAAATCAGTACGTTGCCCTGGCGCTTGAGCACCGGCAGCAGCATCAGCACTTCGTCCGATTCGCCCGAATAGGACAGGGCCAGCACCACGTCGTCCTCGGTGATCATGCCGAGATCGCCATGGCCGGCTTCGCCGGGGTGCACGTAGAACGCCGGCGTGCCGGTAGAGGCCAGGGTGGCGGCGATCTTGCGGGCGACATGCCCGGACTTGCCCATTCCGGTGGCGACCACCCGGCCACGGCTGGCCAGGATCGCCTGGCAGGCCTGCTGGAAGCCTTCGCCGAGGCGGTCGGCCACGGCATCCAGTGCCTGCCGCTCGATCTCGAACACTCGGCGGCCGCTGGCAACCAGGCCGGCAGGGTCGACGGAACGGGGGGGCAACAGGGATTCGGCCATGCGGACGCCACGCAGCGGAAGTAGAATGGACGCACATTTTATTAGGAAAGCCCGTTGGACGCCGACACCATCCGCAATCTGATCGAAACCGGCCTGCCCGGCGCCCGCGCCGACGTGCAGGGCGACGATGGCGTGCATTTCGAAGCGACCGTGGTCTGCGAGGCCTTCGCCGGCAAGATGCCGCTGGCCCGCCACCGCATGGTGTATGCCACCCTGGGCGACCTGATGGGCGGCGCGATCCACGCGCTGGCGCTGAAAACCGTGACCCCGGCCGAAGCCGGCTGAACCGCAGAAGATCCCGAATACATGGCCAAGATCGTTGTGACCGGCGGCGCTGCGCTGCACGGTGAAGTGAGCATCTCCGGCGCCAAGAACGCCGTCCTCCCCATTCTGTGCGCGACCCTGCTGGCCGATGAGCCGGTGGAGATCACCAACGTGCCGCACCTGCACGACGTGGTCACCACGGTGAAGCTGCTGGGCGAGCTGGGCGCCAAGGTCACCATCGACCAGGGCACGCTGTCGCGCGGCAGCGCGATCGTGGTCGACCCGCGCTCGGTCACCCAGCACGTGGCACCGTACGAGCTGGTCAAGACCATGCGCGCCTCGATCCTGGTGCTGGGCCCGCTGCTGGCCCGTTTTGGCGCGGCCGAAGTGTCGCTGCCGGGCGGCTGCGCGATCGGCTCGCGTCCGGTCGACCAGCACATCAAGGGCCTGCAGGCGCTGGGTGCCGAGATCGTGGTCGAAAACGGCTTCATCAAGGCCACCGCCAAGCGCCTGAAGGGTGGGCACTTCACCTTCGACATGGTCAGTGTCACCGGCACCGAGAACGTGCTGATGGGCGCGGTGCTGGCTGAAGGCACCACCATCCTCGACAACTGCGCGATGGAACCGGAAGTGACCGATCTGGCGCACTGCCTGATCGCACTGGGCGCGAAGATCGAAGGCCTGGGCACCGCCCGCCTGGTGATCGAAGGCGTCGAGCGCCTGTCCGGTGGCCGCCATGAAGTGCTGCCCGACCGCATCGAGACCGGCACCTTCCTGGTCGCCGCGGCGATGACCGGTGGCAAGGTCACCGTCAACCGTGCGCGCCCGAACACCATGGACGCGGTGCTGTCCAAGCTGGTCGAGGCCGGTGCGAAGATCGACACCACCGACGACAGCATCACCCTGGACATGCAGGGCAAGCGGCCGAAGGCGGTCAACCTGACCACCGCGCCGTACCCGGCATTCCCGACCGACATGCAGGCGCAGTTCATGGCACTCAACTGCGTGGCCGACGGCGTGGGCGTGATCAACGAAACGATCTTCGAGAACCGTTTCATGCACGTCAACGAACTGCTGCGCCTGGGTGCGGACATCCAGGTCGAAGGCCATACCGCCATCGTGCGTGGCAGCGAGCACCTGAGTGGCGCACCGGTGATGGCGACCGACCTGCGTGCGTCGGCCTCGCTGATCCTGGCCGGCCTGATGGCCAGCGGCGACACCACCATCGACCGCATCTACCACCTTGATCGTGGCTACGAGAACATCGAAGAGAAGCTGTCTTCGCTCGGCGCCACCATCCGGCGCGTGCCATGATCCTGCGCGGCAAGTTCAGCCCGCGCCGCAAGGCGCTGCTGGCCCTGGTGCTGATCGTGCTGGCGTGGCTGGGCTACGCCTGGTACGCCAACATCGCCATCACCCAGGGCATCGAGCAGAAGGACATGGACTGGAACGGCGACGGCACGGTCACGCGTGACGAGATCATCGAGTCGTTCTATGCGGTTGCGGTGAACGACAGCCAGGACGGCAACCGCCATTGCCGTACGTTTGTCTGGCGCAGCACCGGCGAGCAGATCCGCGTGGACTGCCGCACCGAGTTCACGCCTGCCGCGGCCGACGAAAAGAAGTAAGCAGAACGCCCGCGAAAGCGAGCGTTTTTTTACGGTAGCGCCGGGCCGTGCCCGGCGAGCGCGTAGCGCGGAACGAAAATCCGCCGGGCATGGCCCGGCGCCACCGGTCAGTTCATCGCCTTGATGGTCAGGTCCAGCGCATCGCGGCCGCTCTCACGCTGCAGCATCCGCGCCGGCACCGGGAAGTCCGGCACGATCCAGGCGATCAGCTCCTTGTTGCCATCGGCACGCGACACCTTGGTGGCCTCGTAGCTCTTGCCGGCCACGGTGATCGACTCCTTGCCGATCACGCGGTAGGTCATGTTCTTGATCCGGCCCTCGTCCACCATGCGGTAGGTCAGCGGCTTGCCGGCCGCCAGGTCACGGGCAATCGCCAGGTTGATCAGCAGCGCATCCATGTCACCGGCCTTCAGCGCGATCGGTCCGGCGCGGTCCGGCTTGATGTCGCCGGTCCAGGTGGCCTGGTTGCTGCTCCAGTTGTAGGTGGCCTGCACGTTGCGCTTCTTCACCAGCAGGGCCGAACGGTCCTGGCTGCTGAGCGGGCGCAGCTGGCCGCGCACTTCCTCGAACACGGTGCTCTGGCTGAGGTCGGCCAGCTGGTTCTTCACCTGCAGGCTGTAGCGCCACTTGTTGGCGCCTTCGCTGGACAGGGTCATGGTGCCGTTGGCCTGCATGCCCATGTAGCTGGCCAGGTAGTCGGCCTTGAACGGCTCCAGCGCCATGGCCGGCAGGCTGGCTACGGTCAGCGCGGCAGCGGCGATCCAGGTGAGGGGGCGGGTCAGGGTGCTCATGCTCAGACTCCTTGGTATTCGATCAGGCGCAGGTCGACGCGGTCTTCGCCGTCTTCGCGTTGCAGGATGCGCACCGGGGTGGGGACACCGTTGGCGATCCAGAGGATGGTTTCGTTGTTGCCGCCATTGGTCCGGTAGACCCGCAGCGCGTTGTAGGACAGGTCGCCGACCTCGACGTTCTCGGTCTGCGGCGCGGCCTGGTAGTCGTGCTGGCGGACCTTGCCCATGTCCACGTAGCGGTAATGCATTGCGGCGCCGGGGCGCGCATCGCGCATGATCGCCAGGTTGATCAGCAGTGCGCTCTGGTCGCCCGGCTGCAGCGGGATCGGCTGCGCGCGTTCCTTCTTTACGTCACCGGTCCACTGCGCGGTACCGGCCTGCCAGTTGTAGGTGCCCACGGCCTTCTTGCCCAGGAACAGGCCCTTGCGCACCGTGCTCTGGCTGAGCGGTGCGTAGACGCCACTGCGCTCTTCGAACACCGTGCTCTGCTCGATGTTGAGGCCGAGCACGCTGGCAAAGCCGCGGCGGCCGACCACCTGCATGTCCACCCGCCACTGGCTGCCGCCGGTGTGGGTGACCTGCATGCTGGCATCACCCGCTTCCTTGCCCTTGTAGAAGGCCTGGTAGGTGGCGGTGAACGGCTGCAGCGGCGGTGGCTCCCAGGCCAGTGCCGGCAACAGCGGCACGCTGGGCTCGTTCGGTGGCAGCGCAGCGGGTGCGGGTGGCGGTACCGGCGAAGCCGCAGGCGGCTGCGCCTGGCCCCAGCCCACGCCGGGAAGCACGGCAAGCGACAACAGCAGTGAAGTGGACAGCAGCGTCGTGGTCTTCATGGAGGACAGGGACCGCAGGAGGGGGCAGGATGCCAGCCCCGCAGTCAGCGGGGCGTGTGCAAGGGCGTTACCGGTTCAGGTTTCCGGCGGAATCTAGGGCCAAGGGGCTAAACAGGGGGTGACCGTCCAGCCAGGGCTGCCCCTCCCGTTCAGCCAGCCGGCCCTCGCACAGCAGCTGCAGCGTGGCGATCAGCAGCGGGTGCTCCACCGCCAGCACCCGCTCGGCCAGGCTGTGCGCGTCGTCGCCCGGCAGCACGGGAACCCGTACCTGCGCCAGCACGGCTCCGGCATCCAGCTCCGGCACCACCAGGTGCACGCTGGCACCGTGCTCGGCATCGCCGGCCTGCAGCGCCCGCGCGTGGGTGTCCAGGCCCTTGTGCAGCGGCAGCAGCGACGGATGGATGTTGACCAGGCGGCCGGCGAAGCGCTGCACGAAGGCCGGACCAAGGATGCGCATGTAGCCTGCACAGACGATCCAGTCCGGCTGTACTGCTGCCAGCGCATCGCCCAGTGCCTGCTCGTAGGCGGCGCGGTCACTGAAGGACTTCGGCGTGTGTGCCCAGCGCAGGCCGGAATCGACGCGCTGCAGTGCTTCTGCAGCGGGGCGGTCGGAGAACACGCCGGCTACCTCGGCCGGCAGGCGGCCGCTGCCGATCGCGTCGAGGATGGCCTGCAGGTTGCTGCCGCGGCCCGAGGCGAGCACGGCGATGCGGGTTGGGGCGGTCATTGCAGGGAACTCCGGCGGATCAATGGCCAGGTCAGCAGGCTGCCGATGGTCGCCATCAGCATGTCGGCATGCGCATCCCACATGTCACCCTGCTGGCCGTTGTAGGCTTCGGCGGCATTCGGCGACAGCGCCAGCGCAATGGCCCATTCGAACCATTCGTAGACCAGGCTGGCGCACATCACCGTCATCACTGCCAGGGTGAAGGCTTGGCCCAGCCGCAGCGCTGGCCACGCATGGCGCGCCAGCTGCAGCAGCGCGGGGGTGAAGCAGACGCCGAACAGGAAGTGGATGAGGCGGTCGAAGTGATTGCGCTGCCAGCCGAATGCCGCGTTGGGCGACCAGCCGGTCAGCGCCTGCGCCCAGGCGTCGTAAGGCACGTTGGAATACAGCCAGCGCGCCGCCACGCAGTGCAGAGCGATGAAGCCGCAGATGGCGATGAAAGCGCCGTTGCCCAGCCAGCCACCGCGACGGTCGACCCACAGCAGGGCGACCAGCCCGACCACGGTCAGCGTGCTGTGCAGGGCCTGCTCGGTGGGCCACAGCGGGTGGATCCAGCTGATCGCGAAGACCGCCAGTACGGCGGCGAAGGCCAGCTTCTTCGGTACCGGGAAGCGGTAGCGGGTGGGTGAGGCGGTCGTTGAGAAGGCTGGCGAGGACATGTCGGGTCGATCAGGGGAGGGCGGCTGTCTGCCCACGGGCTCAGACACTGAGATGGTCGCCGCGGTCGAACAGCGCAGCCATCTCCGGCTTGGACAGGAACACCCAGGCATAAGCGGTCAGGGCCATGCCCAGCGGGCCGGCCAGCACGCCCAGCCAGGCCGCGCGCTGGCACCAGGCCAGGCCGGTGCGCTGTGAAAGCTGGCGGGCAGTACGCAGCTGCACGAAGCCCAGCACGGTGGCCAGCAGGGCGATCGAGGCATGGATCGAGGCCAGCATCCAGGCATCGTCCAGCCCGCGTGAGTGGGCCACCCATCCACTGAGGCCAAGGAACGCCACTGCGGCGACCCAGTGGAAACCGGCCAGTGCATGGAACAGCACGCTCAGTGTCTGCAGATGGCTGACCAGCTGCAGCTGCGCCAGGGTCTGGTGCGGCAGCGGCGGTGGATTGCCGGAGGCGGTCATGCGGCCGTGGCGGGAGCGTCGAAGGCAGCCTTGACCTGCGGACGCAGCAGGGTGATCAGGCTGAACACCCCCAGCACCGTGCCGACCGGCGTGAACAGGCAGGCCAGGCCAGCCGCGATCAGGCACAGCAGATGGCGGCGGCGGCGGGACAGGCAGCGGCCGGCATAGGCCACGAACGAACCCAGCGCGATGCCACCGAACACGACGACGCAGCCGAGAACAGTGAACACCCAGCCCATCAGGCGCTGTTCCTCCGGCGAGGAGGGCTCGCCGCCGGACTTCATCGGCAGGCTGCCGGTCAACGCAGCGATGCCGATCACGATGTGCAGGATGAAGATCAGCGAGAACAGCACGATCAGGCCACCGACCACGTAGTGTGCGATGGCCAGCATGCGCAGGTGGTCGGCATCCTGCGCGCTGAACGGCGGTACCGTCGCCAGCGGCGGCGGCACGGGGGCGGGCGACAAGGGGGGCGTTGCGTCCATGCGGGCTCCTGGTTGCCGGGCTCAGCCGATGTGGACGCGCTCGGCGCCTTCGGCGGTGACCACCTGGCCGATGGTCCAGTGCTCCAGGCCCTGCGCCTTGACCGCCTCGGACACCGCAGCAACCTGGTCCGGCGCGACGATCAGCACGAAGCCGATGCCGCAGTTGAAGGTGCGCCACATCTCGCTGTCGGCCACCGCGCCTTCCTTCTGCAGCCACTGGAACACCGGCGGCAGGGTCCAGGACGACGCCTGGATGTCCAGGCCGAGGCCGTCGGGCACCACGCGGATGATGTTCTCGGTCAGGCCGCCACCGGTGATGTGGGCCATGCCATGGATGGCCTCGCCGTGCGACTTCAGCAGCGACAGGATCGGCTTGACGTACAGGCGGGTCGGCGCCATCAGCGCATCGACCAGCTTCACGCCGCCTTCCAGCTCCAGATCGGCCGGGCGGCCGGCGCGGTCGTAGATGCGGCGGACCAGCGAGTAGCCGTTGGAGTGCGGGCCGGAGGAGGCGATGCCGATGAGCACGTCGCCGGCGGCCACGCTGGCGCCGTCCTTCAGCTCGCTCTTCTCGACCGCGGCGACCGTGAAGCCGGCCAGGTCGTACTCGCCCGGGGCATACATGTCGGGCATTTCAGCGGTTTCGCCGCCGATCAGGGCGCAGCCGGCCTCGGTGCAGCCGTTGGCGATGCCGCCCACGACCGCCGCCGCGGTGTCGATGTCCAGCTTGCCGGTGGCGAAGTAGTCCAGGAAGAACAGCGGCTCGGCACCCTGCACCAGCACGTCGTTCACGCACATGGCGACCAGGTCGATGCCGATCGTATCGTGGCGGTTCAGCTGGTGGGCCAGCTTCAGCTTGGTGCCCACGCCGTCGGTACCGGACACCAGCACCGGCTCGCGGTACTTGTTGGACAGGTCGAACAGGGCGCCGAAGCCACCCAGGCCGCCCATCACTTCCGGGCGGAAGCTGCGCTTGACCAGGGGCTTGATCCGCTCGACCAGTTCGTTGCCGGCGTCGATGTCGACACCCGCGTCACGGTAGGTGAGGGGGGAGGGGGCGGAAGACGGGGTGTTGGTCACGGGCGTCGGCGCTGGCAGGGGTTGAACGGGCGATTTTAACAGGCCGCATTGGCGCAAAGGCCGTATTCGGGCAACAATTCCCCCGGATACGTCGAGCCAATGGATGTCCTGATGCGCCGCAGCCTGATTCTGACCCTGCTCCTTGCGCTGAGCCTGCCGGTGGCCACGATGGCCCAGAGCGGCCTTCGCACCGAGGGTGATGTCGCCACCGCCAGTGGCGCGTACGAGGCCGAAGTGCCCGTCAACAGCCAAGCCGAGGCCGATCGCAACGGCGCCCTAGCCCGCGCCCTGAGCGTGGTACTGGGCAAGCTGTCCGGCGACCGCAGCGTGACGTCCCGCCCCGGCGTGGTGCAGGCGCTGCGCAACGCCAAGGACTACGTGGCCAGCTACGACTACAAGCAGGACCAGAGCGTGAGCGCCAACGGCGCCCCCAGCTTCCGTACCCTGCTGGTGGCCCGCTTCCGCGAGGACGACGTTGACTCGCTGGTGTCGGCGCTGGGCCTGCCACTGTGGCCGCAGCCGCGACCGAAGCCGGTGCTGTGGCTGGCCGTCGACGATGGCAGCGGCCCGCGCCTGGTCAGCGTGCAGCAGGCCAACGCCGCCCGCCCGCTGCTGAACCGCGCCATCGAGCGTGGCTACAAGCTGGGCCTGCCCAGTGGTGGTGCCGCCGAACAGGCGCTGGCGGGTGCGATCTGGCGCCAGGACAGTGCCGCCGTGGCCCGTGTCTCCTCGCGCTACTCGCCGCCGATGCAGCTGATCGGCAAGCTGTACCGCGCCAATGGCGGCTGGCAGGCGGACTGGGTGTTCGTCGACAACGGCCGCGAACTGAACAAGTGGACCAGCAAGGACGCCAACGCCATGCGTGCGATGGCCGCCGGTGCCGACGGCGCCGCCGATGCGCTGGTCAAGCGCTACGCCAAGGCGGGCGCCGCCGTCGGCCAGGCCGGGACCTACCGCGTGATGGTCACCGGCATCAACAGTGCCGACGACTACCTGCGCCTGGCTGCCGGCCTGCGCGAGGTGCCGGTGGTGCGCAACGTCACCCCGCTGCACGCCTCGGCCGGCCAGCTTGAACTGAGCCTGGAGATGACCACCGGCCTGGCCGGCTTCAACCGCATGCTGGGCGACAACGGCGTGCTGGTGCCGAGCGCACCGCTGCCGGCCCTGCCCACGCCGATCGACGACACCACCGGTACCCCGGTGGCCGCCCCGGTCAGCAACGAGTACCGCCTGCGATGACCCTGACCCCGGAAGCCGAAATCGCGCAGTTCCTGCGCCGCCTGAAGTACATCCTGTTCGCCGGCCTGATCGGCTGGGTGGTGTGGCTGCTGGCGCCGATCCTGACTCCCTTCGTGCTGGCGCTGGCGCTGGCCTGGCTGGGTGACCCGCTGGTGGACCGCATCGAGGCCACCGGCCGCTCGCGCATGACCGGCGTGGTGCTGGTGTTCGCGGCGATGGTGCTGGTGATCGTGGCGCTGCTGCTGGTGCTGGTGCCGATGATCGAGCGCCAGATCACCACCCTGATCGCGGTCGCGCCCCAGGCACAGGCGTGGCTGATGGAAAAGGGCATTCCCTGGTTCGAGCAGAAGACCGGCCTGGAAGTGATGCAGTGGCTGGACCCGGACCGCCTGATCGAATGGGTGCGCAGCCACTGGCAGCAGGCCGGCGGCTTCGCCACCACGTTCATGGGCTACGTCTCGCGCTCGGGCTTCGCGATGGTGACCTGGGTGGTCAACATCCTGCTGCTGCCGATCCTGGCGTTCTACTTCCTGCGTGACTGGGACAAGCTGGTCGAGCGGGTCGCGTCGGTGATTCCGCGCAACCAGATCGGCACCATCAGCGCGCTGGCGCGTGAATCCAACGAGGTGCTGGGTGCGTTCATCCGCGGCCAGTTCCTGGTGATGCTGGCGCTGGGCGTGATCTATGCCGGTGGCCTGTCGCTGGTTGGCCTGAAGCTGGGCCTGCTGATCGGCCTGATTGCCGGCCTGATCAGCTTCATCCCCTACCTGGGCGCGACCACCGGCATCCTGATGGCGATCATCGCCGCACTGGTGCAGGCGCAGGGCTTCGACCTGAAGCTGCTGATCCTGGTCGGCGTGGTGTTCACCGTGGGCCAGCTGCTGGAAAGCTACGTACTGACCCCGCGCATCGTCGGCGACAAGATCGGCCTGCACCCGGTGGCGGTGATCTTCGCGGTGATGGCCGGCGGCCAGTTGTTCGGCTTCCTCGGCATGCTGCTGGCGCTGCCGGTGGCGGCGGTGACCAACGTGCTGCTGCGCTACGCGCACCAGCGCTACCGCCAGAGCGAGCTGTACGTGGGCGAGAAGCCGGCGATCGTGCTTGATGGCGTGGTCGATGCCCCCCATATCATCATTCCGAACGACAAGGGCCCCGACCTGAAGTGATGGGTGTGCCGCAACTGCCGCTGGCCCTGCATTACCCGCGGGACCAGCGCCTGGAGACCTTCATCGGTGCGCCGGATGGCGCGCTGGCGCAGCTGCGCGCGATCGCGGTGGGTGCCAGCCACGATTGGGTCTACCTGGAAGGTGCGGCGGGCACGGGCAAGACCCACCAGGCGCTGGCGATGTGTTCCAGCGCCGAGCAGGCCGGGCGCCTGCCGACCTATGTGCCGCTGGCCAGTGCGGCCGGCCGCGTGCGTGCGGCGCTGGATGGGCTGGAGGCGCGCGAACTGGTGGCGCTGGACGGCCTGGACGAGGTTGCCGGCAACCGCGAGGACGAGGTCGCGCTGTTCGATTTCCACAACCGCGCGCGTGCCGCGGGCGTGACCGTGCTGTACACGGCGCAGAAGGCGCCGGAAGCGCTGGGCCTGGTGCTGCCGGACCTGCGTTCACGGCTGGGCCAGTGCGTGCGCGTGCTGCTGCAGCCGCTGGATGAGGAAGGGCGAGCCGCGGTGCTGCGCGAACGCGCGCTGCGGCGGGGGCTGGCGATCGACGAGGCGTCCATCGAGTGGCTGCTGTCGCACACCGGGCGCGAGCTGGGTGGGTTGATCACACTGCTGGACTGGCTGGACCGCGAGTCGCTGGCGGCGAAGCGGCGGATCACCGTGCCGTTCCTGCGCCAGGTGCTGGAAGAAGGCCGGCCTCGTTACTGAGGGGGGGGGTTGTTTGCAGGGCTGCGCCCTGCACCCGCCGAAGCCGAAGCAACGTCAACGTCCAAAGCTGGCTTCCTGGGGGGAGGCGGGGTGGCTCAGGTTGCGGGGGACGGCGCAAGTACGTCCATGTAGCCTCGATCGCGCCATCCATGGCGCTCACGCCCCCGCAACCTGAGCCACCCCGCCTTCGACAGATTCCCGCGGCTGTTGGTGGGTGTCGACCTTGGTTGACACGTGCCTTGCTTGTGGTGGGTGTCGACCTTGGTCGACACCAGAGCAAGCGCAGCGAAGCGACCCGCTTTTGCTTTTCTTTCTTTCTTTCTTCCGTGGCTGGACGCGCACGGAAACTGTCAGAGGCCGGGCGGGTGGGCCATGCAGGGGCGTTGGCGCCATGGATGGCGCCATCGAGCTTACAGGGACGTACTTGCAGCGTCCCCTGCATGGCCCACCCGACCGGCCAAGCGCGGCTTTTGATTTGAGCGACCAGCCACGAGGGGCTCAGCCGTTCGCCGCCAACTCAGCATCCAGCGCGCGCAGGCGATCAACGGTCCCGACGTCGGTCCAGCGCCCACGATGGTGCTGCCCCGTCATCAATCCCTGCGCCATGAAATGCTTCTGCAGCGGCACCACCGAGAACTTCGGCGGCAGCCGCTCGCTGCCCGGCGCATCACCGATCACCGCGCGCCAATCGGCCACGATGGAGGGGCGGTAGACACCGATGCCGGCATAGGTCAGGCACGGGCCTTCGCGGTCGTGGTGCAGCACGCCCTGCGCGTCCAGCCGGTAGTCCCCGTTGGGATGCTGCGCCGGATTGTCGACCAGCACCAGATGCGCCTGGCCCTGTGGTTCGCGCGGCAGCGTGGCGAAATCGAAATCGGTCCAGATGTCGCCGTTAACCACCAGGAATGGGGCGTCGCCCAGCACCGGCAGTGCGTTGAGGATGCCGCCGCCGGTTTCCAGCGGGGTCTGCCCTTCGTACATGAAGTGCAGGCGCAGGCCCCACTGGCTGCCATCGCCCAGCGTCGCCGGGAACTGCTCGGCCAGCCATGCGGTGTTGACCACCACCTCGCGCACGCCCAGCGCGGCCAGGCGTTCCAGATGCCACACGATCAGTGGCTTGCCGGCCACTTCCAGCAGCGGCTTGGGCGTATGCAGGGTCAGCGGGCGCATGCGCTCGCCGAGGCCGGCAGCAAAGACCAGTGCTTTCATCGGGCCACGCGCATCGGTGCGGCCAGTTCGGCCAGCGCCGGCTTGATGCGGTCGTCCAGCAGCTGCTGCAGGGGGGCCAGCTCGCGGTAGCGCGGCAGCACTTCATCCAGATAGGTGATGAAGCGCGGTGCGTCGTCCAGGTAATGACCCTTGTTGTCGCGGTAACGCAGGCGGCAGAACAGGCCGAGGATCTTCACGTGGCGCTGGATGCCCATCCAGTCGGCATCGCGCAGGAAGGTGGCGCGGTCGGGCACCGGCAGGCCGGCACCGCGCGCACGCTCGTGGTACTGCGCCAGCCATTCGTCCACACGCTGCAGTGGCCAGCTCAGGAAGGCGTCCTTGAACAGGCTTACCGCGTCGTAGGCGATCGGGCCGCGCACCAGGTCCTGGAAATCCAGTACCGCTGGGCCGTCGTCGACCGGCATCAGGTTGCGCGGCATGTAGTCGCGGTGGGTCATCAGCTGGGCCTGGCCCAGCGCGTTGTCCATCAGGCGGCGATGCACCAGCTGCAGGCCTTCGATCTCGCCGCAGTCCAGTTCCAGGTTCAGGTGGCGCTGCAGGAACCACTCATCGAACAGCCCGGCATCGCGTTGCAGCAGCGCTTCGCCGAACTGGCCGAAGTCGGCCGGCACCGGGATCGCCTGCAGGCGCAGCAGCTGTTCGATCGAACGGTCGAACCATTCATCGGCATTGCGCTCGTCGAGGATCTTCGCCAGGGTCGGGCCGCCGAGGTCTTCCAGCAGCAGGAAGCCGGCCTCCAGGTCCTGGGCGAGCAGCATGGGCACGCGCAGGCCGTTGTCGTGCAGCAGGCCGCGCATGCGCAGCCACGGCCGCGGATCTTCCAGCCCCGGCGGGGCGTCCATCACGATGTGGCTGCCGCGCGTGCTGGTGGTGCGCCAGTAGCTGCGCATGCCGGCATCGACCGAGGCGCGTTCGACCACTGCATTCGCATCTTCGAGCTGGGTACGGGCCCACTGCAGGCGCTGCGCGCTGCGCTGGGGATCGGAGGCGGGTTCGGTCATGCAGGCATATCCGGGCGCGCCGGGCGCGCCAACGTCGGGAACAGGAAGGGAAGGGGATGCGGGCTCAGCGGCGGCCGCTGAACAGGCGCAGGACGGCCAGCACGGCCACCGCGCCCACCACCGCTCCGAGGAAACCGGCCGGTTCGCCGGGGGCGTACCAGCCCATGTACTGGCCGAACCAACCGGCCAGCAGCGCGCCAAGGATGCCCAGCACGATGGTCAGCAGGCAGCCCATGCGGTTGTTGCCGGGCATGAAGAAGCGCCCGAGCAGGCCGACGAAGAAGCCCACCAGCAGGATGTACAGCCAGCTGCTGCTGCCGAACAGACCATTCATGCGCGCGGATTCCGCTTGAGTGTGGGACGCAGCCTAGCAAGGCCAGGCTGCGTCCGTCACGGGTGCCGGATCAGCAGCAGCCGTGGTCGCCGTGGCGGGTGCCGCTGTCGGCGGCCACCGGCGAACCGCTGGTCTCGCCGCGCAGGCTGGCGGCGTAGTGCTCGCTGATCACCTTGGATACGCAGGCGGTGACCTTCTTGCCCATCGGGATGTGCAGGAATTCGTTCGGGCCGTGCGCGTTGGAGTGCGGGCCGAGCACGCCGGTGATCATGAACTGCGCACCCGGGAACTTCTCGCCGAGCATGCCCATGAACGGGATCGAGCCGCCTTCGCCCATGTACATCGCCGGCTTGCCGAAGAAGGCCTGGCTGGCGTCGTCGATGGCCTGGGTCAGCCACGGCGCCATGGCCGGGGCGTTCCAGCCGGTGGACGCCTTTTCAAGGTCCAGGGTGACCTGTGCGCCGTTCGGCGGGTCGCGCAGCAGCGCTTCCTTCAGCAGCTCGCCGCAGGTCTTGCCATCGGCGGTCGGCGGCAGGCGCAGCGACAGCTTCACCGAGGTCTGCGGGCGCAGCACGTTGCCGGCCGATTCCAGCGGCGGCATGCCGCCGACGCCGGTGACCGACAGCGCCGGGCGCCAGGTGCGGTTGAGCACCAGTTCGGTCAGGTCCTCGTTCATCGGGCGCAGGCCGTCGACCATCGGGAACTTCTCGAAGATCTCGGTATCGACCACTTCGGCGGCACGCTTGGCCTGTTCCTGGCGTTCGGCCGGAATCTCGACGTTCATGCCGTCGATCAGGATGCGGCCGGTGTCCTGGTCCTCGATGCGCGAAAGGATCTGGCGCAGCAGGCGGAAGCTGGACGGGATCACGCCGGAGGCATCGCCGGAATGCACGCCTTCGTTGAGCACCTTCACGGTGAAATTGCCGCCGGTCAGGCCGCGCAGCGAGGTGGTGCACCACAGCTGGTCGTAGTTGGCGCAGCCCGAATCCAGGCAGACCACCAGCGACGGCTTGCCGATGCGGTCGGCCAGGTGGTCGACGTAGGCCGGCAGGTCGTAGCTGCCCGATTCTTCACAGGCTTCGATCAGCACCACGCAGCGGGCGTGCGGCAGGCCCTGGGCCTGCAGCGCCAGCACCGCGGCCAGCGAGCCGAAGATGGCGTAACCGTCATCGGCGCCGCCGCGGCCATACAGCTTGTCGCCGCGCAGGACCGGGGTCCACGGGCCGAGGTCGTCGTCCCAGCCGGTCATTTCCGGCTGCTTGTCCAGGTGGCCGTAAAGCAGGATGGTGTCGTCGCCGGTTTCGGCGCCGGTGGCCGGAATTTCCAAGAAGATCAGCGGGGTGCGGCCTTCCAGGCGCACCACTTCGACCTTCAGGCCGGGCAGCTGCTGGGCCTTGGCCCAGTTCTCCATCAGGGTGACCGCCTGTTCCATGTAGCCGTTCTGCACCCAATTGGCGTCGAACATCGGCGACTTGTTGGGAATGCGGATGTAGTCGACCAACTGCGGGACGATCTCGCTGTCCCACTTGTCATTGACGAATTGGCCGAGCTTGGCGCTGTCCATCTGAAACTCCGGTTGCATGGGCTGTGATCGCGCCATTCTACGCCTGTGCCGGGGTAGGGTTTTTCCTACATCACGTCGGGTATTTGGCTGGCTTACGGAAATCCGGGAAACCGATAGGCTGTGCACATGTGGTGACGGACACTGTTCCTACCGACGGGATTGCCGGTCGGGGCGGCCAGAATCACAAGGAGATACACGTCGTGCCTTGGTTTGTCGTGTTGAGGGTGCTGGTACTGGTAATGGGGATCGCTGGGGCGCATGCCGCCGAACCGATCGACATCAACCGCGCCGATGCCCAGGCGCTGCAGCAGGGATTGACGATGGTCGGAGCCGCCAAGGCCGAGGCAATCGTCGAGCACCGGCGCAGACACGGCCCGTTTCATCGCGTCGAGGACCTGACGCAGGTGAAGGGAATAGGGAATGCAATCGTCGAACGGAATCGACAGCGGATCACCGTAGGCAACAGGCTGTTGCCGGCGGATCCGGTACCCGGATCGGTACCGGTGCGAACCGTACCCAGGCGCTGACAGCAGGAATCGTCGGAACCGGCAGGAGGCTGGTTCACCGGACACGGGCAGGACGCCTGTGACCACCGACCGCCGCAGGACGCGGCACCAATCACCAGGATGGTGGCATCACAGACCTGTGGAAGGGGCTGAGATACAAACAGGACAGACGCGGCCGCGTGCAGGATGCAACGCTACCCCCACAGCGCAGGATGCGAGGGGGCGGCAGCAGGCCGACAGGGACGTAACGATTGCCCGGTACGACACATGGCTGTGTCGCCGGGCAGTTTCATTTCAGGCGCCCGGTTTTGCCGCGGCCACCACGGGTCGATGGTGTACGGTGGCTGCTCCGCATGGAAAGGACACCCGCTGGATGTTTCCGCATCGCCCCACGACCCTGATGCTCGCCCTTGCACTGGCCCTGCCGCTGCTGGCCCAAGCTGCGCCGCCGTCGGCTGCCAAGCCTGCCGCTGCGGCCACCGCCGAGGTACGCGGGCCGACCGACCTCAAGCCGGGCGAATACCTGTGGCATCCGGAAATCTCGCCGACCGGCCCGATCGTGCTGGTGGTCAGCCTCGATGAGCAGCGCGCCTACGTCTACCGCAACGGCATCGCCATCGGCCTGACCACGATCAGCTCGGGCAAGGCCGGGCACGAGACGCCGACGGGTGTGTTCACCATCCTGCAGAAGGACAAGGACCACAAGTCCAACCTCTACAACAGCGCGCCGATGCCCTACATGCAGCGGCTGACCTGGGACGGCATCGCCCTGCATGGCGGCAGCCTGCCCGGGCACCCGGCCTCGCACGGCTGCGTGCGACTGCCACAGGCCTTCGCGCAGAAGCTTTTCAGCGAAACCCAGCGCGGCGATACCGTGGTCGTGGCCGATGCCAAGAGCTCGCCGATGACCCTGGCCTATCCGTCGGTGCTGGCACCGGTGAACGCGCGCGGGCAGGCGTTGCCGGAAACCGAGGGGGCGGCCACCCAGGCATGGTGGAACGACAGCGCGGCCCCGGCCGGGCAGGTCGGCATCCTGGTCAGCCTGCACGACCAGCGCCTGTACGTGCTGCGCGATGGTGTGATGATCGGCGAGTCGCCGTTGAAGGCCGACGCGCTGCCGGCCTTCCAGGGCACCACCCTGTTCGTGATGGGGCAGGGTTACAGCGACACCCCCAGCCCGCTGGACGCGAACCAGCGCCTGCACCAGTGGACGGCCTACCCGCTGCTGGGCCAGGACCGGGCCCAGGCCACGCCGGACCTGCTGGCCACGCCCTCGCTGCCGATGGCGCTGCCGGCCGATTTCGCCCGCCAGCTGTACCAGGTGCTGGTGCCGGGCACGACCCTGCTGGTGACCTCGCTGCCGGCGGTCCGCCCAAGCCCGGCTGAATCCGGAATGCAGCCGGTCTTGGAATCCGAGCCGCCAGGGTCCACCCTCAAGGGCAACTGACGCCCTCGTTGTGCCCATGACTGCATCCCGCCTGTGCCGGCTGGCCGCGTTCGGCCTGCTGGCGACCTCGGCCAGCGCCCCGGCGCTGGCACAGACGCCCGCCCTCGCCACCTCTGCCGATGATCTCGCTGCCCTGCTGTCGCGCAGCGCGCCCAAGGCCGACCGCCACGTGCTGCAGCTGGCGGCGCATGCCATGCGCTGCGCACTGCAACGGCCGGAGCTGGGCATCAACGGTGATCGCCTCAGCGTGATCGACTACTCGCGGCCGTCCACCGAGCCGCGGCTGTGGGTGTTCGACCTGGCCCACCAGCGCCTGTTGTTCGAGGAATGGGTGGCGCACGGCCGCAACAGCGGCGAGAACCGCACCGAGCATTTCTCCAACCGCGACGGCAGTTTCATGTCCAGCCTCGGCGCGTTCACCGCGCAGGAAACCTACATGGGCGGCAACGGTTATTCGCTGCGCCTGGCGGGGCTGGAACCGGGCTTCAACGACCGGGCGCGGGAACGGGCCATCGTCATCCACGGCGCGCCTTACGTGAACCCGGCAACCGCGCAGCTGCAGGGACGGCTCGGCCGCAGCCTGGGCTGCCCGGCGGTGCGCCTGTCGGTGGCCAAGCCACTCATCGACGCGTTGCGCGGTGGCACGATGGTGTTCGCGTATTACCCCGATCAGGACTGGCTGAAGCACTCGCAGCTGCTGGGCGGGGAGTGTGGTGGCCAGGGCACGCTCGCCACGCGGTGATGCACGACGGCACGCGGCATGATGCAATGCGCCGATGAACATCGACTCCCTGCTGCACACTCCAAGCCAGGTCATTTCCAGCCTGGACTATCGTCGCGAACGCTGGCGGAATGGACTTGGCTGGACCCGCGAGATCCTGCGCCTGCCCGCGCAGGGCGATGACTGGGCGCTGCGCCTGTCGGTGGCCGAGATCGAGCAGGACGCCGCGTTCTCCGCCTTCCCCGGCGTGGAGCGCGAGCTGGTGCTGCTGCAGGGCAATGGCGTGCGCCTGCGCTTCGAGGATGGCCGCGTGGCCGAAGTGTTGCCACCGCATGGGCGGGTGCGCTTTGCGGGTGAGGAAACACTGCACGGCGAACTGGTGGACGGCACCACCCACGACTTCAACCTGATGTGGAAGCGCGAGCTGCTGCAGGCCGAACTGCTGCACCGGCCGCTGGTGGGGTCGATGTTCTTCTTCTGCGAACCGGGCGTGGCCTGGGCGCTGCATCTCTTGGCCGGGCACGCCGAGTTTGGTGCTGACAGTGGATTGCCGGCCATGCAGGCCGGCGATACCGCGTGGTTGGCAGCCGGTGAACGGCAGCGTCATGCGGTGCAGGGCGGCGGCGAGCTGCTGGCGATCCGGGTAACGAGCGCCGGGTAGCGTCGGGCCGCGCCCGGCGTCACGGTGCGAACCAAGGTTCGCACCCACCAGGAGGCGGTTCGCACCCATCAGAGAGCATTTGTGGTTGGGGGCAGAGCCCTTTCCTGCGGAAAGGGATCCGACCCCGATGGTTCGTTCAATACACATCGCGCCGGTAACGACCGGCCAGCAGCAACGCTTCCTTGCCGTCGATACCCAGCACCTGCTCGATCACCGCATCCACCGCCGGGGCCATGCCCTGCAGGCTGCCGCAGACCAGGATCGTCGCGCCTTCCTCAATCCACTGCTTCAACGTGGCTGCCTCGGCCAGCAGCCGGTCCTGCACGTAGCGGTGCGCACCGCCATCTCGGCTGAACACTGCATCCAGCCGCGCCAGCGAGCCGTCGGCCAGCATCGCCCGTAGTTCTTCACCGAAGTGGAAGTCGTGGGCGGCGGTGCGCTCGCCGAACAGCAACCAGGTGCGGCGCGCGCCACTGCGTGCGCGTTCGTGCAGGTGCGCACGCAGGCCGGCGATGCCGGTGCCGTTGCCGATCAACAGCAGCGGCACGTCGGCGGCGACGCCATGGAAGTTGTCGTTGCGGCGCAGCCGCAGCTGCACCGGCTCGCCGATGACCGCGTGGTCGCACAGCCAGCCGCTGCCGATGCCGGGCGTGCCGTCCGCGCGCAGCTGGCGGCGCAGCAACAGTTCCACCGCGCCATCGGCCATCACCGAGGCGATCGAGTATTCACGATGCGGTAGCGGCTGCAGCGCTGCCAGCAAGGCAGGCAGGTCGCCCGGCGGAACCAGCGAAGGCAGATGCGAGCGCTCAACGCGAGCCAGCAGCGTCTGCCCATCATCCAGCACGGTATCCGCATTGAACCCCTGCGCGTCCAGCCACGCGCGCGCACTGTCCCGTGCGTGTTGTGGTCCGATCTCGGCAATGTCGCCGGCCTGCCAATGTGCGTTGTTGCCTGCCGGTGGCTGCAGGCGCAGCCAGTACACCGCGCCGCCCGGGCTGCCGGGATTCAGATGTGCGCGCTGCAGCAGCGTCCATGGCTGATACTCAGCCGGGCTCCAGTCGGGCAGCTCGCTGGCGCCGCCGCCGAGCTGGCCCAGCAGCTGCTGCCAGTGACGCAGCGCGGCCGGATCGGCGTTGTCGACTTCGATTGCATCGAACAGCGGATGCGCACCGTGCTGGCGCAGCCATTGGTCGAGCTGATGGCCGAATCCACAGAAGTGTCCGTAACTGCGGTCGCCCAGTGCGAGCACGCCGTACTGCAGGTGCTGCAGCGAGGGCGGCGCGGCCATCACCCCGCGCAGGAAGGGCAGGGCGTGGTCGGGAGGGTCGCCCTCACCGGTGGTGCTGGCGATGAACAATGCACGCTGGCTGTCGGCCAGCAAGGTGGCATCGACCTCATGCAGACCGCGCACGCGCACCGGCACGCCGGCACCACGCAATGCCTCGGCACTGCGTTCGGCCAGTTCGCGGGCGAAGCCGGTCTGGCTGGACCAGACCAGCAGGATCGGCGCGATGTCGCCAGAGGCAGCATCGTCGCGTGGTCGCCCACGCCACCACAGTGCGGCGCAGGCCAGCGCATACAGCGCGGTGGCGATGATGGCGATCTGCGATTGCCGTGCCGGCGGTGCACCCTGCCACCAGGCTTCGCCGAGATGCAGTCGCAGCAGCGCCCAGGCGATCAGCGCCAGCAGGATCAGTACAAGCGCGTTGCCAAGCAGTGCGCGCGACGGCCGTGCGCTCATGCGTCCTGCTCGTCGAGCAGGCGCTGGAAGGCGCTGCTGAGGAATTCGCGGGGGCCTTCGGCGGCCCGTTGCAGGTAACGCACGGCCAGTCCTTCGCGTTCGGCCAGCGCCATGCCCTGTTCGTGGCCGAGCACGGTCAGTGCGGTGGCCCAGGCATCGGCGTGCATGGCGTCGTCGGCGACCACGGTCACGGCGGCGGCCACCTGGCGCACCGGTCTGCCGGTACGCGGGTCGAGGCTGTGGCTGTAGGCCTCGCCATCGGCCTCGTACTGGTGCCAGCGATCACCGGAGGTGGCGACCGCCTTGCCGCGCAGCGCCAGCACCCGCGGTGGTGTTCCGGTGTGCGCGTCTTCTTCCGGCGCCGATTCCACCAGTACGCGCCACGGCTGGCCGTCCGGCTTGCGACCATAGCCAGCAAGTTCGCCACCGACCTCGATCAGTGCCGCAGCGATGCCCTGATCGCGCAGCCATGCGGCGACGTGATCGACACCGAACCCCTTGGCGATCGCAGAGAGATCCAGCTCCAAACCGCCCGCCTGCAGCAGTGCATCGTCCTGCCAGTGCAGGCGCTGCCAGCCGCAGCGTTCACGCGTGGCTTGCAGCGTGGCGGCATCGGGCTGGCGGCGTTCACCGGCATGGGCGCCGAAGCCCCACAGTGCCACCAATGGGCCGACGGTGGGATCGAATGCGCCATCGCTGGCGGCGGCGATGGCCTGAGCGCAGGCCAGCACTTGGCGCGTCTCGGCCGGCAGCGTGCACCACTGGCCAGCGGCGGCGTGGTTGAAGCGGCTGAGGTCCGAGCCGGCGTCCCACGTGCTCATCTGCGCGACCACATCATCCAGCCGCGCCTGGATGCCGGCGTGCAGCGGGTGCAGGTCGCGCCGGCGCGGCGCGACCAGCGACACGCTCCACGTGGTGCCCATGGTGGTGCCGCCGAGGCGGGCGATGTCGAGCAGGGAATCGGTCATGGTGAGGCGTTGCGGCTGCGATGCCGGGGTATGCCCGGCATCGCGGTCCCCATTACTGCGGCAGCACTTCCAGCGTGGCGACGTAGCTGAGGCGGCGCTTGGCGGCCTGCTTCACCGAGGTCTTGTTGTCTTCGGTGCCGGTTTCCAGCCAGTACATGCCGGCTTCCGGCCAGGTCACCTTGATCTCACCCTTGGCATCGCTGGTCAGCTTCAGTTCGTCCTGCGCGTTGCGGTAGCGGGTGGCGCCACGCACGATCTCGAATTCGAGGCCGGCGGTCGGCTTGCCATCGACCAGCACGCGGAAGGTGGCTTCCTCGCCGGCGAACAGGTCGTTCGGATGGCCGACAGCCACCAGTTCGATGCCGCGGTTGGTCGGCTTCAGCGCGGTGGCGTTCGGCGCACCGTTGGTGACGAAGGTCTCCACGCGGCCGACCGACTGGCTCACTTCCAGCTTCTTCGCATCCTTCGGCAGTTCACCGAAGGTGGCAACGCTGCCGCGCCAGCGCTTGCGCTCGCCGTTCTGTTCGTAGGTGGCGAACAGGCCGTCATTGACCGAGGCGATGCGGTAGGTGCCCGCCTGCTTCAGTTCCAGGTCGAACACGCTGCGGTACTTGCCGGTGGAGGCGTTCTGCGGCTGCACGCTGCTGCCGTCCGGCGCGGTGATCACCAGCGATTCCAGGCGCAGCGGCACGTGGTTGAAGTAGAACAGGTCGTTGGAGACCGCACCGTCGACGGTGATCCACGGCGCGTTGCCGGCGATCACGGTCTGCGAGGGCAGCAGCCAGGCCTTGTGGGCCAGGGCGGAGAAGGGAAGGGCAGCGGCCAGAGCGGCGGCGAGGACGAGCGTGCGCTTCATGCGGAAGACTCCAGTTGGAAGGGGTCGGATCCCTTTCCAACGGAAAGGGCTCTGACCCCGGGGATGTGGCGATGGGGTCAGAGCCCTTCCTGTGGAAGGGATCCGACCCCGGCTCAGACAATTACGGTTTGACGGCGAGGGTGACCTGGCCCAGTTCGGTGGCGCCCTGCGCCTTGCCGTTCTGCGCGGCGGTGGCTGGCCAGGTGAAGGGGATCTTCAGCAGTTCGCGGCCACCGACTTCGCGCACCGCTTCCACCACCAGGGTGTAGTTGCCCGGTGCCAGCTGCTTCAGTGCCGGCTGCTTGTCGTTGAACGACAGCGCGTGCTTGCCGGCCGGGCGGGTCGGGCCGGTCACGCCGTCCACCGGCACCTGCAGGGTGCGGCCGCTCTTGCGCCACCACTGGCGCAGGTCGGGCAGCCACTTGGTGCCGTGGCCCTCACTGTTGCTGGTCTGCTGGTACCAGACCGACAGGTTGGCCGCGACCTTCTGGTCGGCGCCTTCCAGCCACACCGCCACATACGGGCGGTGGTATTCGGCCACGTTGAGCTTGGGCACTTCGACGTTGATGTCGAGGGTGGCGGCATAGGCCGGCGAGGTGGCCAGCAGGCCGCTGAGGGCGATGGTCAGGGTGACGCGCATGGGGCGGCTCCGGAAACGAGGGAAAGTCAGTGGATCAGCAGCAGGGCGATCAGCAGCGGGATCATCAGGCCCAGGCCGACCAGCGGCCAGGTCATGCGCCGTTGCCGCGCATGCAGGTGCAGCAGGAACAGGCCGGTGATGCAGAACACCAGGCAGGCCACGGCGAACAGGTCCAGGAACCAGCCCCACGCCGGGCCCGCGTTGCGTCCCTTGTGCAGGTCGTTGAGGTAGGACACCACGCCGCGCGAGGTTGATTCGTACTCCACCGCGCCGGTTTCGCGATCGATGCTCAGCCAGGCGTCGCCGCCGGGGCGTGGCAGCGACAGGTAGATCTCTTCGGCCGACCACTCGGCGGGGCGACCGCCGATGGCGATGCCCAGCTGTGTATCCAGCCATTGCCGGGCCGGACGCGGGATCGGCGCATTGCCGTCTTCGCGCGTGCCGAGCTGGCTGAGCAGATCGGCCGGCAGTTCCAGGTGCTGGTTCTGCACCTGTGGCTTGGCCTCGATCTTCGCCGCGTGGTTGAGGGTCAGGCCGGTCACCGCGAACAGCAGCATGCCAATCAGGCACACCGCCGAGCTGATCCAGTGCCACTGGTGCAGCGTCCGCAGCCAGAAGCCACGGCTTTGTTGCTGCTGCACGGTGGAAGAGGCAGGACGGCTCACGGCACGGTTCGAGGCGGACGGGGACTGCCCATTACATCATTGATGAGAATAGCTCGCAATTGCGTGTCGTTCTGTATCCCGGAGGCGGTGTTATCGCCTGCCGGCCAGCGGCCGGCACTACCGCTGCCGCGGGTCGGTAGATCCACGCCACGCGTGGATGAAGCGGTGCCAACCAAGGTTGGCACCCACCAGGACAGGGCGGTGCCAGCCAAGGTCGGCACCCAGGATTGGTAGATCCACGCCATGCGTGGATGAAGCGGTGCCAACCAAGGTCGGCACCCACCGAAGCAGGGAGGTGCGCGGCGATCAGAACTTCGCGTTCAACGAAATCCAATAGCTGCGGCGCTGGTCCTTGGTCGCATAGTCGTCCACGCAGTTGAACTCGCTCTGGCTGATCAGCAGGCACGACTGCGAGACGAAGTTCTTGTCGAACAGGTTGTTGACCCGCGCATTGACCGTCAGCCACGGCGTCGCCTTCCAGCTGCCACCCAGGTGGAAGATGGTGTAGTCCTCGTAGTAACGGGTCTGACTGACGCCGTTGGCGTCGAGCAGCGTGTCGCGGTAGCGGTCGTAGCGGCCCTCGCCGATCAGCGACAGGCTGATGGCCTCGTTGAGCTGCCAGTTCAGGCTGGCGTTGGCCATGTGCTTGGCCGGGGTGGTGCCGGTGATCGGCAGCCCCTTCTGCGGGCCACTGGTCTGCTCGCTCTTGGTCCAGGTGTAGTTGCCGCGCAGCTGCAGGGTGTCGAGCAGGTCGATGTGGCCGGCCAGTTCCGCGCCGCGGGTTTCGGCCTTGTCGATGTTCACGCTCTGGGTGAAGGTGCTGTAGCCCAGTGCGGCCCAGCCCGGGCCGATGTCCACGCAGTAGCCGCTGCCGGCCGGCGCCACTTCACAGTTCGGGAAGGTGCCGCCGCTGGCGATCTTGTCCTCGAACTTGTTGATGAAGCCGGTGACGTTGAAGCCCCAGCGCTGGCCTTCGTAGTACGCGGCCAGCTCGTAGTTGGTGCTGGTTTCCGGCTTCAGGTTCGGCGAGCCCACCAGCGGCAATACACCCTGGCCACCAAAGCCGGTGATGCCCGGGAACAGCTGGTCCGGACGCGGGGTCTTGTAGCCGGTGCTGACGCCACCCTTGAAGGTCCACGCATCGCTGGCGTTCCACACTAGGTAGCCGCGCGGGCTGAGATGGCTGCCGAAGATGTTGTGGTCGTCGTAGCGCAGGCCGAAGGTGGCAGTCAGGGTGTCGGTCAGCGCCCAGTTGTCCTCGGCGAACAGCGCCCACATGCGGTGCTTCTGCTTGGTGTTGCTGCGGTAGCCGGCGCCGTCCATGCCGAACACGCCGTCGATCATGTCGGTGTCGTTGTACTGGCCGCCGACAGTGAGCTTGTGCGCGCCGAAGTCCAGATCCAGCATGGTGTCGAGCACGTAGCCTTCCAGTTCCATGGTGCGCAGCGGACGCGGCAGGAACGCCTGCAGGCGCGCCATTTCGCTGGGATTGAGCGCAGTCAGCGCATTGCCACGGCCGGCCGCGCAGTTGTGGGCCGCCCCGGTGCGACGGCAGACGTCATTCCACAGCGTCTGCAGGTTGGCACGCTCGTCCAGGGTCAGCGGCAGCGAGCGGCCAAGGTTGCTGCTCTTGCTGTGGGTCAGCGAGGTCTGCCAGGTGCCGAAGCTGTAGCGGCCCTGGTGGGTCAGCGACAGCTGGTCGCGCTCGTAGCGCTGGTAGGCGGTGTAGCCCACGCGCGGCTGCACCACGCGGCGGGTGACCGTGCCGCTGCCGTTCGGGTTGGGAATGACCGCATTGCCGACGCGCCACAGGCTGGCCAGGCTGTCGAGGGTACCGGTCTGGCCTTCGCTGTTGTCGTACTTCTGCCGCGACACGTCGTAGTCCAGCCACAGCTCGTGGTCATCGTTGACGCGGAAGTCCAGGCGCACGCCGGTGTTCCAGTTGGTGTTGGCCACCGACTTGCCACCGCCACCGAAGCCGATGCTGCGCTCCCACAGCGTGCCGTCGGGCAGGGTCAGTGCATCCCATTCCGGATTCGATGCCTTGGCATCGTAGTAGCTGCCGCGCACGGCGAGGCTGAGGCGGTCCTTCAGCAGCGGGCCGCTGAGGTACAGGTCGGTGGTGCGTGCATCGCCGAACTGGTCGTCCTGCTGCACGGTGAAGCCCTGGGTGAGCGCGCCATGCCAGCTGTCCTGGTTGCGGCGGGTGATGATGTTGATGACGCCGCCCATCGCGTCCGAGCCGTACAGCGTGGACATCGGGCCGCGCACCACTTCGATGCGCTCGATGGCATCCAGCGGCGGCAGGTAGGCGAACTGGCCACCGCCGAAGTTGTTCGGGTACAGCTGGCCGACATTGCTCTGGCGGCGGCCGTCGATCAGCACCAGGGTGTATTCGGAGGGCAGGCCACGCATCGAGATGGTGGCGCGGCCGTTCTTGTCGGTGGCTTCCAGGCCGACGTCGATGCCTTCGACGTCGCGCAGCGCATCGACCAGGTTGGTATACGGGCGCTTGCTCAGCTCCTCGCGGCTGACCACGCTGATGCTGGCCGGCGCATCGACCACCTTCTGTTCGAAGCCGGAGGCGGTGACCACCACCTTGTCCAGCGTCTGCGGGGCGCCGGCGATCTCTGCATGTGCGAAAGCAGGGGCCGCCATCGCCGCCAGCACGGCGCTGGTCAGCAGGGGGCGGGACAGGGACGAACGGACACGATGGCGCTGGGCCATGGCAGTTACCTCGAAAGATGCAGAGAGGTGCGATGCCGGGCGCGAAGGGCGCGGCATGCACGGGAAGCCCGGTCAGGGCGGCAGGGATGAAGCAGGCAGCGGCGTGCGGGCGCGACCGCGCAGGCGGTCACGTCGGGCCGTGGATCAGGCGAGCGGCGGCGCCTGGCCGCGTTGCTGGCGACGCCCGGGCGCGTCGGCCCAGGGCGTGTCCGGAGCGGCCAGCGGCCAGTCCGGGCGCACGCCGGGCATGGCCGGCGTGGCGGGTACGAGTTCAAGTTCGGTACGCAGCCACTGGCTGGCCAGCAGCAGCGGCGGACGTGCCTTCTCGGCCGCTTTCACCGGGGTGGAGGCACAGCGGCGCAGCTTGGCCGGGGCTTCTTCCTGCAACGGGCCTTCGCCGCCGCGTTCTTCCAGCGGTACCTGCACGGTCGCTGCTGTCGCCGGGTGCGGCAGCAGCGGCAGGGTGCCCAGCAGCAACGCCAGCATCGCCACCCACGCCAGCAGGCTGGCCAGCGCAGGACGCTGGCCGCGCATGGCGGCACCCATCTTGCGATGGATCAGTGGGCGAGGGCGGAGCGGGCGCAGCAAGTGGGGATCCCCAGGTGGTTTGCCGGCAGCGGCCAGCATCAACGGGGCGTGATTGTAATGAGAGCTGTTAGCTGTTGCAAATGAGAATGATTGCCAAAATGTCGCAGGCCGGCCAGATGGGGCTCAGACTTCGCTCCAGCGACGCAGCAGGTTGTGGTACACGCCGGTCAGCTGCAGCACCGCTTCGGCGTCGCCGCCGGTCTGCCGCAGGCGTTCGATCGAGCCGTCCATCTCCCACAGCAGGCGCCGCTGCACGTCGTCGCGGATCATGCTCTGCACCCAGAAGAACGAGGCCACGCGCGCGCCGTCGGTGACCGGCCGCACCTGGTGCAGGCTGCTGGACGGGTACACGATCAGGTCGCCGGCGGGCAGCTTCACTTCATGCTCGCCGTAGGTGTCGCTGATGATCAGCTCGCCACCCTCGTACTCGTCCGGATCGGACAGGAACAGGGTGCAGGAGATGTCCGATCGCAGCTGTTCGCCGTTGCCCAGGTTCATCACCGCGCCGTCGACATGGAAGCCGTAGGTGCCGCCGCCGCTGTAGCGGTTGAAGCGTGGCGGCAGGTACTTCAGTGGCAGCGCCGCGCTGAAGAACAGCGGGTGCCGGGCCAGCGCGACGAGGATGATCTCGCCCAGCTCGCGGCGCAGCGGCGAGGCCTCGGGCAGCTGCTGGTTGTGCTTGGCCTGCGCACCCAGATGGCCGACCGTCTCGCGGCCATCGGTCCAGTTGGCAGCGTCGAGGCGGCGGCGGAACTCGGCCACCTGCGCGGCGCTGAGGATGTCGGGGATGTGCAGCAGCATGCGGAATTCCTCAGAGGGACGGCGGTGCGACCAGGGCGCGCACCTGCGGATGTGGGGACGCCGCCAGCTCCGGCACGATGTGCGCCATGAACGCCGGGCTGCCGTGGGCCAGCGCCAGCCGCAGCCAATGCACGGCCTGGTCGACCTGGCCGGCCTGCAGCAGGATCGATGCGTAGTTGGCCTGGCCGCGGAAATCGCCGGTCTCGGCGGCGCGCAGGTACCAGTCCAGCGCGGCCTGCGGATCGCGCTCGATCTCCAGGCCGTCCTCGAGATGGCGGGCCAGCAGGTTCATCGATTTGGCGTGGCCCATGTGCGCGGCGCGGGTGTACAGCGCCAGCGCCTGCGCGCGGTCCTGCGGCACACCGCGGCCGGTGGCCAGCAGGTTGGCCAGGTTGTACAGGCCCCAGTCCAGGCCGGTGTCGGCCGCGCGCCGGTACCAGACTGCGGCCAGCGTCGGGTCGGCGACGGTGCCTTGGCCCAGCTCATGGCAGCGGCCGAGCATGTTCATCGCCATCGGTGCGCCGTTGTTGGCGGCGGTTTCGTACCAGAGCAGCGCGGCAGAGGCATCCTGCGCGGTGCCTTTGCCTTCCATGTGCATCTGCGCGAGCAGCAGTTGTGCATCGACCTGGCCGGCCTGTGCGGCATCGCGGATGTGCGCGAACGCGGCTGCCAGGTCGTGCTGCAGCAGCTCGGCCAGGGCGTCGCTGTCGATGGGGGTGCGGTTGGCCATGCAGTGAGTATCGCCGGAAACAAAAACGGCGGCAGGAGACCCTGCCGCCGTGGTGGAGCAACGCTGGATCAGAACTTCACGTTCAGTGCCAGGGTGGCCGAGCGACCCGGGGCGATGCTCGCGTAGTGCGAGGCATAGGCCTTGGTGAAGTAGGTCTTGTCGGTCAGGTTCTGCACGTTCAGCTGCAGGCTGATGTTGTCCTGGATCGCGTAGCTGGCCATCGCGTCAAAGCGGGTGTAGCTGGCGATCCACTTGGTGTTGGCCACATCACCGTACTGCTTGTCCGAGTAGAACGCACCTGCGCCGATGGTCAGGCCGATCGGGAAGCGGTAGGTGGTCCACAGGTTGGCGCTGTGCTTGGCGGTGTTCGGGAACTCATTGCCGTTGTTCGGCGACGGCACGTAGACGTTGGACGGGCAGGTGCGGCCCACCGGTGCGCCACAGACAAAGCCGTTGTCCTTCAGCTCCGAATCCAGGTAGGTGTAGCCGCCGTACAGGCTCCAGGCGTCGGTCAGCTGGCCGTTGAAGCCCAGCTCGAAGCCGTTGATCTCCTTCTTGCCGGCGTTCTGGCTGGTGCCGTTGTCGATGGTCACGCGTGCGTTGTTCATCACGGTGTGGAAGATCGCGGCGGTCAGGTTCAGGCGGTTGTCGAGCAGGTCCCACTTGGTACCCAGTTCGAGGTTCCTGGTGTCCTGCGGCTTGAGGTCGGCCACGGCCGCGCTCAGGCCATCGGAGCCGTCACCACCGTCCATGCCCGGCGGGGTCGAGGAGGTGCCCCACGACACGTAGATGCTGCCGTTGGCGGCCGGCTTGAACACCACGCCGGCCTGGTAGTTCAGGAAGTCGTTGTCATTGCGCACGCGGGTCGGGGCCTTGCCCGCCACCGGGGTGGTCAGGGTGGTGCTGTAGTCGTCGTAACGCAGGCCGACGTTGAAGCTCCACTGTGCGTTGAGCTCGAGGGTGTCGAACAGGTAGGCCGACTTGGTCTTGGTGCGCTGTTCGACGTCCAGCGCCTTGTCGCTGCGGTACACCGAGTGGGTGGCCGCCCACGGATCGTTCGGGTTCGGGTTGGCGAAGCTGGTGCAGTTGTAGCCGGTGGCCGCGCCGGTGGTCGGGCACTTGCTGTTGCCGGTCAGCGGGTTGCTGGTGCCCGGGGTCATCAGGTAGCTGCCGCGGGTCATCTTCTCGTCGCTGTACTCCACACCCGCGCTGTAGCTGTGCTTGAGCGCGCCGGTCTGGAAGGCACCGGTCAGGCCCAGCTGGTCGGCGAAGCTCTTGACGTCGACCGCGCGGCTGTTGGTACGGCGCCACAGGGTGCCGTAGTTGTTCGGGTTGCCCTGGCTGTCGTCCGGCTGGGTCCACAGGTAGTCGTTGCTGGTGTTGCCCAGCCGCGCGATGTTGCGCAGCTTGTGGCCGCCGAAATCGTAGCTGGCGTCCAGGGTGCTGATGTCGGCGCGGGTGCGCTGGAAGTCACGATCAACCAGGCCGTAGTAGTTGTTGCGGTCCGGCACCATCGGGCGGCCATCGACCCACTTCGAGGCCGGCGCACCGTTCGGGTTGCCGTACGGGAAGCCACCCGCGTCCGGCAGGTCATCGCTCTGCATGTGGTAGTGGCTGGCGATCAGCTGCGCCGGGCCGTTCAGGCCGAACGCGATCGACGGCGCGATGCCCCAGCGGCTGACGTTGGCCGCATCACGACCGGCGATGTCCGACTCGTGCTTCATCAGGTTCAGGCGGGCAGCGATGCCATCGCCCAGCACGTAGTTGGCGTCCACGGTGCCGCGGGCGTAGCTGTCGGTGCCGATGCCCATGCTGGCGCTGGTCTCGTTCTTCAGCTTCGGCGTCTTGCTCACCAGGTTCAGGCTGCCACCACCGGAGTCACGGCCGCCGTAGGCCGAGCTCGGGCCCTTGACCACTTCCACCTGCTCCAGGTCGAAGATTTCGCGGGTCTGCGAACCGACGTCGCGCAGGCCGTCGACGAACACGTTGCTCTGCGAATCGAAGCCACGGATGAACGGGCGGTCACCGGTCGGGTTGCCGCCTTCGCCGGCACCGAAGGTGATGCCCGGCACCATGCGCAGCGCATCCTGCAGGTTGGTCGCGCCGGTCTCGGCGATCAGCTTCT
Source organism: Stenotrophomonas sp. YJH_SMC_8 (assembly GCF_059371315.1). Lineage (NCBI taxonomy): Bacteria > Pseudomonadati > Pseudomonadota > Gammaproteobacteria > Lysobacterales > Lysobacteraceae > Stenotrophomonas > Stenotrophomonas sp. YJH_SMC_8. Next base: position 264,346 of record NZ_JCAFUL010000003.1, on the reverse strand, counting down.
CCGACACGATCGACACCGACTTCGGGGTGTCCAGCAGGGCGGCGGTGAACTTCGGCGAGGACGGATTGAACCAGCTGCCGCGCACCTGCACCTTGTCCAGGTCGGTGGCCTTGTTGGCGCCGGAGGCGGCGCCGTCGGCGGCCTGTGCGGCCAGCGGTGCGAAGCCGGCGGCCAGGGTGGCCGAGGCGAGCAGGGAAACGCGCGGGGCGTACTTGCGGGTCTTGATATGGGTCATGGCGGTGGGTGGTGGCTTGGATCGGGAAAGGGCGCGGACCGGCACGCAGGCGTGGCGGCAGGCAGGAGACGGGTGCTGTAGAGCCGAGCCGATGCTCGGCTGGCCCGAAACGCAATGAGGCGAACGGCAAAGGCCGCAGGGCGCCTCAGCTGGCGTGCGGTGCGGGCGGTGCGTGGCCGGGGTTCAACCGCAGTGCGGGATCGTGCAGCTGCCAGCGCAGGGCGTCGGAGCGCCACCGCGGGATGTGTGCGACCAGCGCGGCGCGCGGTGACGCCAGGCCGGTGCAGGGTGTACTGCCCTCGCCATCAAGCGGCGGCTCGGGGGCAGGGGCGGCGTGTTGTGGGCATTCGTCGGCCGGCGTTTCCGGCAGCGGCATGGCCTGCAGCAGATCATCCGCGTGTGCCTGCCAGCCGTGCGCGGCCGGATCGCTGCCGCGCCCCTCGTGCAGCGCCGACCAGCCCAGCAGCAGCGTCAGCAGCACGGCCACGAGCAGTGGCCACCCCTGGCGGGCGAGCTGGCACAACGTGGCGGTGGGCGCGGGCGAAGCCATGGCGCAGGGGCGGAGTCGTTACAAAGATGTTACGTAGAATAACATCAACGATAATGATTCGCATGTACGGGGTGTGGCGGGCCGCCAGGGAACCCCCGAAACGCCCTGGGAAGGCCCTCAAGGCGTTTCTGTGGATCCGCCCCATGGGTGGATGCCCTCAGCCGGGCGCGCGGCCTCAATCCCGGTCGTCGCGGGTCCAGACCGCGTCGTGCTCCCGCTTCACCGGGAACTTGGGCACCGGGGTATAGGCCGGGGCGCACAGGGCGCGGCCATCGCGCACGTCGAAGCGCGCGCCGTGCAGCACGCACTCCACGCTGCCTTCGGTCGTGTTGAACTCGCCGGAGGACAGCTCGAACTCTTCATGCGTGCACTGGTCTTCCAGTGCGTACAGCTCGCCGTCGAGGTTGAACACCACGATCGGCGTGCCGGTCACTTCGTCGAACACGCTCTTCATTTCACCCGGCAGCAGCTCGTTGCCGGCACAGACAAAGGTCCAGGCCTCGCTCACGCGGCGGCTCCGGCCAGCGGCTTTTCCAGGATCTCGAAGCGCAGGTCGTCGCGCTTGGGGATGCCGAAGCGTTCGTCGCCATACGGGAACGGCTTCTTGATGCCGGTGCGGCTGTAGCCGCGACGTTCGTAGAAGGCGATCAGTTCGTCGCGCACGTCGATGACCGTCATCTGCATCACCGGCACGTTCCATTCGCGCGCGGCGTGTGCTTCGGCGGCCTCCATCAGCTGCTTGCCGACGCCACCGCCCTGCTGGGCAGGGTCGACGGAGAACATGCCGAAGTAGCCCTTGCCATCGACATCGGCAACGTGGGCGCAGGCCACCAGCTGGCCTGCGCGTTCAGCCAGCAGGATGGTCGAGCGCGGGCGATCGAGGTCGGCCTGGATGCCCTCGGCGTCGATGCGGGCACCGTCCAGCAGGTCGGCTTCGGTTGTCCAGCCGACGCGGCTGGCGTCGCCACGGTAGGCCGAGGTGACCAGGGTGATCAGGGCGGGGATGTCGGCCGACGTGGCGGCACGGAAGGTCAGGGTGCTCATCGGTCCATTCTAGGTGGGCCGTGGGCGGGCGCAAATGGGCGGGGGGCCGTGGGGTCAGATCCCTTTCGCGATGCGAAAGGGATCTGACCCCGGCGTCTACTGACCCAACGGCAGGCCATGCACCGACTGGCACCGGCGCGGAATCGGCAGATGCTCGGGGTCAGATCCCTTTGCGCAGCGAGGGGGCTCTGCCCCCTGTCTCCAGGAGAAGCCCATGCCAAGGCCACGACGCATCGATGCGCCCGGGTACCCGCAACATGTCGTTCAACGTGGCAACAATCGCCAGCCCGTGTTCTTCACGGATGGCGACCGCGTGGCCTACCTGCGCCTGCTGTGTGATCACGCGGACCAGCAGCACTGCCGGGTTCACGCGTATGTGCTGATGGACAATCACGTCCATCTCCTGGCGACGCCTGATGTCTCCGGCGGCTTGTCGCGGATGATGCAGGCCGTGAACCGGACCTACGTGCGGCGGGTGAATGATCGGCAGGGCCGCACGGGAACCCTGTGGGAGGGGCGTTTCCACTCGACGCTGGTCGATACGGATCGCTATCTGCTGGCCTGCCAGCGCTACATCGAGCTCAACCCGGTTCGGGCGGGGAGGGTGGCGCGCCCAGGGGACTATCGCTGGTCGAGCTATCGGGCGAATGCGCAGGGCATGCCGAATGCGCTGCTCGAGCCGCATTCGGCATTCGAGCTGATTGCCCTGGATCTGGATGAACGGCGCAGGCGCTATGCGGAGTTCATTGAGGAGGGTATTCCTGCCGCGGATGTGGCGGCGATCCGGCGAGCATTGCAGTCGCAGCGACGGTTGGCCGGTTCGCTGATGGGGTCAGAGCCCTTTCGCGATGCGAAAGGGCTCTGACCCCGTCTGCCGGGCTCAGCCCAACAGCTTGCGTACCTTGGTCAGTGCGGTCATGAAGCGCTCGATCTCGGCGTGGGTGTTGTAGAACGCCAGCGAGGCACGGCAGGTGGCTGCGACGCCGAAATACTGCAGCAGCGGGTGTGCGCAGTGCTGGCCCGAACGCACGGCCACGCCTTCCAGATCAAGCAGCGTGGCCAGGTCGTGGGCATGCGCGCCGTCGATCAGGAACGAGACCACGGCAGCCTTCTCCGGCGCTTCGCCGATGATGCGCAGGCCGTCGACGCGGCGCAGTTCTTCGGTGAAGTGCGCGAGCAGTTCGGCTTCGCGCGCTTCCACGTTGTCCTGCCCCAGCTGCTGCAGGTAGTCGGCGGCCACGCCCAGGCCGATGAAGCCGGCGATGTTCGGGGTGCCGGCTTCGAACTTGTGCGGGGCGTCGTTGAAGACCGTACCGTCGAAGCTGACTTCCTTGATCATCTCGCCACCGCCGAGGAACGGCGGCATCGCGTCCAGGTGCTCGCGGCGCGCCCATAGCGCACCGGTGCCGGTCGGGCCACACATCTTGTGGCCGGTGATGGCGTAGAAGTCGCAGCCGATCGCGGCCACGTCGACCTTGCGGTGCGGCACCGCCTGCGAGCCATCGACCACGGTGATGATGCCGCGCTTGCGCGCTTCACGGCAGATCTCGCGCACCGGGTTGACCGTACCCAGCACGTTGGACACATGGGTGACCGCCAGCAGCTTGACCTCGGGGGTCATCGCCGCACGCAGCGCATCCAGGTCGAGCGCGCCATCGGGGGTGATCTCGGCCACGCGGATGGTGGCGCCGGTACGCTGCGCGACCAGCTGCCACGGCACGATGTTGGCGTGGTGCTCCATGCGCGACACCAGGATCACGTCGCCGGCCTTCAACCGCGGCAGGGCCCACGAATACGCCACCAGATTGATGGCAAAGGTGGTGCCGCTGCACAGCACCAGGTCGCTGGGGCGCACGTTGAGGAAGCGGGCCAGCTTGTTTCGCGCGCCTTCGTAGGCGTCGGTGGCTTCGCTGCCGAGCGCGTGCACCGCGCGGCTGACGTTTGCGTTGTAGCGGCGGTAGAACTCGTCCACCGCGCCGATCACCTGCACCGGCTTCTGGCCGGTGTTGGCATTGTCGAAATAGACCAGCGGCTTGCCGTGCACTTCGCGCATCAGCAGCGGGAAATCGAGGCGGACGCGGTCCCAGTCGGGCGCGCCGCTGGGGGTTTCGATCGGGCGCGGGGTGGACAGGTTCATGCCACACCCGCCTCGGCCAGGGCCTTGTCCAAACGGCGTGCCAGCTGCTCGCGCAGGGCTTCCGGCAGGATCTTCAGCGGCTCGTGGCAGAACGCGGCACTGAGCAGTGCCTGCGCCTGTGCCTGCGGCAGGCCGCGCGAGCGCAGGTAGAACAGCGCGTTGGCATCGAGCTGGCCGACGGTCGCGCCGTGCGCGGCCTTCACTTCATCGGCGTCGATCACCAGCGTCGGCTGGGTATCGATCTCGGCGTCGGCCGACAGCAGCAGGTTCTTGTTGGACAGGTTCGCATCGGTGCCGTCGGCGCCTTCGCGGATCTGGATGCCACCATGGAACACCACGCGGCTGCGGTTGGCGGCGACGCCACGCCACAGCAGCTCGCAGCTGGTGTCGCGCGCGATGTGATCGATGCCCAGGCGGGTCTCGACGTGGCGGCGGCCATTGCCGAGCAGCACGCCGTTGGCGGTCAGCTGGGCGTTGTCGCCTTCCAGGCGTACGTTCAGTTCGTGGCGGCTGAGTGCGGCGCCCAGTTCCAGGTCGACGCGGTGGTACTGCGCGTCGCGGGCCAGCACCGCGTCGGTACGCAGGAAGCTGGTCTGGCGCGCGCTGCCGGTCTGCACGCGGGCGTGCTTGAGCACGGCATCGCGGGCGACATGGGCGTGCAGCACGGTGTTGTCCAGGTGGGCCGAATCGCCGACGCTGAAACGGTGCTCGACCACGCCCAGGCTGGCGCCGGCACGCAGTTCGATCAGGTGGCGGTGGTGCCAGGCCAGATCGGTCTCGCCGGCGACGCTGGCGAACACCAGCTGCAGCGGCGCTTCGACCTGCACGCCTTCGTCCACGCGCAGCACCACGCCTTCATCGGCCAGTGCGGCGTTGAGGCGGGCGAAGATCTCCTCGCTGCGCTCGTAACGGCGGCCAAGGAAACGCACGGCGTCTTCGCCGGATGCCAGTGCGGCCGACAGCGGCTGCAGCTGCACGCCGGCCGGCAGGGCCTGCACGTCGCTCAGCGCGGCATCCAGGCGGCCGTTGACGAACACCAGGCGCGGTGCCGGGATGTCCTCCAGCAGCGCGGCATCCAGTGCCGGCGGGGCCAGCGGTGCAGCTGCGAACGCACGGCGCTCCAGCTGGCGCAGCGAGGTGTACTTCCAGGCTTCGTTGCGCGCGGCCGGCAGGCCATCGCGCAGGGCCGCGTCGAGCACTTCGCGGCGCGCATCGCTGCCGCAGAAGGCCTGGGCCATGGAGTCGAGCAGGGCGCTCATCAGACCGCCGCCTCGCGCACCACGCGATCCTTCAGGAAATCGTAGCCGTGCGCTTCCAGTTCCAGGGCCAGCTCCGGGCCACCACTCTTGACGATGCGGCCATCGGCCAGCACGTGCACCACGTCCGGCTTGATGTAGTCGAGCAGGCGCTGGTAGTGGGTGATGACCAGGAACGAACGGTCGGCCGCACGCAGTGCGTTGACGCCGTCGGCCACGCTCTTCAGCGCGTCGATGTCCAGGCCCGAATCGGTTTCGTCGAGGATCGCCAGCTTCGGCTCCAGCACGGCCAGCTGGAAGATCTCGTTGCGCTTCTTCTCGCCACCGGAGAAGCCTTCGTTGACGCCACGGTGCAGCAGTTCGTCCTTCAGGTGCAGCACGGCCAGCTTCTGGCGCACCAGCTTCAGGAACTGCATGGAGTCCAGTTCGTCTTCACCGCGTGCCTTGCGCTGGGCATTCAGCGCGGCGCGCAGGAAGTAGGTGTTGTTCACGCCCGGGATTTCCACCGGGTACTGGAACGCCAGGAACAGGCCGGCGGCGGCGCGCGCTTCCGGGTCCTGGTCGAGCAGATCGACGCCGTCGAACTGCACGCTGCCTTCGGTCACGTCATAGCCGTCACGGCCGGCCAGGACATTGCCCAGGGTGGACTTGCCGGCGCCGTTGGGGCCCATGATGGCGTGCACCTGGCCGGGCTTCACATCCAGCGACAGGCCCTTGAGGATTTCCTTGTCGCCGATGCGGGCGTGGAGGTTTTCGATCTTCAGCATGGTCATGACTTGGTTGATTTCGGGGCTGCGGGGTCGATGCGGACGATCTGCACCGTGCCGTTGCCGGGCTGCCCAGGTTGAGCGGGGAGGGCGGAGAAGACCACGAGGATCTCTTCACCGGGTTCTTGCAGGCAGGGGACCGGGAGGGAGGCCTGTCGGATGGATTCGGCAGCGGCGCGATCCAGCTCACGGTTGCGCGAACTCAGGAGCGGCCGGATCGCGTCGAAGCTGCCGTCCTGCCGCGTCGTCAGCAGCATGGAAAATTCTTTCGGCGTGGAGATGACCGTGCCGGCGGGCAATTTGACCGGGGTCGCACCCGCCAGGTCTTCGGGGGTGCAGGCCGCGTTTGCCACCGCCCAGGGCGAAAGGCCCAGCAGCAACAGTGCGGGCAAAGACGTACGCATCATCCGACGCTTCCCTCCAGCGAGACTTCCAGCAGCTTCTTGGCTTCCACCGCGAACTCCATCGGCAGTTCGCGGAACACCTGCTTGCAGAAGCCGTCGACGATCATCGACACCGCGTCTTCCTGGCTGATGCCACGGGCGCGGCAGTAGAACAGCTGGTCGTCGGAGATCTTGGAGGTGGTGGCCTCGTGCTCGACGGTGGCGCCGGGGTTCTTCACCTCGATGTAGGGGAAGGTATGGGCACCGCACTGCTTGCCGATCAGCAGCGAATCGCACTGGGTGTAGTTGCGCGCGCCATCGGCGTTGCGGTCCACCTTGACCAGGCCGCGGTAGGTGTTCTGGCCGCGGCCGGCACTGATGCCCTTGCTGACGATCTTGCTCTTGGTGCGCTTGCCGACATGGATCATCTTGGTGCCGGTGTCGGCCTGCTGGCGGTGGTGGGTCAGCGCCACGGAGTGGAACTCACCCACCGAATCGTCGCCCAGCAGCACGCAGGACGGGTACTTCCAGGTGATCGCCGAGCCGGTCTCGACCTGGGTCCAGGTGACCTTGCTGCGCGCGCCACGGCATTCGGCACGCTTGGTGACGAAGTTGTAGATGCCTCCGACGCCGTTCTCGTCGCCCGGGTACCAGTTCTGCACGGTGGAGTACTTGATCTCCGCGTCTTCCAGCGCCACCAGTTCGACCACGGCGGCGTGCAGCTGGTTCTCGTCGCGCATCGGCGCGGTGCAGCCTTCCAGGTAGGACACGTAGGCCTTGTCCTCGCACACGATCAGGGTGCGCTCGAACTGGCCGGTGTGGCCGGCGTTGATGCGGAAATAGGTGCTCAGCTCCATCGGGCAGCGAACGCCCTTGGGGATGAACACGAAGCTGCCATCGGAGAACACCGCCGAGTTGAGCGCGGCGAAGTAGTTGTCGCCCACCGGCACCACGGTGCCCAGGTACTGGCGGACCAGTTCCGGATGTTCCTTGATGGCCTCGGACATCGAGCAGAAGATGATGCCCTTCTCGGCCAGTTCCTTGCGGAAGGTGGTACCGACGGACACCGAGTCGAACACCGCGTCCACTGCCACGCCGGCCAGCTTGGCACGCTCGTGCAGCGGCACGCCCAGCTTGTCGTAGGTGTCGAGCAGTTCCTTGGGCACGTCATCCAGCGAGGCGTACTTCGGGCCCTTCGGCGCGGAGTAGTAGCTGAGCGCCTGCAGGTCGATCGGCGCGATCTCCAGCTTGGCCCAGTCCGGCATCGGCATGGTCAGGAAGTGGCGGTAGGCGTCCAGGCGCCACTGCGTCATCCATTCCGGCTCCTCCTTCTTGGCCGACAGGGCACGGATGGTGTCCTCGTCCAGGCCCGGGGGCAGGGAGTCCGATTCGATGTCCGTGATGAAGCCGGCCGAATACTTGCGGCCGAGCTGCTCGTGGATCTCGCGGTTGGGGGTGTCGTCGTGGGCGACGTTTTCGATGGTTTCGGTGGCCATGGGGGGCTGCCTACGGATCAGGAGACGACGTCGACAGCGATGGTGCGGCGCTGTTCGTCATCGGCAAGGGGGAGAGGGGGCAGGATCTGCGCCAGGGTGACATCGCGCAGGGCCTCGGAGACCACGTCGTTGATCAGCCGCCAGCTGCTGCGCGCGCCGCACTTGGGCGCCATGCCGCACTGGTGGTGGTCGTGGCTGCATTCGGTCAGGGCCAGCGGCCCTTCCATCGCTTCGACCACTTCGAACAGTGAGATCTCGATGGCCGGGCGGGTCAGGCGGTAGCCGCCACGGACACCGCGCAGGCCTTCGACCAGGCCGGCCTGGGCCAGCGGCTTGAGCACCTTGCTGACGGTGGGCGGCTCCAGTCCGGTGAATTCGGCCAGCTCGGTGGCACTGAGCACCTCGCCCGGACGGGCGGCAAGCACGGTCAGTACCACGGTGGCGTAATCGGTGAGCTTGGTGACACGCAACATGGGAATGCGAGCGGTTCTTAAAGCGGACTGAAATTGTACGCTTTTATTCGCCGGCATCCAACCCGGGCATTCAGCCGGCGCTGGGACGGCCCGGGACGACGCACCGGGGCCACTGCCGGGGCGCAATGCTGCGCCAACGGGGTGATTTTCGCAATCACCCGGAATGGGCGAGAATCAACGTTCCTTTCGCTGCAGACCTCCCTTGCCGATGCCCAAGAAGATCCAAGCCCGCAAGTCCGCCATCCACGGCAACGGTGTGTTTTCCGTGGCCCCGATCAAGCAGGGCGAGCGCGTGATCCAGTACAAGGGCCTGCTGCGCAGCCACGGCGACGTTGATGCCGATGACAGCGGCGACGTTGAAAGTGGCCATACCTTCCTGTTCACCCTCAATGACGACTGGGTGATCGATGCCAACTACAAGGGCAATGACGCGCGCTGGATCAACCACAGCTGCGACCCGAACTGCGAGGCGGTGATCGAGGAAGACGAGGACGGCGACAGCCGCGGCGACAAGGTGTTCATCGAGGCACTGCGTGACATCAAGGCCGGTGAGGAACTGACCTACAACTACGGCATCACCCTGGCCGAGCGCCACACCGCCAAGCTGAAGAAGATCTGGGAGTGCCGCTGCGGCTCACCCAAGTGCACCGGCACCATGCTGCAGCCCAAGCGCTGACCCGGTAGCGCCGGGCCATGCCCGGCGAGCGCGAAGCGCGGTCGGAACCAGAAGACGCCGGGCACGACCCGGCGCTACCGTTACTTGCCCAGCACGCCTGCCGGCACCAGGTTGCCCAGGTTCTGGTTGAAGGTGACCACCAGCTTGCCGTTCTTCACCTGCGCCGACTGCACCTGCAGAGCGCCGAGTACCCCGGCCACGGCCGGATCCAGCTTGTAGATCGGCTCACGCTGGGCGTAGTCGCTCAGCCAGGCGTTGAGCAGGCCGCGGGTACGTGAGTCGAGACGACCGCCCTGGTTGGCGGGGGTGAAGTCATCCACGCTGGGCTGCTGCAGGTGGAAACCCTGGGTCTGCGCGTCGTAGCGCAGGCCGCTGCTGAGCTTCACCGTACCCAGTTTGGCCGGATTGCCACCGGCGGTGGCCAGTGCGACGTCCATCCCCAGGTTCAACCGTTCGCCGGCTGGAAGGCTCAGCTGCGGATGGCTCATGGTCAGGGCGATCAGGCCCCCCAGGGCGTCCTGGGTGCGCGGGAAGCTGCCATCGAGGTACTGCTGCACGTCGCTGGCACCGACCGACAGTTCGCGGCCGGAAATGGAAGGGGCGGCCTGGGCACCGATCGCGGCTGCGATCAGTACGGTGGAGGCGGCGAGGCGGGTCATCAGGGAACGCAGGCGCATGGCGGTGACCGCTGGATAGGGAATGGATGGAGGAAAGAGTAGCCGGGGCGGCTGAATCGTGCGTGCATGCCGCTGCAACGGTTCAGTCCAGCGTTGGCCGCAGTTGCGCCGACTGGATCTGCCAGGCGCGGCCATCGGGGCTGGGCTGCACGCGATACCAGCCGCCGAAGCGGAAGGTGCCTTGTGCGGTGGTCGCGCGGAGCCGCACCGGCACCTCCAGCAACCGGGATGGCTGCCGGCCGTCGCGTGCCAGCGGGGTTCCGCTGTCCAGACGCAGCGTGCGCAGGTCCTGCAACTGGCGTATCGCAGCGTCATCTGCGCGGTGCGGATCGGCCGGTGGAATCGCCCATGCCGCGTCGCTGGCGCTGCGGTCGCGGTTGAGCAGCGCGATCACGTAGCGGTTGAGCATCACCGAAGGTGATTCGGCGTCGGCAGCGACCGCGGCGAACAGCGGATCGATCGTTGCTGACTGCAGGGACGCTGCGTCGGTGCCTGCAACGGCCTGTGCTCCCGCGCTGGCGGGTGATGGCGCAGGCGCAACGTCCGGTTGTGCAGTGGGTCTGGAACAGCCCAGCAGCACCAGTGGCGCGATCAGGAAAAGAGTCCTGCGCATGCCTCCTCCCCGAGGCGATGTGGAGAAGTCAGTGTATCGACTGTGCCCCAGTCAGCGGGAGGTGGGCAACTGTTCCAGTGCATCCAGCGCCGGCAGCACCTGCCCGGCGATGGCGGCCAACGCGTGTCCATCGGTTTCAGCGTGGCGCTGCACGATGTCGCGCAGCAGCTGGGTGGCAATCACCAGGGTCGCACGTTCATCGCCGCTGAGCCCGCCGGTGCGCGGTGCGGCTTCCAGCAGGCGCATCAGATCGCGGCTGGCGCGATGTTCCAGTTCGATGGTGCAACGCCCGGTGCACTGCACCCCGTCCTTTTCGATGGGGGTCACCGAGATCCGGTAGCGGGTGGAGGGGCTGGCCATGAGGGGATGCTCGCCGTAGCTGTGAAGGATGTGCCAACGATAGGCAAGGCCACGGCCGGCGGCGACGGCCGGCGCTGCACGCAGTGTTCCACCCGGTACGTTCCGGCACCGCAGCAGGCGGGGCCCAGCCAATGGCGACGGGCCTGTACGGGCATTCCCTGGGGATGCGGCAACGCTGTGTTGCGGGCCGTGGTTGGGACAAAAAAAACGGGACGGCCAGAGCCGTCCCGTCGGAATCCGCGTTGGGGCGCGCGCTTACAGCGCGGCGTCCTTCAGCTTCTTCAGCGGACGCACCTTCAGCTTGGTGGTAGCCGGCTTGGCGGCGAACCACTGTTCTTCCTTGGTGAACGGGTTGATGCCCTTGCGCTTCGGCTTGGCCGGCACATTGACGGTGGTGATCTTCAGCAGGCCCGGCAGGGTGAAGGAGCCAGCGCCCTTCTTGTGCACCGAGGATGCGACGGCGCTTTCCAGCGAGGCCAGCACAGCGCGGACGTCCTTGGCGATGACGCCGGAGGCTTCAGCGATGTGTGCAACCAGGCCGGACTTGGTCAGCACTTCCTTGATCGGCTTCGGAGCGGCCGGCTTTGCGGCTGCCTTCGTCGCGACTTTCTTCACTGCCTTCTTCGGGGCAGCCTTCTTAGCGGTCTTTGCCATGGTTTCCTGTTCCGTGAACGGTTGGTTGTTTGGTCGGCGCCGAACCCCGTCGGCAAGCGCAATGTAGGGCAACTCTCGGGCGCCGCCAATAGCCCGAAGCGCGGAAAGTGCATGTTTTTTCATATCCAGGCCGATTCAGTACATGGCCGGCGATGGGGGGCGGGGGTGTCGGGACGCGGCTGGCCGCCAGCGACCGGTCATCGGCGGAATGCGCGAAACCACTGAAAACAAGGGGGAAATGCGTTTCAGGCTGGCGAGGAAGTGTCCATCTGCCGGGCGCCGGAGCGACGGGGCGCGTGCGGCGGAGCGACGCAGGGCTAACGCGCCACGTGCGAGGGTGATTGTTCATCACCGTCACGCAGGAGCAGCACATGGGAATCTCGCGACACGCCACCGCGCACTGGGAAGGCGACCTGAAGTCGGGCAAGGGGCAGTTGAGCACGCCGCAGAGTGGGTTGCTGGACAAGACCCGCTACGGCTTCAACAGCCGCTTCGGCGACGAGAAGGGCACCAATCCGGAAGAACTGATCGCTGCCGCGCATGCCGGCTGCTTCACCATGGCGCTGTCGGCCAAGCTGGGCGAAGCCGGTTTCACCCCGACCTCGCTGGATACCGAAGCCAAGGTCGATCTGTCGCTGGAAGGCGGCCCGCAGCTGTCGCAGATCCGGCTGAAAGTGAAGGCCGTTGTGCCGGGCATCGACGCGGCGAAATTCCGCGCGATTGCCGATGACGCCAAGCAGAACTGCCCGGTGTCCAAGGCGCTGAGTGCGGTGCCGATCAGCCTGGAAGCCGAGCTGGTCTGATAGGCGGTAGCGCCGGGTCATGCCCGGCGAACGCAGCGGGAAGGCGCCGGGCATGGCCCGGCGCTACCGCATACGGGCAATCACCAATCGATGGTGCCGGTGATGACGGTCTGCACCTGTCCCCCGGACCAGACCTCGCCGTCCTCATCGACCAACAGGGTCAGTCGCGCATCATGGCCGACTTCGCGGCCCTGGCTGATTTCGAACGGCGCACGGCCCCGCGGCAGGGCCTCGCGCAGGTCCAGCCACGCCGCGAGCACGGCGTTGGCGGCGCCGGAGGCGGCATCCTCGAAGCGGCGGCCATTGCCGACGAAAGCGCGCACGGCCAGATCGAAACCTTCGCTGCCATCGCTGAAGGCATAGGCGAACACACCCATGCTGTCGGTGGACTCGGCCAGCGCAGCCACCGCATCCCAGTCCGGTTGCAGCGCACGCAACGCGGCTTCATCGGCCACCTGCACCACCCACCAGCTGCGGCCACCCTGCATGCGCGCGGGTGGCAGCGTGCCCAGTGGCCAGTCCCTAAGCGCGGCCTGCAGGCGCGGATCGGTGGCCTCGGCGGTTTCGGCCAGTTGCGCGCGCGGGGTGCGGATGGCGATGCGCTGCTGTGCGCCTTCGCCACTGACACGCAGCGGAAGGGCACCGGCAATGCCGTCCTGCACCAGCACACCGTCGACCGGTGCGGCCAGGCCCGCCTGCAGCACCGCATGCGCGGTACCGACGCTGGGGTGGCCTGCGAACGGGACTTCCTTCTGCGGGCTGAACATGCGCAATCGATAGCTGGCGCCGGGCACCTGCGGCGGGAACACGAAGGTGGTCTCGGGCAGGCGCGTCCAGCGCGCGATGGCCTGCATGCCGGCGTCGTCCAGGCCTTCGGCGTCGAGCACAACGGCCAGCGGATTGCCGGCGCCGGCGCGCGGGGAGAACACATCCAGCTGCAGGAAACGGCGGGTGGTCATAGGGGCAAACTCCGTAAAACGAGAGGGATACGGTAGCGCCGGGCAATGCCCGGCGTCCGTGTGCTGCGTTCGCCGGGCGTGGACCGGCGCTACCAATGGATGCTGCCGTCGATCACGCACTGCACCTGGCCGCCAATCCATACCGTGCCCTGCGCATCGACCTGGACCTGCACGCGACCGTCGCGGCCGACTTCGCGGCCCTGGCTGGCCACGTAGCGGCCCTCGCGGCCGGGCAGGGCATTGCGCTGCCGCAGCCAGGCGCCGATCAGCGCATTGGCGCTGCCGGTCACCGGGTCCTCGGGCACGCTGGGGGCATCAGCAGGGCAGAACGCGCGCACCACGCGGGTGTGGTTGGTGCCGGCTTCGTCGGCGAACACCGCCACGCCAGTGGCATCGGTCGCCCGACTCCAGCCGGCCAGCGCGGCCATGTCCGGCACCAGGCTGCGCATGGCGGCGGCATCGCGCAGCGGCAGCAGCCACCAGCGTGCGCCGTTGTCCCACAGCTCCGGCACATGGCCGTCGGCAGCCAGCGCCAGCAGCCCCGCGGGTGCCGCGTCGGCTGCCGTTGCCAGCTGCCGGGCCGGAGGGCTGGCCAGCTGTATCTCCAGTGCTTCGGCCGGGCCGCTCACCTGTACCGGCAACAATCCCGCCGCGCACTGCTGGACCAGCGCGCCGTCGCGCGGCTGGGCCAGGCCGCAGGTCACCGCTACCCACGCCGCGCCGACGCTGGGATGGCCGGCGAACGCCAGTTCCCGGGTCGGGGTGAAGATGCGGATGTGGTAGTCGGCGCCGGGCGCGCTGGGGCGCAGGAAGAACACCGTCTCGGACAGGTTCAGCCAGGCGGACAGGGCCTGCATCTGGCTGCCGGAGAGCCCATCGGCGTCCAGGATGGCGCCCAGTGGATTGCCGGTGCCGGGGCGGGGGGCAAAGACATCTAGCTGCAGGTAACGAAGGACGGCCATCTACGGGGATATTGCGCTTAGAATCAAAGGTTCCGCCCCCGAGGGCGGCTTCCCCACATTCTACATAGCCAATCCATGTCAGCTTCCCCCCTTGTCGATCGTTGGATCGTACTGAAGTTCGGCGGCACCTCGGTGTCGCGTCGTCATCGCTGGGACACGATCGGGAAGCTGGCGAAAAAACGTGCGGAAGAGACCGGCTCGCGCGTGCTGGTGGTGGTTTCGGCGCTGTCCGGGGTCACCAACGAACTGACCGCGATCGCCGATGGCGCGCCGGACAGCCGTGATCGCGTGGCCGCGCTGGTCGAGCGCCACGAGGGCTTCCTGGTTGAACTGGGCCTGGGCCGCGAGGTGCTGGCCGAACGTCTGGCGGCGCTGCAGGGCCTGTTGGATGACGCGCGCGCCGCGACCCGTCCGCTGGACTGGCAGGCCGAAGTGCTGGGCCAGGGCGAGCTGCTGTCCTCCACCCTGGGTGCGGCCTACCTGCGCGCGTCAGGCCTGGACATGGGCTGGATGGATGCCCGCCAGTGGCTGGATGCGATGCCGCCGCAGCCGAACCAGAGCGACTGGTCGCAGCGCCTGTCGGTGAACTGCCAGTGGCGCGCCGACGCAGAGTGGATGCAGGGCTTCCGCGCGCAGCCGACCCGCCTGCTGATCACCCAGGGCTTCATCTCGCGTCACGCCGATGGCGGCACCGCCATCCTCGGCCGCGGCGGCTCGGATACCTCGGCGGCGTACTTCGGCGCGCTGCTCGGCGCCAGCCGCGTGGAGATCTGGACCGACGTGCCGGGCATGTTCAGCGCCAACCCGAAGGATGTGCCGGACGCGCGCCTGCTGACCCGCCTGGACTATTACGAAGCACAGGAAATCGCCACGACCGGCGCCAAGGTGCTGCACCCGCGCTCGATCAAGCCGTGCCGCGATGCAGGCGTGCCGATGGCCATTCTCGATACCGAGCGCCCGGAACTGCCGGGTACCAGCATCGATGGCAGTGCCGCGCCGGTACCGGGGGTGAAGGCGATCAGCCGCCGCAACGGCATCGTGCTGGTGTCGATGGAAGGCATCGGCATGTGGCAGCAGGTCGGCTTCCTGGCCGATGTGTTCAACCTGTTCAAGAAGCACGGCCTGTCGGTGGACCTGATCGGTTCGGCCGAGACCAACGTCACCGTGTCGCTGGACCCGTCCGAGAACCTGGTCAACACCGATGTGCTGGCCGCGCTGTCGGCGGACCTGTCGCAGATCTGCAAAGTGAAGGTGATCGTGCCGTGCGCGGCCATCACCCTGGTCGGCCGTGGCATGCGCTCGCTGCTGCACAAGCTGTCGGACGTGTGGGCCACGTTTGGCCGCGAGCGCGTGCACATGATCTCGCAGTCGTCCAACGACCTGAACCTGACCTTCGTCATCGACGAAGCCGATGCTGACGGCCTGCTGCCGATCCTGCACGCCGAGCTGATCGACAGCGGTGCGATGCCGGTGGAAGAGACCGAGGTGTTCGGCCCGCGCTGGCGCGAGATCGCCGGCACGGTGCGCCCGCGTGGCACGCCGTGGTGGCGTGGCCAGCGCGCACACCTGCTGCAGCTGGCCGATGCCGGTACGCCGCGCTACGTCTATCACCTGCCGACCGTTCGCGCCCGCGCCCGCGCGCTGGCCGCGATCAAGCCGATCGACCAGCGCTACTACGCGATCAAGGCCAACAGCCACCCGGCCATCCTGCAGTTGTTGGAAGCCGAGGGCTTCGGCCTGGAGTGCGTGTCGCACGGCGAACTGAAGCACGTGTTCCAGCACCTGCCGGAACTGTCGCCCAAGCGCGTGCTGTTCACTCCCAGCTTCTGCCCGCGCAGCGAGTATGAAGCCGCATTCGCGATGGGCGTGACCGTCACCGTCGACAACGTGGAAGCGCTGCAGCGCTGGCCGGACCTGTTCCGCAACCGCGAACTGTGGCTGCGCGTCGACCTGGGCCGTGGCGAAGGCCACCATGCCAAGGTGCGTACCGGCGGCAAGGATTCCAAGTTCGGCCTGCCGATCGCCCGCGTCGACGAGTTCGTGCGCGCGGCCACCGATCTGGGCAGCCGCGTGGTCGGCCTGCACGCGCACCTTGGCAGCGGCGTGGAGACTGCCCAGCACTGGCGCCTGATGTGCGATGAGCTGGCCGGTTTCGCCCGCCGCATCGGCAGCGTGCAGACCATCGACATCGGCGGCGGCCTGCCGATTCCGTATTCCGCCGAGGACGAGCCATTCGACCTGGATGCGTGGGCCGAGGGCCTGGCCGAGGTCAAGGCGCTGCATCCGGCATTCCGCCTGGCGATCGAGCCAGGCCGCTACCTGGTGGCCGAATCGGGCGTGCTGCTGACCCACGCCACCCAGGTGGTGGAAAAGGACGGCGTGCGCCGCGTCGGCCTGGACGCTGGCATGAATGCACTGATGCGCCCGGCGCTGTACGACGCCTGGCACGACATCGAGAACCTCAGCCGCCAGGGCGGATACGCCGAAGCGGCATTCGATGTGGTCGGCCCGATCTGCGAATCCAGCGATGTGTTCGGCAAGCGGCGCAAGCTGCCGGTGTCGACCGCGCCGGACGATGTGATGCTGATCGCCGATGCCGGTGCCTATGGCTATTCGATGGCCAACACCTACAACCAGCGGTTGCTGCCGCGCGAAGACGTGATCGAGTGATCGCCACCCGCGCCCTGCACCCGCCCACCGACACGCCCCGCGCCCTTGCGCGGGTCCGTGCCTGACCGGATACACCATGACTGCTTTCGACAAACACCAGGTTTCCCGCTTCCGCTTCGTCCGCTGCGAATTCGCTGCGGAGACCGGCGTGGCCAAGCTGGTCTACGCCTTCGATGACGGCCCGGAGATGGTGGAAACCATCACCGTGCCCGGCGCCCCGTTCGTGCTGGACGAGGCGCGCACCGCCGCCGTGCAGCGCGCGCTGCAGCTGCTGCACCTGATTGCCGGTGTCAGCTACTACAAGGCCGGCGTGCCGGAGGCGGTCAGCATCGACAGCTACAGCATCGATGCCGATACCGCGGCGCTGGTGGAGACGGTCTACCTCAACGGCCTGGGCGAATTCGCCTACCGCAACGGCCTGAACCTGCGCGGGCGTTTCCGCCTGCCGGTGCAGGGCGAAGCGGTGCAGGCGCCGGTGCTGGGCCTGCAGGCGCATGCGCTGGTGGCCATCGGTGGCGGCAAGGATTCGCTGGTCAGCATCGAAGCACTGCGCCGTGCCGGCGTGGACGAAACGGTGACCTGGATCGGTGGTTCGCAGCTGATCCGCGCCTGTGCCGAGCGCACCGGCCTGCCGACGCTGAACCTGGGCCGCGCGTTGGCGCCGGAACTGTTCGAGCTCAATCGCCAGGGCGCGTGGAACGGGCATATCCCGGTCACTGCGGTGAACTCGGCGATCATGGTGCTGGCCGCGCTGCTGCAGGGCGTGGACCAGGTGGTGTTCTCCAACGAACGTTCGGCCAGCTACGGCAGCCAGATTCCCGGCACCGGTGAAGTGAACCACCAGTGGTCCAAGGGCTGGGCGTTCGAGCAGGCGTTCGGCAGCCATGTGCAGAAGCACGTCGCGGCGGACCTGCACTACTACTCGCTGCTGCGCCCGATGTCCGAGCTGGCGGTGGCCCGCCAGTTCGCCAAGACCGACTTCTACGACGCGCACTTCTCCAGCTGCAACCGCAACTTCCACATCCTCGGCGAGCGCCCGGTGAACCGCTGGTGTGGCGTCTGCCCGAAGTGCCATTTCGTGTTCCTGGCGCTGGCTCCGTTCATGCCCAAGACGCGCCTGGTGCGCATCTTCGGCCGCAACCTGCTGGACGATGCCGAACAGGCCGGTGGCTTCGATGCACTGCTGGAGTTCCAGGACCACAAGCCGTTCGAGTGCGTGGGCGAAGGCCGCGAATCGCGTGCGGCGATGGCGACCCTGGCGCAGCGCCCGGAATGGAAGGAAGACGTGCTGGTGAAGCGCTTCTGCAATGAGATCCAGCCGCAGCTGGATGCCGCCGAACTGGAACTGGCGCCGCTGCTGCAGCTGCAGGGCGAGCATCGTGTTCCGGCTGCGCTGTGGGAACGGGTGCGTGAAGATTTCGAAGCTTGAGGGAAAGCGCGTTGCGCTGTGGGGCTGGGGCCGCGAGGGGCGCGCCGCGTTTGCGGTACTACGCGCGCGCCTGCCGACGCTTGGCCTGAGCCTGTTCTGTCCTGCAGCTGAAGCCGAAGGCGCGCGTGCGGAAACGCAGGGCGCGCTGCGGGTGCTTGGCGAACCCTCGGCCGAAGCGCTGGCGGCGTTCGATGTGGTGATCAAATCGCCCGGCATCAGCCCCTACCAGCCGATCGCGCTGGCGGCGGCAGAGCAGGGCACCACGTTCATCGGCGGCACCGCGCTGTGGTTTGCCGAGCACGCCGGCGACGATGGCATCGTGCACGACACCGTGTGCGTGACCGGCACCAAGGGCAAGAGCACCACCACCGCGCTGGTCGCGCAGCTGCTGCGTGCCGCCGGTCATCGCACCGGCCTGGTTGGCAACATCGGCCTGCCGCTGCTGGAAGTGCTGGATCCGCAGCCGGCGCCGGAATACTGGGCGGTGGAACTGTCCAGCTACCAGACCGGCGAAGTGGCGCGCAGTGGCGCCCACCCGCAGGTGGCGGTGGTGCTGAACCTGTTCCCGGAACACCTGGACTGGCACGGCAGCGAACAGCGTTACATCCAAGACAAGCTGCGGCTGGTGACCGAAGCGGCGCCGCGCATCGCCGTGCTCAATGCCGCCGATCCGCACTTGGCCGCGCTGTCGTTGCCCGACAGTGAAGTGGTCTGGTTCAACCAGCCGCAGGGCTGGCACATGCGCGGTGACATCGTGCATCGCGCCGAACAGGTGGTGTTCGATACCCGCAACACGCCGCTGCCGGGCCGCCACAACCGCGGCAACCTGTGCGCGGTGCTGGCTGCACTGGAAGCACTGGGCTTGGATGCAGTGACATTGGCACCGGCGGTGCAGGACTTCCGTCCGTTGCCGAACCGCCTGCAGCGCATCGGCGTGGCCGATGGCCTGACCTACGTTAACGATTCGATCAGCACCACGCCGCACGCCAGCCTGGCCGCGCTGGAATGCTTCGCCGGCCAGCGCATCGCGCTGCTGGTGGGCGGGCACGATCGTGGGCTGGACTGGACCGATTTCATGCAGCACATGGCGCACGATGTGCCGCCGGTGGAGATCGTAACGATGGGCAGCAACGGCCCGCGCATCCACGCCATGCTGCAGCCGCTGGCCGACGCCGGTCGCTTCGGCCTGCACGCCGCCGCTGATCTGCCCGAGGCGATGGCGCTTGCACGCGCGGCGCTGGGTACGCAGGGTGGCGTGATGCTGCTGTCGCCGGGGGCGCCGAGCTTTGGTTCCTACCGCGATTACGTGGCCCGTGGCCGCCATTTCGCCGAACTGGCCGGGTTCGATCCGGACAGCATCAGCGCTATCCCTGGCTTGGGCATCGCCTGAGGGGTAGTGCCGGCCGCTGGCCGGCAACCTACCGGAAACGCATCCACGCATGGCGTGGATCTACTGCAGGGCCGAGCTTGCGCTCCTCGTTGTTTGTAGAGCCGAGCCCATGCTCGGCTGGATTTCAGTCGTCCTGATCGATGAACGCATAATCGCCATCCATCAGCTGCTGCAGATACGCATCGAAGCTCGGCGCGATCACCGCGTAGCTGTCCGGATCGTGCAAGTAGCGCACTACCTGGCCGACTGTGCCGCCCGGTGCCGGATCGAAATCCAGGTACAGCATCGAGGTGCCGCCGTTGTTCATGCAGTGCGAGAAGCACAGGCGGCGGTTCATCGGTAGATCGGCATCGATGCCATCGCCGAGGATCTCCGGCTCGTCATCCAGCCATTCCTCGTAGATGGAACGGATGCTGTCGTCCCACTGCTCCTGGTCCTCGAAGATCTGCGCCACCGAGCGCAGGTAGTACGGATAGCCGCCATCCTCCACGTCCGAACCCAGCATCAGCACACAGACCTCGCCATCGGGGTACTCGCGGAAGTGCGTGCCATCCACGCGCGACAGCAGTTCCACCAGGCTGTCCGGCACCAGCGGCCACTGCGCACGCAGGCGCTGCAGGTCTTCGGCGCTGGCGCCCTGCACACGGGCCCACTGCGGGGCATCGTCAGCAGGCAGGCGTGGGATCAGGCCAGACAGAAAGGGATCAACAGGATTCATGCGAAAAAGGGGACGGAGGGGATCAAGTCGTATCCAACCACACCTGCGTCACGCCGCCAATGCAGAATGCGACGCGGGAGGGGCGAATACGACTTGATCCCCTCCGTCCCCTTTTTCTGGAGCATGCGCATGAATCGGTGGCGATGCGGTGTGGCGATGGTGCTGGGGCTGGCGGCGATGCCGGCGTGGGCGGCGATGAAGACGCAGCCGGTGGAGTGGAAACACCAGGGCACGACCTTCAGCGGCGTGCTGGTCTATGACGACGGCGAGCATGACAAGCGCCCGGGCCTGGTGATGGTGCCGAACTGGAAGGGCGTGAACGAATCGGCCATCGAGAAGGCCAAACAGCTGGCCGGCGACGATTACGTGGTGCTGGTGGCCGATGTGTATGGCAAGGGCGTGCGACCGAAGACCGATGCCGAAGCCGGGCCAGTGGCGACCAAGCTGCGCAACGACCGGCCGTTGCTGCGTGCCCGCGCGCTGGAGGCGGTGAACGTGCTCAAGGCGCAGGCCGGAAGGGTGCCGCTGGATGCCAGCCGGATCGGCGCGGTTGGTTTCTGTTTCGGCGGCACCACGGTGCTGGAGCTCGCCCGGGCCGGCGCGCCGTTGGCCGGTGTGGTCAGCCTGCACGGTGGGCTGGGTTCGCCGCTGCCGGCGCAGGCCGGTGGCACGCACCCGTCGGTGCTGGTGCTCAACGGGGCCGACGACAAGAGCGTGACCGCCGAGGACATCGCCGGTTTCCAGAAGGAAATGAACGCGGCCAGGGTCGATTGGGAATTCACCAACTACAGCGGCGCGGTCCACTGCTTTGCCGAGCGCGATGCGAACAGCCCACCGGGCTGCCAGTACAACGAGCGTGCGGCGAAGCGCGCCTGGAAGGCGCTGGATGAGTTCTTCGAGGAGCGTTTCCGGTAAACAAAGGCGTGCCGACCAAGGTTGGCACCCACCGATGTTCCAGTGCCGACCAAGGTCGGCACCCACCCACAGCGGCGGTAGTGCCGGCCGCTGGCCGGCACACTTCAACCCATCAATGCGAGCGCTGCACCGCGTAACGGGCCAGACCACGCAGGGCGGCCACGGCGTCGTTGTCAGCCAGGCCATCGAGCGCGCGCTCGGCGGCCTCAGCGTATTCCTCTGCACGCGCCCGGCTGTACTCCAGGCCGCCGGTGGCGCGGATCGCGGCCAGCACTTCCGGCATCGCCGAGGCATCGCCGTCCTGCACGATGGTGCGCAGGCGCTCACGGGTGGCGTCGTCGGAGTGCGCCATCGCGTGGATCAGCGGCAGCGTCGCCTTGCCTTCGGCCAGATCATCACCCAGGTTCTTGCCCAGCTCGTCGGCGTTGGCCGAGTAGTCCAGCACGTCATCGGCGATCTGGAACGCGTAGCCCAGGTGCATGCCGTAGTCGAACAGGGCCTGCTGGGTCGCCTCGTCCACGCCGCTGGCCAGCGCGCCCAGGCGGGTACCGGCGGCGAACAGCACCGCGGTCTTGCGCTCGATCACGCGCAGGTACGCGGCTTCGTCGGTATCGGGGTTGTGCACGTGCAGCAGCTGCAGCACCTCACCCTCGGCGATGCGGTTGGTGGCATCGGCCAGGATCTGCATCACCGACATGCGCTCCAGCTCGACCATCAGCTGGAAGCTGCGCGAGTACAGGAAGTCGCCGACCAGCACGCTCGGCGCGTTGCCCCACAGCGCGTTGGCGGTGCTGCGGCCACGCCGCAGGCTGGATTCGTCCACCACGTCGTCGTGCAGCAGGGTGGAGGTGTGGATGAACTCGATGATCGCGGCCAGCTGGTGGTGGTCCGCGCCGACATTGCCGACCGCACGGCCGGCCAGCATCACCAGCATCGGGCGCAGGCGCTTGCCGCCGGCGGAAATGATGTGATCGGCGATCTGGTTGATCAGCACGACGTCCGAGGACAGCCGGCGCCGGATCAGGGCGTCGACGGCGGCCATGTCGGCCGCGGCAAGCGACTGGATCTGGGGCAGGCCCAGGGCGGGACGGGTGTCTTCGGTGATGGTCATGCGATCAGGCTTTCAGGCTCACCACTGATTATAGGCGCTGGCCGTGAATTCGGGCGCAAACCGGGCTGGCCGGCGTCTGCGGCCCGGCCAAGGCTGCCGCCTGCGTGAATACGTATGCAGGTTGCGCCATGCCCGGGAGGCCGCCGCTAAGCTTGCCGGAACAGGATTTCGGCCCGCTTCCGGCGGGCCCTGCATGCCCGGAGGGGGGCTGTCGATGTCGCACTATCCATGGTGGCGCGGAGCCGTCATCTACCAGATCTACCCGCGCAGCTACCTCGATGCCAACGGCGATGGCGTGGGCGACCTGCCGGGCATCATCGAGCGGCTGGACCACATTGCCGCGCTGGGCGTGGACGCGATCTGGATCTCGCCGTTCTTCAAGTCGCCGATGGCCGACTTCGGCTACGACATCGCCGACTACCGCGACGTCGACCCGCTGTTCGGCAGCCTGGACGACTTCGACCGCCTGCTGGCCAAGGCGCACGGCCTGGGCCTGAAGGTGATGATCGACCAGGTGCTGAGCCATACCTCGATCGAGCATGCCTGGTTCCGCGAGAGCCGCCAGGACCGCCACAATGCGAAGGCGGACTGGTACGTCTGGGCCGACCCGCGCGAGGACGGCACCCCGCCCAACAACTGGCTGTCGCTGTTCGGTGGCGGCGCCTGGCAGTGGGAGCCGCGCCGCGAGCAGTACTACCTGCACAACTTCCTGGTCGACCAGCCGGACCTGAATTTCCACCACCCGGACGTGCAGCAGGCCACCCTGGACAACGTGCGGTTCTGGCTGGACCGCGGCGTGGATGGCTTCCGCCTGGATGCGATCAACTTCTGCTTCCACGACGCGCAGCTGCGCGACAACCCGCCCAAGCCGGCGGACAAGCGCGTGGGCCGCGGCTTCAGTCCAGACAACCCGTACGCGTACCAGTACCACTATTACAACAACACCCAGCCGGAGAACCTGCCGTTCCTGGAGCAGCTGCGCGCGCTGCTGGACGAGTACCCGGGCGCGGTCAGCCTCGGCGAGATTTCCTCGGAGGACTCGCTGGCCACCACCGCCGAGTACACCCAGGACGGCCGCCTGCACATGGGCTACAGCTTCGAGCTGCTGGTGGACGACTACAGCGCGGCCTACATCCGCGACACGGTCTCCCGCCTGGAAGCGGCGATGACCGAAGGCTGGCCATGCTGGGCGGTTTCGAATCACGACGTGGAGCGGGCGGTCAGCCGCTGGGGCGGCCATCCAGCCGATCCGCGGCTGGCGCGGATGCTGGTGGCGCTGCTGTGCTCGCTGCGCGGCTCGGTGTGCCTGTACCAGGGCGAGGAGCTGGGCCTGGCCGAGGCCGAGGTGCCGTTCGAGGCGCTGCAGGACCCCTACGGCATCACCTTCTGGCCGAACTTCAAGGGCCGCGACGGCTGCCGTACCCCGCTGCCGTGGACCGACGCTCCGCTGGCTGGCTTCACCTCCGGCAAGCCCTGGCTGCCGATCCCGGCCGAGCACCGGGCGGCGGCGGTGGCCGTGCAGGAGCGCGACCCGCACTCGGTCCTGGCGGCGTTCCGGGCGTTCCTGGCCTGGCGGCATGGCCAGCCGGCGCTATTGCATGGCAGCATCCGATTCATCGAAAGCGCCGAGCCAGTGCTGCTGTTCGAGCGTATGCTTGCAGATGAAACCCTCCTGCTGGCCTTCAACCTGTCGGCCGAGGCGGTGAGCCATCCGCTGCCGCCGGGCAACTGGCAGCAGGTGGCGGTGCCGGGCCCGGATGCGGGCACGGTGCAGGGCAATGAACTCCAGCTGCCGCCGCGCGCGGTGTATTGCGCCCGACGCAGCTGACCGTTTTCTCCGGTGGCGGTACTTGCGGGGACGGGGCCGAAGCGCCCCGTCCCTTTTTTGTGGGTGCGGTTGGTGAAAGGCATCCACGCATGGCGTGGATCTACCGATGGGGGCGTTGCTCGGTAGATCCACGCCATGCGTGGATGGGCTTTGCAGACCCTCGCCGGCATTCGCGCAAAGGAAAACCCGCTGCCTGCGCAGCGGGTTTCCGGTGATCCGGGGCGCCGGGCAGGGCCCGGCGCGACCTCAGAACTTGTAGTTCACGCCCAGCATGTAGGTGCGGCCCCACTCGATGTACTCCAGCGGGCGGTCCTTGCTGCCGGCGTAGGTGCGGTACGGTTCGTTGGTCAGGTTGCTGCCCTGCAGCAGCAGGGTCAGGCCACGCAGGGCGCTGCTGTCGCTGAAGGTGTAGCTGACCTGCGCATCGGTCACGTTCTCGCCCACCACGTAGCGCAGGCTGCGGTTGCCGTTGAAGTTGCCGATTTCACCGATGAAGTCCGAACGACGGCGCTGGCTCACGCGTGCCTCGAAGCCGCTGCGCTCGTAATACGCGGTGAAGTTGTACACGCGCTTGGACAGGCCCGGCAGGCTGATCGGATCGGTGCCCACGCTGGACGCGCTTTCCGGATCCAGGATGGTGATGTCGCTCTTGTTGAAGGTGGCGCTGGCCTGCACGCCGAAGCCGCGCAGGCTGTCGGTCAGCATGTCCAGCGGGAACGACGCGGTCAGTTCCAGGCCCTTCAGCGTACCGCCCTTGCCGTTCTGCGGCGCGGAGAAGGTGCCGGTGGTCAGCACCGGCGAGGTCATGCCCGGCGGCGGCACGTAGCTGCCCAGCAGCGCGGTGAAGTCGTAGTTGTCGACCGACTGGGTGTAGACGTAGCTCTTCAGGTCCTTGTAGAAGATCGCGGCGGCCACGTAGGCCTTTTCACCGAAGTACTTCTCGTAGGACAGGTCGAGTGCGGTGGCGCGCCACGGGTCCAGCAGCGGGTTGCCGCCGCTGCCGCCGGGGCGGCCGGTGCCGGTGTCCACGCCGAATTCCAGGCCGGCGCGCATCTGGTCCACGCGCGGGCGTGCGACCTGCTTGGCGGCCGCGAAGCGCAGCGTCTGCTGGTGCGGGAACATGAAGGCCAGGTTCAAGCTCGGCAGCCAGTCGTTGTACTTGCGGCCTGCGGAGTAGGGCTGGATGTTGCTGCCGGCCGGCTGCGAGCTGTCCCAGTAGCGCGAATCCGAGCTCTGGTCGGTGTGCTGCATCTGCACGCCGATGTTGCCGCGCACGCCGACCACGCCGATGTCGGTGTTGATGTTCAGGCGCGCCCAGGCGGTGGTGATCTTTTCCTGCACCGTCCACGACTTGGGAATCAGGTAGTCCAGGTTGTCGACCGGGTTGAAGGTCATGTAGCGACCGACCGCGGCCGGCACGTTCCAGGCCGGGATGGTGCCGAGGCCGGCGAAGCTCAGGTCCACCGGACGGTACTGCAGGTCCGAGGCGATGTTGGCATCGCCCTGGGCACCGAGCAGGATGTTGCCTTCGGACTGCGTCTTCACTTTGCGGCGGTCGGCGTAGTTCACGCCGATGTCCAGGTCCGGTGCCCACGAAGCGATGGCCTCGGGCAGCGCAATCGTCGCGGCCAACTTGCCGCCCTTCAGGCGGTCTTCCACCTGCGGCACCTTGCCGTAGCCAGAGCCATAGATGGTGTTGGTCAGGAACAGCGCGTCGGGATTGGAGTAGTTCAGGCCCGGGCTGATCTGCGAGAAGCCGTTCTGGCGGATCGACACACCGACCGTATCCAGCTGCGGCATCGGCGTCAGCTGCAGGTTGTTTTCCAGGTTCAGCTCATCGCGGGTGGCCTTGGAATAGTTCAGGTCGGCGACCAGCTTGAAGCCACTGAAGTTGAACTCGTTGTTCCAGCCGAACGCGTCGATCTTGTCCTTGCGCTTGTTGTACATGCCGCGTACCAGCGGGTATACGCCGCTGGCGGTGCCACCGGTGAACGAACCATTGGCGTTGACCTGCGGATTGCTGACCAGCAGGCCGGGCGTGTAATTGCCGTTGTAGTTGCTCAGGTTGAGCTCGAACTGGTTGGCGGTGTCGATCTGCTCGGCTTCGGTGTGGAACGCGTCGAAGGTGCTGGTCCAGCTGTTGTTCGGCCGGAACTGGATCGTGGCCATCACGCCGTCGCGCTTGTTGTTGCCGGTGCGGCGCAGCGCCTTGATGCCATCGGAGAAGTAGGTGCCGGCGGCAACGCCCGGGCGGTTGCCCTTGTCGGTGTGCTCGGTGGTCCACGGTTCATACAGGCCAACCTGGTTTTCCTGGATCGGCATGTCGCTGTGCGCGTAGCCGATGGCGATGCCCAGGGTCTTGTCCAGGAACTGGTCGATGTAGCTGGCGCTGAAGCGGTTGCCGTACGGATCGACATTGGCGGCGCGGCCGAGCGAGCTCTTCTGGTAGCGGCCGCTGACCGCGATCACGCGTTCGCCGAAGCTGAGCGGGCGTGCGGTCTGCATGTCGATGGTGCCCGACAGGCCCTGGCCGACCAGCGCCGCATCCGGAGTCTTGTACACGGTCACGCCGTTGACCAGCTCGGACGGGTACTGGTCGAACTCGACGCCGCGGTTGTCACCGGTGCTGACCACTTCGCGGCCATTGAGCAGGGTGGTGGCGAAGTCCGGCGACAGGCCGCGCACGCTGATCACCTGCGCACGGCCGGCCACGCGCTGCGCGGCCAGGCCGGGCAGGCGCGAGATCGACTCGGCGATGCTGACGTCGGGCAGCTTGCCGATGTCTTCGGCGGAGATCGCCTCGACCACCGAGGTGGCGTCCTGCTTGACTGCGATCGCGCTCTCGATGCCGCGGCGGATGCCGGTGACCTGCACCGTATCCAGGTTGGTGGCGGCGGTGCCGGCCGGCGTGGTGGTGCTCTGCGTGGACTGTGCGGACGCCAGCGTCGGCGCCAGCACAACGGCCAGCGCGAGACTCAGCGCACTGCGCTTGTGGTTCAACATTTTCCCCTCCCAGGCAATGTTGCAGATCGATTCGTGAGCGTCCCGGCGGGGCCGAGGACGTGCGACGCGGTGGCCGCTGTCGTCGCCGCTATGGTAGGCAGCGCATTCTTCGCGGGAATCACCCTGCATACGTATTCAATGGTGTTTGCAGGGGTGTAATCGCTTTCAGGTCCCCGCCACGGTAGCGCCGGGCCATGCCCGGCGAACGTCATGCGGGGGCGTTCATCAATCCAATGGCGTGAAGCGAACGGCCTGTCCACCACCCGGCGCCAGCACCAGCGTCATGGCATCGGCGCTGGTCACCTCGCGGGTTTCGCGGGCGAACGCGAACGGATTGCTGCGGAAATCGGCGCCGTCACCATCGCGGTAGATCTCTGCGCGATAGCGCACGCCCGGTTCCAGGAAGCCCAGTGACACCGGAAGCACGCGTCCGTGTTCATCGGTGATGCTGCCGAGGAACCAGTCGCGGCTGTTGCGGTCGCGGCGCACGATGGTCACGTAGTCGCCCACTTCGCCATCGAGCACGCGGCTCTGTTCCCAGTCCACCGCCACGTCCTCGATGAAACGGAACGCCTCGCGGTGCTGCAGGTAATGCTCGGGCAGGTCGGCGGCCATCTGGATGGGGCTGTACAGCACCACGTACAGCGCAAGCTGGCGGGCCAGCGTGCTGGGGATGGCCTGGCCGTGACGGCCCTTCAGGCTGAGGATGCCGGGGGTGTAATCCATCGGCCCGGCCAGCATGCGGGTGAACACCAGGTTGACCTCGTGCTCGGGCGGGTTCGGCGGCTGGCCCCAGGCGTTGTACTCCATGCCGCGCGCGCCTTCGCGCGAGATCCAGTTGGGGTAGGTGCGGCGCAGGCCGGTGTCCTTGATCGGCTCATGCGGGTTCACCGACAGGTGCCGGCGCGCCGCCTCCTGCACCACCTTCAGGTGATGGCGGGCCATGAACTGCCCGTCGTGCCACTCGCGCCAGAGCGGGCCGCCAGCCGGATTGCGGCGGTCGACCTGGCCGTCATCGCAGACGTAGCCGGTCTTGAACTGGTCCACGCCCAGCCGTGCGTACAGGTCCAGCGCAGCGCCCAGCTGATCCTCGTAGTGCTCGATGGCGCAGCCGGTTTCGTGGTGGCCGATCAGGTGCACGCCCTTCTTCAAGCCATACGCCGACAGCGCCTCGATATCGAAATCGGGCGTGGCGCGGGTGAAATCGAAGTCGTAGCCGTTGCCCACCCACATGCCGTCCCAGCCCGGATTCCAGCCTTCCACCAGCACGCCGCGGAAGCCGTGTGCGGCGGCGAAGTCGATCACCTTCTTCGTCTTGGCGGTGGTGGCCGCATGCTTCGGGCCGGTGGCCCAGCTCTCGTTGTCCAGGTGCATCGACCACCACACGCCCAGGTATTTGGCTGGCTTCACCCAGCTCACGTCGCCCAGCGCGTTGGGCTCGTTGAGGTTGAGGATCAGGTCCGATTCGACCAGCCCACCTGCGCGGTCAGCAATCTGCAGCGTGCGCCACGGTGTGGCGAAGGGCAGGGCGCGGCGCACCTTCCAACCTTCGGCCGAGGGCGAGAGCTGCGCGCGCAGGCGCTGGCCCTCGGTGCGGCGCAGCCACATGCCGGCGTAGTCCACCAGCGCGGCCTCATGGATCGCCACGTGCAGGCCATCACGGCTGCGCAGGGTCATCGGCGTATGCACCAGCGGCACTTCGCGCAGCGGGGTGCGCTGGTACAGGTATTCGTAGTGGATCGGTTCGCCGGCAGGAATCCACCAGGCGGTTGATTCCGGCGCAATGGCGAACTCGGTCAGCTCGTCGTCGATGATCGCCTCGCGCAGGTTGGGCTGCTCGGGGAACACGTAGCGGAAGCCGAGGCCGTCGTCATAGACGCGGAACACCACATCCAGGCGGCGCCTGCTGCCAGTGGTCTCAGCCAGCTGCACTATCAGCTCGTTGAAGTGGTTGCGGGTGACCCGGCGTTCGCCCCAGGGCTGTTCCCAGCTTTCATCGACGCTGCGCTGCTGCTGGCCGATCACCGCGAAATCACGATCCAGCCGGCCGTCGCGCAGGGCGAAGCCCAGCTTCGAATCCTCCACCACGGTCTCGCCGAAACGCTCGACGCGATAGCGCGCCGTGCCGCCGTCCAGCACCAGGCTGGCCCTGAGCACTTTGCCCGGCGATTCGACGCTGACAACCTGCGGCGCAGCCTGCGACAGCGCCGCCATTCCCAGCAATGCGAGGCCGAACACATGCGCGAGCGCACTGCGTACAGCAGTGGGTGACATCGGCATTTCCCCTCCCAAGGCGCCGTTGGCAGACCCGGACCATAAGCCAGCGCAGCCGGCGCGCTACCGCGCAGCGCCATGAATACGTATGCAGCTGGGCGCAGTCGACAGCCCCGCGTCTACCATGGGGCCAAGGCCCCTTGAGGGAGGGGCCGCGCCCGCCCGCCGGCAACGACGGTACGGACCTACAACGCGTGCAGAGAGGGAGGGAGGCCGACGGGCGCAAGCCGGTCCGCCGCTTCGATGCTGAAGATCATTTGCCTGACCGCTGCCCTCGGGGCAGCGCTGGGATCGACCGCGCAGGCGGCCGACCTGCAATTCGACGGCCGCCACGCGCGCGCCGAAGCCGCTGCCAACGGCAGCTTCGTGCTGCATGCGCCGAAGGGGGCAGTCCAGATCGCAGCCGCACCGATGCGCAGCCGCACCGGCAGCGTGATGTTCGATGCACTGTTCGCGCTTGCCCAGCAGGAGATGGACCAGGACCGCGTGGACGCGATCCGTGATCCTGCCTTCGACGAAGGCCGGCCGGTGCCGTGCGAGTGTTTCCAGACCGGCGCACGCTGGCCCTATGTCTGGACCCGTGATGTCAGCTTCGCCGCCGATCTTGCGCTGGCGCGGCTGGACCCGCAGCGCACCCGGAAGTCACTGCAGTTCAAGTTGTCGGCGGCGCGCGACGGGCACACGCCCGGCCTGTTCGTGGCGCAGGACACCGGTTCCGGCGGCAGCTGGCCGATCAGCAGCGACCGCGTGGTGTGGTTCCTGGCCGCGCGCCACCTGCTGGATGATCCGGCGTTCGCCGATCAGGTCTGGCAGGCGCTGCAGGGTACGCTGGCACAGGACCGTGCGATGGTGTTCGACGCGCAGATGGGCCTGTACCGCGGCGAGACCTCGTTCCTGGACTGGCGCGAGCAGACCTATCCGGACTGGACCCGCGAGGATGTGCGTTTCATCGGCGATTCCTATGCGTTGTCCACCAACGTGCTGCACTACCAGGCGCTGCGCCTGGCCGAGCAGCTGGCCGCCCAACGCGGTGACGCCCGTGCGGCCGAATACAGGGCCCGGGCCGATGCGCTGGCGCAGCAGATCGATGCACGCTTCTGGCGCGAGGACATCGGCCTGTACATGAGCTACATCGGTGAAGCCGCGCACCCGGTGCCGTATGCCAAGGTGGATCTGCTCGGCCTGTCGCTGGGCATCCTGGCCGACGTGCTGCCGCCCGAGCGTGCGCGCCGTGCGCTGGCGGCGTACCCGATCGGGCCGGCTGGCAGCCCGGTGGTCTGGCCGCAGGAAGCGCAGCAGCCGATCTACCACAACCGTGCGATCTGGCCATTCGTCAGCGCCTACTCGCTGCGTGCAGCGCGGCAGCTGGATGATGCGCCGCGCATCGCCGCCGAGATCCGTTCGATGATGCAGGGTGCCGCGCTGGCCGGCTCCAACATGGAGAACTACGAGCTGGTCACCCAGGCTGTGCATGTCGATGAAGGCGCGCTCAGCGGCCCGGTGGTCAATTCCGAACGGCAGCTGTGGTCGGTGGCGGGGTACCTGTCGATGGTGGTCGAAGGTGTATTCGGCGTGCAGGACGATGGCCGTGTGCAACCCAAGCTGCCGGCGGTGCTGGTGCCGGAGCTGTTCGGCACGCAGCGCAGCATCACGCTGCAAGCCAACGACAAGCGCTATGTGCTGGAGCGCCCGCAGACCGTGGGCGACGGCCTGCTGGTGGCGGGCAGGACCACCACGCGCGGCACCACCACGACCGTGCAGCTGATCGCCGCACCGGCAGCGACCGGTTTTGCGACCACGACGGCGGATGCCAACGCGCGTGCACCGGCCACACCGGTGGCGCCGCAGGCCCTGCGCAAGGGCGCGGGCTGGGACGTTCAGGTCGCCGCGCATCACGTGCTGTGGCAGGACGGCCAGGCAGTCACCGCCAGCAACGGCGTGGCGCGCATCAGCGACGATGGCCTGCAGCACTGCCTCAGCCTGACGCGCCGCGAAGGCGGGCTGGAATCGCTGCACGGCCCGACGGTCTGTGTCGGGCCGGAGCAGCGGCTGAAAGGAGAGCAGCGCTGGCAGTTCACCTCGGCCAAGGCTGGACACGTACGGCTGCGGTTGCAGTACGCCAATCCAAACGGGCCGATCAATACCGGCGTCACCGCTGCGGTGAAGCAGCTGGTACTGCAGTGCGCGGGCCAGCCAGTGCAACGACACACGGTTGCGATGCCGCATAGCGTGGCCGTGCAGGACTCCACGGCGGCGACGTTCGCGGTGCCCAAGGGCCGCTGTACGGTAGCGCTTGAGGAGGGCTTCAACATGAGCGCGCTTGAACACTTCGCGCACTACACCGGCGGCAAGGGTGGGCGCGACGGCGTGCTCAACCAGGCGTGGGTGCAGGCGTTGAAGGTGGCGCAGGTTGCCTTGGACGAGGACGCACGATGAATCGTCCCGCCAAACCGCAGCTGTCGTTCTGGCAGATCTGGAACATGTGTTTCGGCTTCCTCGGCATCCAGTTTGGTTTCGCCCTGCAGAACGCCAATGCCAGCCGCATCTTCGAGACGCTGGGCGCGGACATCGAAGCGGTGCCCGGCCTGTGGATCGCCGCACCGCTCACCGGCCTGCTGGTGCAGCCGGTGATCGGTTACCTGTCCGACCGCACCTGGACGCGCTGGGGACGCCGTCGCCCGTTCTTCATGATCGGTGCGGTGCTGACCACGCTGGCCCTGCTGGTGATGCCGAACTCGCCGACGTTGTGGATCGCCGCCGGCACGTTGTGGGTGCTGGATGCCTCGATCAACGTATCGATGGAGCCGTTCCGCGCTTTCGTCGGCGACCAGCTGGCACCGCGGCAGCGCCCCACCGGCTATGCCATGCAGAGCTTCTTCATCGGCGTGGGCGCGATCGTCGCCAGCTTCCTGCCGTTCATCCTCGCCCACTTCGGCGTGGCAAATACGGCGGCTGCCGGTGAAGTGCCGGACACCGTGCGCTATGCGTTCTACTTCGGCGCGGTGGTGCTGCTGGCGGCGATTACCTGGACCGTGGTGAGCACACGCGAGTACTCGCCGGCACAGCTGGCCGCATTCGACGATGCCGAGCCACCTTCGCACCATACCGCGCGCGTGGTCAGCGGACCGGCACCGTGGACGCAGGTGGCGCTGTGGCTGGGGCTGGGTGTGCTGCTGGCCCTGCTGATCGCCTGGCGCCAGGGTGACAGGATGCTGTACGTGCTGGCGGGGTTGTGTGCAGGCTATGGCGTGCTGCTGGCCGTGGCCCGCGTGTTGCCTGCCACGCATATGCTGGCCGCCATCGTCGGCGATCTGCGGGCGATGCCGGTGACCATGCGGCGGCTGGCCTGGGTACAGTTCTTCTCGTGGTTCGCGCTGTTCGCAATGTGGATCTACACCACCGCGGCGGTGGCCGGTGTCCATTTCGGTTCGGCCGATCCAAAGACGGCGGCCTACAACGAGGGCGCCAACTGGGTGGGCGTGCTGTTCGGCGCATACAACGGCTTCGCTGCGCTGGCCGCGGTGCTGATTCCACCGATGGTGCGTGCCATCGGCCTGCGCTGGAGCCACCTGGTCAACCTGTGGCTGGGCGGAGCGGGGCTGGTCTCGCTGATGTTCATCCGGGATCCGCACTGGCTGCTGCTGTCGATGGTCGGCGTTGGTTTCGCCTGGGCGTCGATCCTGTCGCTGCCGTATGCACTGCTGTCCGACAGCGTGCCAGCGTCGAAGATGGGCGTGTACATGGGCATCTTCAATTTCTTCATCGTGATCCCGCAGCTGGTCGCGGCCAGCGCGCTCGGCTTTGCCCTGCGCGCGTGGCTGGGGGGCCAGCCGATGCATGTGCTGGTACTGGGCGGCTGCAGCCTGTTCGTCGCCGGCCTGTGCGTGCTGCGGGTTCCGTCCCGTCCGGAGGTGGTGTGATGCGTGCTGCGTTGGCTGTTGCTGTTTCCCTTGCCCTGTTCGCCGGCCAGGCCGTGGCCACACCGCGCCCGGACTACGTTGGTACCACCGAGCCGTTCGCCAGCGATGCGGTGTACTTCGTGGTCACCGACCGCTTCGTCAACGGCGATCCGTCCAACGATCACCGCGACCAGGGCGGCAAGCACCGCACCTTCGATATCCCGGTGCCGTGCCCGGACAAAGTGGACGGCAACATCGGCTACCTCGGCGGTGACTTCCGCGGCGTGCTCGACAATGCGCAGTACATCCGCAACCTCGGCTTCGGCGCGGTGTGGATCACGCCGATCGTGGACAACCCGGACGAAGCCTTCACCGGCAGCAAGCCGATCAGCTGCACCAGCACGCTGACCGATCGCGGCAAGACTGGGTACCACGGCTACTGGGGCATCAACTTCTACAAACTCGATGAGCACCTGCCCAGCAAGGATCTGGACTTCGCTGGCCTGACCAAGGGCCTGCACGGCGCCGGCCTGAAGGTGGTGCTGGACATCGTTGGCAACCACGGCTCGCCGGCCTGGACCATGCCCACGCGGCAGCCGCAGTTCGGCCAGATCTTCGACAAGGATGGAAAGCTGATTGCCGACCACCAGAACCTGCCGCCGCAGAAGCTGGATCCGAAGCACAACCCGCTGCACGCGTTCTACAACAATATCGGTCCGGTCGACAGCAAGGACGGATCGATCTTCGACGGCAACCTGGCCGAGCTGTCCGACTTCAACCAGGACAATCCGGCGGTGATGGACTACCTGGTTGGCGCCTACCTGCAGTGGACCGCGCAGGGCGTGGATGCGCTGCGCATCGACACCATAGGCTGGCTGCCGCACCCTTGGTGGCACGAGTTCGTCAGGCGCATCCGCGCGCAGCATCCGGGCATGTTCATGTTCGGCGAAGCGTTCGACTACGATGCCGCGCGCATCGCCGAGCACACCTGGCCGGCCAATGCGAACGTGAGCGTGCTCGACTTCCCGTTGCGCGGTGCTCTGGAGCAGACCTTCGGCACCGCCGGAAAGGGCTTTGAGACGCTGGCCGAGCCGCTGCACCTGAGCGGTGGTCCGTACGCCAACCCGTATGAGCTGATGAGCTTCTACGACAACCATGACATGCCGCGCCTGCAGGCCAGCGACAGCGGCTTCATCGATGCGCACAACTGGCTGTTCACCGCACGGGGTATTCCGGTGGTCTATTACGGCTCGGAAACCGGCTTCATGCGCGGCCGCGCCGAGCATGCCGGCAACCGTGCCTACTTCGGCCAACCGCGCGTGGACGCTGCGCCACAGAGCCCGATCTTCACGCCGCTGCAGCGCATCGCCAAACTGCGTGAAGCGACCCCGGCACTGCAGCGTGGCCTGCAGGTGAACGAGCGGCTGCAGGGCGACGAGGCGGTGTTCTTCCGCGTGCTGCAGCACGGTGACGTGACGCAGACGGCGCTGGTGTTGTTGAACAAGGGCGATGCGGCGCGCACCTTCGAGGTGGGGCATTACCTGCAGGCAGGCACGTGGCGTAATGCGCTGGACGGTGGTTCGCTGATCGTGGACGGCACCCTGAAGGCAGAAGTGCCCGCGCATGGGGTGAAGGTCTACGTGCTGGATGCGCCAGTTCAGCAGCCGGCATTGCAGGCCGAACTGGACAAGGCGATGGCCGACCAGCGGGCGCGGGACCAGCGGCTTGGGCGCTGAAGGAGCCGCCAGGCATGGCCCGGCGCTACCGCTCTGGTGGGTGCCAACCTCCGCTCTGGTAGGTGCCAACCTTGGTTGGCACTCCCGCTCTGGTAGGTGCCAACCTTGGTTGGCACGCTCTTCGAGCAGTCGAGCAAGCTCGACCCTACAATAGGCACCCCTCACGCCCCGCCGTACCGCCATGACCGACCTCGCCCCGCAGACCCCGATCGAAACCCTGCTGAAGGCGGCCATGGACGGGGCAGTGCCGATCCGCGCCTTCATGGAGGCCTTCGTCGCCTCCGAGGTGGTGCTGCTGACCGGTAGCCTGGTCACCCCCGACGGCAGCGGCTTCGACCCGCTGCTGTTCGACAAGCAGGGCACCCTGCACGTGGCCGTGTTCACCGACCCTGCGCGTGTGGGCATCTACAGCCAGCAGGTCCCCCACCAGATCCGCTGGCTGATGCTGGACGTGCTGCGCCGCGTACCGGGCGGGTACGGTGTCGTGATCAACCCCGGCACGTCGCTGGGCTTCGAGATCTCGCCCAGCGGCATCGGCGAAATCCTGAAAGACTTCGCCCAGGGCTGATTGTCCTGTAGAGCCGAGCCCATGCTCGGCTGCCGTTCGCACAATGCCAGATCAGTCGAGCACGGCTCGACGCTACAGAAGGCTTTCCTTCGAGCGTCGTACGTGATCCCCTTGGATGACATCAGGATCGAGGCTCAGCTATGGAATTCAGGGTATTACCCAGCGGCGCGCCGGAACGGCAACAGCTGGCGCAGTGGTACCACGCGCAATGGGGCCGGGATGCGGGCCTGTCGCTGGAGCAGGAACTGCAGCGGCTCAGCCCGCCGCAGGACGCCGAAGGCTTCCCGCACCTGATCGCCGCATTCGAAGATGGGCAGATGGCCGGCGCAGTCCAGCTCAAGCGCCGCGAGATGCAGGCGTTCCCGCAGTACGAGCACTGGCTGGGCAGCGTATTCGTGGCCGACAGTCATCGTGGGCGTGGACTGGCCAGCGCTCTGGTCGAGCAGGCGGCCGCGCAGGCGATGAGGATGGGGGTTTCCGATCTCTACCTGCAGACCGAGTCCCTGGACGGT
The DNA here is from genome assembly GCF_059371315.1 of Stenotrophomonas sp. YJH_SMC_8. Lineage (NCBI taxonomy): Bacteria > Pseudomonadati > Pseudomonadota > Gammaproteobacteria > Lysobacterales > Lysobacteraceae > Stenotrophomonas > Stenotrophomonas sp. YJH_SMC_8. The sequence goes on along the minus strand of NZ_JCAFUL010000003.1, from coordinate 228,248 downwards.
GGTCTGTATGCGCGGCTGGGCTGGGAGCCACTGCAGGAAGCCGACAACCACAGCTATCGCGTGCTGGTGATGGTGCGTTCACTGTAAGAGAAGTGCCTTGGTGCTCCGTCCAGTCAGTGAACTGAATGCGCCCGTTGTAATGAGCACGGGAGCGCAGGCTCACCGCTGGCGGAACGGAGGTAGCCTCAGGGTTTGGAGACATCGGATATCGAATGCTCAATCGGCAGCCAGGTTGCCCGCCACCAGGACAGCGTTGTGTCGCACATCGTCACGCTCGATGTATCGCAGGAGGTCCTGTGCGAGAACGCGTTGGCTGATTGCTGCCAAACGCGCATTCTCCGCATCCGTTTTGCCCTGAGAACTGGCAGAGAGCAAAAGCATGTTGACGATGTGGGATGAGACCCTGGACTGTAGTTCAGTATGAGATCTTGCTTCGCCATCCTCGTCGAACAGCAGATGGACGGACATCGCGAGATCATCGCTGTACTGGCGCTTCAGGCTGGGGAGTCCATGGGTGATGTGAAATGCCCCCAGAAGTGAGAACGCGACGGCGACCAAGGAATGCGTTCCCAGTTGCAACCATATCTTCATGACGGATCTCCTAGCGGGGGCGGATCCATTCGCAGCGATCCAGTTTTCCGTTTACCGATCCGCATCGGTAATAGCCGCCACTGAAGTTGTAGCGGATCTCGTGAGGCCAATCCCCCTTGTCGATATCAATATCAATCTGTCCCCCATTCTTAATGGTGTCTGATTCAGGTAGTGCCTGGCCGAAAACATCTTTGGCCGTGCCCTTGATCAGTCGAGCCGCTCCTCTCGCCATTGGATTGATCTGCCAGCAAGCGGTGTCGCCGTTGTCCATCAGAAGGCAGCCGCCAACGCCTCTCCCGAAGAAGTACTCGAGTGACCGGAAGAGTGAGCCAAGGAGATTTCCATTGATCTGCCCGTGTTGCCAGGCCGGATTATTTGCCGTGTGCGCGATTCGGATCGCATCATCCACTGCTGGAATGAATTGGTTTGCGACATGCAGGCTAGAGAAGTAGCCGCTGTCATTTGCGGGTTTTATGAACACCCATTCTTTCGACATGCGGACAATCGCTTCAAGCTGAAGTCGTTCGGTGTCTGCCAAACCCTGTGAACTGCTGTCGAAGTCACCTTGCCCATACCGGGTCAGCACCGGTTGGCTCGGTAGGCGCCAGCTTGGAACGTTGATGTCAGCAGCGACTGCCAAATCGCCTTGGGGAGAGGCTTGGGGGAAGCGCTTGGGAACCTCGCCAGGAGGAATGTAGTTGACGGTGACATAAAGCGCTTGGGCGGTGTTGGGGTTGACCACGAGGTAGACCTCCCAGCCACGACGGAACCCATGAGCCATCTCGCCAGCGGATTCGTATTGCCAGGATTGAGTGCAATTGCCACAGGTGACTACCTGGACCGCGTTCGCATCAAACGGGGAAAGCGCGGAACCTGCCAGAATCAAGGTGGCTGCAGAGATCATTTTCACAAAGTGACTCCTTGGACGAGTGGGTGTACCTGCTGCGGGTACACCTCCCTGATCCACGGCGTTCCCACTGATTCACCTTGCGCTTCGTGGCGATTGCCGCGTATCGGTATCCGCCGTGCAGTTCGTCAGAGATCCGAGGATCTTGATGTCAGGCATCCAATCTGGCTCCGATGGGGCCAACTGCTGCATCCAAGGTCAGTCGGCGCTATTCTGGAAGCGGACTCCATGCTTCTGGTGGTTGATAACGTGACCATGGCCACACCACGCCATTCGCGCTCCGCCCTGATCTTCCTGATCTCGGCGATCGTTGCCGCGCTGGTGGCCATACCGCTGCTGCGCGCGGTGGGCATGGTGCTGTGGCCGATGTTCGTCATTGCCTGGCTGATCAACCTGGGCGCGGCCTGGCATCTTGCGCAGTGGGCACGCCAGCAGGGCCGCTCGGCGTGGGCATTCGGGGTGCCGGCGGCGCTGGGCACCGTCGCCTCGATCGTGGTCTTCGTGCTGCTGGCGTTGCTGGGGCCGAAGTCCCTGGTGCGCTGAACCTTCGCGGCTATCGTGGACAATGTGCCGAGCATGGCTCGGCACTACAGTAAGCCAAGCCCGCACATGTTGCGTGGAGCGCCGGCGCATAGGCCGGCGCCCCGCTGCCTCACATCGTCACCTTGCGCCGGTTGTCGTCGCTCACCCGGTCGATCAGCTTGTTGTAGGGGTCGAAGCCCGCTTCATCCGGCTTCTCGTCCACCGTCACCGTGATCTTCGGCTCGGCACTGGTGATGTGATGGCGCTGCAGGTACAGCACCTTCTGGTCGCGTTCCTTGCCTGAAGGTCCGTTGGCGAACACGCCGATCTCGATCCAGTCGTCCATCGTGCCGTCGCTTTCCTGGCCCTTGCCGTCGGCATACTGCTTGGCCGCGTGCAGGTCCAGGGTCACGTCGTAGCGGCCGTCATCGCGCTTGCGGGCGCTGGCGGCCATCACGCGGTTGTCGTAGAAGCTGATCTTCTCGAACAGGTCGGTGACCAGCTGCTGGCGATCGGCCGGAGTCTCTGCGCGGATGTAGGCCAGCAGTTCGCGTGAGGTGGTATACGGCGGCTGCTGGTACCCCTTGTCCTGCAGGAAGCGCTTCAACGCCCGGTTCAGCGCCTGCTCGCCGATCTCCTCGCGCAGCCGGTAGAACACCAGCGACCCCTTCTGGTAGTGAATGTACTGCTGGTTCTCCACGCGCTCCAGCGGCTGCTCCTCGATGGCCTCGCCACCACGCCCGGACAGGTAGCCGTCCAGCTCGCGCTTGAGGAACTGGCGCATGTGCTGGCGGCCGTATTCCTGCTCCATCACCATCAGCGCCGAGTACTGCGACAGCGACTCGGACAGCACCGTGGCGCCCTGCACGTTGGCACCGATCACCTGGTGTGCCCACCACTGGTGTGCGATCTCGTGCGCGGTCACATAGAACACGTAGTCCACCTTGTCCGGGTCACGCAGGTCAGCGATGAAACCGATGGCCTCGGAGTAGGGAATGGTGTTGGCGAACGACTGCGCGAAGCGCGCATAGCCTGGGAACTCGATGATGCGTACCTGGCGATGCTGGTACGGCGTGAAATTGGCTTCGTAGTAGGCCAGTGACTTCTGCACCGCCTCGATCATCCGGTCCACGTTGTAGCCGTGTGCCGGGTCGAAGTAGACCTCGATCGGAATGTCCTTGTACTTGCCCTTGCGTACCTCCCAACGCGCCGACAGGTAGGCATAGAAGTTCAGCATCGGCCGGTCCATGGCATAGCTGAAGCAGCGCCGGCCATTGACCGTGGTCTCGTGCTGCAGATAGCCCGGGGCCAGCGCAACCTGGTCCGGTGCGGTGCACACCGTGGTGCGGAAATCGAGCCAGTCGGCATCGTTGGAAATGTAGGTGTTGGCGCGCGCGGCTTCATCTTCCAGCTTGGGCATGCGCCGCGGCTCGCCCAGGTCACGCTTGCGCCGCTCGTTGCGGTCGGTGATCTCCGCGCCTTCGTTGTAACCGAACGACGGCAGCACGCGGCTGTTGAAGAACGTGCCGTTGTCCACGATGTTGCTCGGCGCCTGGCCGGCGGTGATGCCGTTGGGCTTCTGCACTACCCGGAAATGCACGCTGCGGCTTTCGCCCGGTTGCAGCGGCGTGTCCAGCCGGTAGATGCGGTAGCCGAGATCCTTGTCGTGGAAGGTCAGCTTCTGTCCGCCAAGATCGGCCGCCACCAGCTGCTTGTCATCACCCATCGAGACATGCAGTTCCGGGATCGGCTGCGCGTGCAGGTTGCGGATCGTCCAGTTCGCATCGATCACCATCGACTGCGATTCGGGGAACAGGTCCACGCGGTTGTCCACCGCCACGATGCGCGGCTGCGGCAGGTTGCGATACTTCGACAGCTCACGCTCGTAGCGGGCCTGCAGGTCCAGCTGTTGATCCGGAGAAAGGAACTCGTTGCGGATGTTGGTGCTCCAGTACAGCCAGCCGCCGACGCCGACAAAGGCCAGGGCGGCCACTGCGGCAAAGGCACCGGTCGGCCCACGCAGGCGGCGGCCGGCCAGGGCGAGGCGCTGGCGCAGCCCCTGGCTGACACCGCGCACCCAGAAGGCGGAGGCCACGCACATCAACGCAAGCAGGAACAACGCCCAATAGCCCTGGAACGCCAGCTGTCCGGTGAGGAAGTGGCCGTAGCCGTTCATGTCCGAATAGGGAGCGATCGGCCAGCTGCCGAAGTTGTAGATGTTCTGCGTGTAGTCGAGCATGCCCAGCACGCCCTGGCCGATCATCACCACGATCAGCAGCGCGTAACCGACGAACTTGTTGTTGGTCAGCACCTGCAGTACCAGCGCCATGCCGCCCATCAGCACGTACACCACCGAATCCAGCGCCAGGCTGCGCAGGTACAGCAACGGCTCCAGGTGCGTGTAGCCCTTGGCCAGCTGCACGCTCATCGCTGCCAGCGCGCCGGCAGCCTGGAAACAGGCGATCACCGCCACCAGCGCGGTGAACTTGGCCAGCAGCGGCACCCAGTTCGGCACCGGCATGGCGTCGGTCACTTCATTGATGCGCGCGCCACGCTCCTTCCAGACCAGTTCGCCGGCGAAGAACAGCACGATGATGATCAGCAGCCAGCTGAAGGCGCCCTGCAGGCCCATGATCATCTGCGAGGTGACCGGCCAGATCGAGGTGCCGTACAGCGTCTGCCGGAACAGGGCGCTGGGCAGGAAGTTGGCCAGCCCCAGCACCAGCAGCACGATGAACGGGACGCTGCGCAGTACGCCGCCGGTGTCGAAACGCACCTGGCGAAGGAATTGCTGCCACGCCGTGCTGCCAGTGAACGCCGGTACCACGTGCGGCAGGGCTGCGCGGGCAGGGCGTACGGTCACCGCATCGGCGGCCGCCAGCGTCGGCTTGCGGCCCCAGCGCCGGCGGCCGCTGCCGCTGCGTTCGGTGCGGAACAGCGCGAACGTGGCAGCGAACAGCACCGCGGCCACGCCCAGCCACAGGGCGCGGTTGGCAAGCAGGTAGCCGGTCAGCGCCGGAATGCCGCTGTTGCGTTCGGCGGTGGACCAGTAGCGGATGGTGCGGCTCAGCGCACGCATGCCAAGCGGCTCACTCAGTACCGCGATCCAGGTGTTGTCGATGTCGCGCAGCAGGGCCGCGCTGGCACCGAACAGCACCAGGTAGGCAACCAGGCCGATGTAGACCCACAGGATCGAGCGGGTCACCGCGGCCAGCAGCGACAGCAACGCGGTGGTGAACAGCAGGTTGGGAATGACGATGACTGCAAAGGTCCATGCATAGCCCTGCCAACTGATCGGGCCCATGCGTTCGGGATCGACCCAGGGCATGAACGGCGCCAGCCACAGGCCGAACGCGATGAGCACGTAGACCAGCAGTCCGGACGCCAGTGCCGCAGCGATGCGCCCGGCCAGGTAATCGCGGCGCTTCACCGGGCTGGCGAAGATCAGCTCGGCGGTGCCCAGCTCAAAGTCACGCAGGAGTGCATTGCTGACGAACAGCGCGGTGACCAGCATGCCGAGCAGGGTGAAGATGCCCAGCATCTGCGCGATCACCGTCGGCGCATTGCTGTGCACGTTGCCGGTACCGCCACCGATCTGCACGGCGTCGCTGGAGGCCGCGGCGAAGGCGAGCAGGGCGAACAGCCCGGCCAGCAGCCACAGCAGCGGGGAACGCAGCTGCTCGCGCAGCTCGAAGCGGAAGAAGTTGAGGATCATGGCGTGCTCCGCTCAGGCTGCCGCGCGGCTACGGGCCTGCAGGCGCAGGCGCTGGAAGTACACGTCCTCAAGGTCGGGAGCCACGGCCGCGAAGCCATCGCCGGGGTCGTTGGCGCTGTGCACGTGGATCACCGGGCGGCCTCCCACCAGGCGGGTCGACAGCACCACGTAACGGGCTTCATGGTCGGCCAGTTCAGAAGGATCGACCTGCTTGCGCCAGACCTGCTGCTGCAGCGCGTCGATGGCGTCGGCCGGGCGCCCGGTCAGCAGTACCTGGCCTTTGTTCATGATCGCCATGGTCGGGCACAGGTCGGTCACGTCCTCGACGATGTGGGTGGACAGGATCACCGCCACGTTCTCGCCGATGGCCGCCAACAGGTTGAGGAAGCGGTTGCGTTCCTCAGGGTCGAGGCCGGCGGTGGGCTCATCGACGATCACCAGCCGCGGGTCGCCGAGCAGCGCCTGGGCAATGCCGAAGCGCTGGCGCATGCCTCCCGAGAAGGTGCCCAGCTTGCGCTTGCGCGCGTCCCACAGGTTCACCTGCTGCAGCAGGCCATCGACCACTTCGCGGCGCTGCGCGCGTTGGGTCAGGCCCTTCAGCACCGCGAAATGCTCAAGCAGGTCCAGCGCACTGACCTTGGGGTAGACGCCAAAATCCTGCGGCAGGTAGCCCAGCCGGCGGCGCACCGCATCCTTGTCGCGCAGTACGTCGATCGGAGTTTCGCCGGGGATGGTGAGCACGGCCGAGCCGCTGTCGGCTTCCTGCAGGGTGGCCAGGGTGCGCATCAACGAGGATTTGCCCGCGCCGTTCGGCCCGAGCAGGCCGAACATGCCGCGCGGGATATCCAGGCTGACGTTGTTGAGGGCATGCACGCCGTTGGCGTACGTCTTGGACAGCGAATCGATCTTCAGCATGCGACGTACACCTTTCCATGGGCGAATCTGCGCGTTATCCGCGCATCGGCCTCCTTGCGCATCCGCCGTTGGTCATGGGGGGAGGCGCCTGCGGTTGTGCGTTGGGAGGGGCGGTGGAGGCCACCGCCCGCTCCCGCAGCTGCGTCAGTCGTTGTTGACCGGCAGCTGCCAGCACACCACTGGGCCGTCTTCAGCGTCGATGCGCCGACCGGTGACCATGAAGCCGTTGCGGCGCAGTACCGCCTGCGAGCGTGCATTGCCCACAGCCGTTTCAGCGGTGAGACAGCACACGCGCGCATCGTGCCGCGCCCAGGCCACCAGTTCGGCCAGTGCCCGGCCCGCCAGGCCCCGTCCCTGATGTGCCGGGGCGATGCCATAGCCGATATCCAGCACGCCCTGCTCCGGCGGGCGGGTCAGTGAGAACAGGCCAACTGGCTGGCCGGCATCCACGACCTGCCAGGCCGCGGGCGCGAACAGCGTTTCGATGCGCTCGGCCAGGTCGGCCAGCATCGTCAGTACGGGCAGCGGAGCGATGGCATCGTCCGCGGAGCAGGGGCGTGACAACAGGGCGCGCAGATCAAGTGCGGAAACAGGTGAAAGCATGGGAACCTCGACAGGTGGAAGTGCCCGAAGCGGGCATGACCGGTACGAGGAGGGGCGCGGGCGTCAATCGTGACGCAGCATGCCGTTCGCCGCCGTTACCGGTGCGGGAAGTGGATGCTGACGGAGGACAAAGGCCTTCTCCCGAAGAGGGCGTGCGGTGCCGGGGCGCGCCCGGCGGTGGGATGCAGCATAGCCGAGGCAGCGGCCTCAGCGTAGTGACGATTCGCGCACCACCAGCTTCACCGGGATGCTCTGGCTGTCCACCGGCTGTCGGCCGATCAGCGCCAGCAGGCGCTCCACCAGCAGTTGCCCGGCCTGCTTGGTGTCCTGCTGCACAGTGGTCAGCGCAGGGGAAACGGAGGCTGCCAGCGGGATGTCGTCAAAGCCGGTGACCGCCACGTCCTGGGGCACCCGCAGGCCGGCTTCGCGCAGGGCGCGGATCGCGCCGATGGCGATCAGGTCGCTGGCCGCACAGATCGCATCGATCGGCTCGCCACGCGCCAGCAGCAGCTGGCAGGCCTCCTGGCCGGAGGCCTCGGTGGTGATCGCATCGTGCTGCAGTGCCGGTTCCGCAGCCAGGCCATGTTCCTGCAAGGCCGCGACGTGGCCGCGGTAGCGCTCCTGGAATTCGGGATAGTGGCTGGACGCATGGCCGAGGAAGGCGATGCGGCGGCAGCCCTGCTGCAGCAGGTGGGTGGTGATGTCGTGCCCACCCTGGAAGTTGTCGCTGCCGATCGACACGCCCGGCTGGCCGGGCAGGGCCGCGCCCCAGCGCACGAAATGCGTGCCCTGTTCGACCAGCCGCTGCAGGCGGTCGCGTGATTCGTGGTAGTCGCCGTAACCGAGCAGGATGATGCCGTCGGCCTTGTTGCTGTCCTCGTAATCGGCCTGCCAGTCGGTTGACAGCTGCTGGAACGAGACCAGCAGGTCCTGCCCGTGCAGGGCGCAGGCACGGGTGATCGAGCCCAGCATCGAATGGAAGAACGGGTTGATCAGCGAATCGTCGTTGGTCGGGTCTTCGAAGAACAGCAGGGCCAAGGTGCCGGCGTTGCGCAGGCGCAGGCTGGAGGCATTCTTGTCGACCTTGTAGTTCAGCTCGCGGGCGATGCGCAGGATGCGCTCGCGGGTCTCGGCATTGACCATCGGGCTGCCGCGCAGGGCCCGCGACACGGTTGGCTGGGAGACCCCGGCCAGGTGGGCGATGTCCAGGGAGGTGGCTTTGCCTTTGATGGTCATGTGCGGGTGGAAGGGGCCAGGTGGAAGGTGCCCGGGCATGATGCCATGGGCAGACGCGAATGCCCCCGCAGGGGTTCGTCGGGGGGAAGGTAAGTCATTGCCGGACAAGGAAATCAGCCTGATCCTTCGATGCGGTCGGGATCTCCTGACCGGGCGGATGGCGGCGGCAATGGTAAGATGCGTCGTTCTCGCATTCCCCCAAATTTCACCAGGGGCGGCCCAGCGTACTGCACCCCTGCCCGGGGCTGTGCTATCACTGGCGGTCTGCCCCTGGACAACGGACGAAGGTACCTATGGCGCGCGGCATCAACAAAGTCATCCTGGTCGGCAATCTCGGCAACGACCCGGACGTGAAGTACACCCAGAGCGGCATGGCGATCACCCGCATCAGCCTGGCCACCACCAGCGTCCGCAAGGACAAGGATGGCAACCAGCAGGAGCGCACCGAATGGCACCGCGTGGTGTTCTTCGGCAAGCTCGGCGAGATCGCCGGCGAATACCTGCGCAAGGGCAGCTCGGTCTACGTTGAAGGCAGCCTGCGTTACGACAAGTACACCGGCCAGGACGGCGTGGAGAAGTACTCCACCGATATCGTCGCCGACGAAATGCAGATGCTGGGCGGCCGCGGTGAAGGCGGTGGTGGTGGCGGTGGCGGCAACTACGGCGGCGATCGCCCGCAGCGCCAGCAGGCCCCGCGCCAGGAATACGGTGGCGGTGGCGGCGGCCAGCGTGGCGGCCAGGGCGGTGGTTATGGCAACCAGGGCGGCAACCAGCGCCCGCAGCCGCAGCAGGCGCCGCCGATGGACGACTTCGCTGACGACGATATTCCATTCTGATCGAACGTTCGTTCGCAGCAGAAAAGAAAGCCCCGCTCATGCGGGGCTTTTCTTTTCCCGCGATTCCTCCTGAGTTGTGCCCCGCAGCATCGATTTTCGTGCACCGCGACTTGCAAACAGACAATTTCCTCCCCTATGGTGCAATCGATTGCATTGCTGTGAATCGTTGCGTTTGATACCGGTTGGGAGGCCGGAAGGTGGATGTCCATCCATTCGATCAGACCGGCTCCTTCGAGGGGGCTCACGCGGCGCGATGCGCTGCGCATCGCAGTTGCCGGAAGCATTGGCCTGGGGGCCGCGACAACCGCGGGGACGTTGCCTGCATTCGCCGCCACTGCCCCACTCAAGGGCAACCTGAAGCACTCCGTGGCCCGCTGGACCTTCCCGCAGCTGTCGATTGCCCAGCTCTGCGCGACGGTGAAGGACATCGGCTTCGCCGCCATCGACCTGGTTGGCCCGGAAGACTGGCCGACATTGAAGGCCCACGGCGTGTACAGCTCGATGTGCAACGGCGCGGAGCTGGGCCTGACCAAGGGCTTCGCCGGCCGTGAGTTCCACGATGAACTGGTGGCTCGCTACACGCGGCACATCGACCTGGTCGCCGACGCAGGCTATCGCAACCTGATCTGCTTCTCGGGAAACCGCAACGGCATGGACCCGCAGGAAGGTATTGCCAATGCCGAGGCCGGTATCAAGCGCATCCTCGGGCACGCAGAGAAGCGTGGCGTTGTGCTGGTGATGGAGCTGCTGAACTCCAGGGTCGATCATCGCGACTACCTGTGCGACCACTCGGCCTGGGGCGTGGAGCTGTGCCAGCGGCTGGGCTCGGACAACTTCGGCCTGCTCTACGACATCTACCACATGCAGATCATGGAGGGCGACATCATCGCCACCATCGGCAGGCACCACGCGTTCTTCAAGCACTACCACACCGCCGGTGTGCCGGGCCGGCATGAGATCGGTGACCAGCAGGAACTCAACTATCCGGCCATCTGTCGCGCGATCCGCGACACCGGTTTCGATGGGTATCTGGCGCAGGAGTTCATGCCTGCGGCGCCCGATCCCGTTGGCTCATTGCGCGAGGCGATCCGCCTCTGCGACGTCTGAAACGATATCCACCCAGGTGAGAAACCCATGGCAGATAATCACTACGACGCCATTGTTGTTGGCTCGGGAATCAGTGGCGGTTGGGCGGCGAAGGAGCTGACCGAAAAGGGCCTGAAGGTCCTGATGCTGGAACGCGGTCGCAACATCGAGCACGTCAAGGACTACGTGAACGCGATGAAGGAGGCGTGGGATTTCCCGCACCGCAACCGTCCAACGCAGGCGATGAAGGCCGAGTTCCCGGTGCTGATGCGTGACTACGGCCTGGCCGAGAACCTGGAAGGGATGTGGGCCAATGAGCAGGAATCGCCCTACATCGAGACCAAGCGCTTCGACTGGTTCCGTGGTTACCACGTGGGTGGTCGCTCGCTGATGTGGGGCCGGCAGAGCTATCGTTTCTCCGATCTGGATTTCGAGGCGAACCTCAAGGACGGCATCGCCGCCGACTGGCCGATCCGATATGCCGATATCGCGCCGTGGTATGACCATGTCGAGAAGTTCGCCGGCATCGCCGGTACGCGCGAGGGACTTGATGTGCTGCCGGACGGCGAGTTCCTGCCGCCGATCCCGTTGAACATCGTCGAAAAGGATGTGGCCGCACGTATCAAGAAGGCCTTCGGCGGAACGCGGCACATGATCCACTCGCGCACCGCCAACATCACCAAGCCGATGCCCGAGCAGGGCCGCGTCAATTGCCAGTACCGCAACAAGTGCATCCTGGGCTGTCCCTTCGGTGCCTATTTCTCGACCCAGGCGGCGACACTGCCGGCGGCGATGAAGACCGGAAACCTGACGCTGCGTCCGTTCTCGATCGTCAAGGAAGTGCTGTACGACAAGGATCGCAAGCGTGCGCGCGGCGTGGAGGTCATCGACGCCGAAACCGGGCAGACCTACCAGTACACGGCCAAGGTGATCTTCCTCAACGCATCGTCCTTCAACTCGACGTGGCTGCTGATGAACTCGGCCACCGATATCTGGGACGGGGGGCTGGGTTCCTCGTCCGGCGAGCTCGGGCACAACGTGATGGACCACCACTTCGGTGCGGGTGCCTCGGGCCGGGTCGAGGGCTACGAAGACAAGTACTACTTCGGCCGCCGTCCCTGCGGTTTCTATATTCCGCGGTTCCGCAACGTCGCTGCCGACAAGCGCGCCTACCTGCGTGGGTTCGGCTACCAGGGCGGTGCCAGCCGCACCGGATGGTCGCGCGAGATTGCCGAGCTGAACATCGGTGCCGACCTGAAGGAGGCGCTGACCGTGCCGGGTGACTGGCGCATCGGCATGACCGGTTTCGGCGAGATGCTGCCGCACCACGACAACACCATCCGCCTCGACCGCGAGCGCAAGGACAAGTGGGGGTTGCCGGTGCTGGCGATGGACGTTGCGCTGCGCGCGAACGAACTGGCGATGCGCAAGGACATGGCCGCTGACGCGGCCGAGATGCTGGAAGCGGCCGGCGTCAAGGACGTGAAGATGCATGACAACGACTACGCCCCGGGCAAGGGCATCCATGAAATGGGAACGGCGCGGATGGGACGTGACCGCAGGAGCTCGGTATTGAACGCGCACAACCAGGTCTGGGATGCCCCCAACGTCTATGTGACCGACGGCGCCTGCATGACCTCCAGCGCCTGCGTGAATCCTTCGCTGACCTACATGGCGCTGACAGCGCGCGCTGCCGACCACGCCGTGCGCGAACTGAAAGCGGGGAACCTGTGATGGATCGTCGCGAACTGTTGAAGATGATCGTGGCCGCCACCGGTGCGGCGATGGTCGGGTTGCCGGCGCTGGTGCATGGCAAAGCGCCAGCGGCGGGCGCGATGGCCGCGTTCTCCGATGCCGAAATCGGCACGCTGGACGAGATCGCCGAGACCATCCTGCCGCGGACCAGGACACCCGGGGCGAAGGACGCGGGCGCCGGTGCGTTCATGGCGACGTTCGTCAGCGACTGCTACACCGCCCGGCAGCAGGCGACGTTCCGCGCCGGGCTGGCCGACATCGACAAGCGCGCGGGTGGCCGGTTCGTATCGCTCACGCCGGAAGCCCGTACCGAACTGCTGCGTGTTCTGGATGCGGAGGCTAAGGTACGCAAGGCCGATGTGACCGAGACCGGTACTCCTGAAGAGGGCGAGGCGATGCCGCACTACTTCACGATGCTCAAGCAGTTGGCCATCTTCGGCTTCTTCACTTCCAAAGTCGGTGCGACCGGGGTGCTGCAGTACGTCGCCGTGCCTGGGCGTTACGACGGCGACCTGGCCTATACCCCCGGCACACCTGCATGGGGGACCAGCTGATGGAGCGCAGCATGATGATCAAGCCGCTGCTGATCGCGGCCAGCCTGCTGGCCGCTGCACCAGCCCTCGCACAGGATGCTGCCGATCCTGCACGCGATCCGAAGAAGACCGAGGTATGGACCCCTGTGCCCGCAGTCGTGGCGACGCCCCCAGGCAAGGCGCCATCCGATGCGATCGTGCTGTTCGATGGCAGGGATGCCTCCGCATGGGAGGCAGAGCAGGGCGGTCGTGTGCCCTGGAAGATCGCCGACGGCGCGATGACCGTGGTGCCGGGCAGCAAGGGCATCCGCACCCGGCAACGCTTCTGCGATATCCAGCTGCATGTCGAATGGCGTACTCCCACCGGGACGAAGGGCTTCGACGGCCAGAACCGGGGCAACAGCGGCATCTTCCTGCAGGAACTTTACGAGCTGCAGGTGCTCGACAGCTACAACAACCCGACCTATGCCAACGGACAGGCCGGCTCGATCTACAAGCAGGCGATGCCACGGGTGAATGCCTCGCGCGCACCGGGCCAGTGGCAGGCCTACGACATCATCTGGAAGGCACCGCGCTTCTCGCCGGGTGGCGGGCTTGTCTCGCCTGCGCGCATCACGGTGCTGCACAACGGCGTGCTGGTGCAGGATGACACCGTGCTGGCGGGGAAGACCGAGTACATCGGCGCACCGTCGTACTCACCCCACGCCTGCGCGCCGATCTATCTGCAGGAGCACGATTCCAGGGTCAGCTACCGCAACATCTGGGTGCGGGAACTCTGATCCCACCTGACTACTTCGCCAGGTAACTGGCGATGTCGTCGATCTCCTGCTGCGAAAGCTGGGAAAAGGGCGGCATCAGTCCACCGCCCTTCCTGATCTTGTCCTTGATCTGCGCGGCATCCAACCGCTTGCTGACGTCCGTAAGCGCGGGGAACGCCCCCGGCATGCCGGCGCGATCGGCGCCATGGCAGGCCATGCAGTTCGCGCTGTAGAGCTTGGCGCCGGCGGCAGGATCGTCCTTGCACCAGGCAGTGGTGGCAAGCGTCGCGCCACACAGCATCACAGCCAGTTTCAGCATCGTCTTCAAGCGGGGCTCCTTCGCGGGCTAGCGTTGTGCGCTGGCGTGCGGGCTGACGGTCAGGTGTTCACGCAGGTAGTCCGCGCCGGTCTGGATCACCTTGGCCGGATCACGCGGTTCGTCGTGTTCGAGGATGTACCAGTGCACGCCGGCGGCGGCTGCGGCCGGCAGGATCGCGTCCCAGTCCAGCACGCCCTGGCCGACGGCGGCGAATCCACCTTCGTCCTCGGCCTGGCCCTTGGGCGCATTGTCCTTGGCGTGCACCGCGAACAGGCGGTCGCGGAACTTGCCCAGCATCACCACCGGGTCGTGTCCGGAGCGTGCCACCCAGGCCAGGTCCAGCTCGGTCTGCAGGTCGGGGCCGGCAGCAGCGAACAGCAGTTCCAGGCCGGTCCTTCCGTTGAAGTCGACCAGCTCGAAGTCGTGGTTGTGGTAGGCCAGGCGCATGCCCTTGGCCCGAACCTGTTTGGAAAGCCGGCCCAGCTCCTGGCCCAGTGCGGTCCAGCCTGCGGCATCGGTGGGCCGGTCCTTCGCATCCAGGTAGGGCACCACCAGCGTGGTGTTGCCGATCGATCGGTTGAAGGCCACCACGCCGTACAGATCTCTGCGCAGCTCGGCCAGCGCAACGTGCGAGGAGATCGCCCTGATCGAATACCTGTCCAGCAACTGTTTGAGTTCGCTGGCGCTGACGCCCTGGGTCCCCACCGTTTCCACCGCGCGCACGCCCGCGTCGTGAACGATCTTCAACTGCTGGTCGAGCGAGCCGGCACTGCGCAGTGAGTACATCTGCACTGCGATGGGCTTCTGCGCGGCGCCGGCTTCGCCGGCGAAGCCGGGCAGTGCCGTGAGCAGCAGGAGTGCGAGGGCTGCGGCTCTGCGGACAGGGGTTTTCATCAGGCGTTCCTCCCGGGATTCAATCGATGGTGGTCCAGGCACGCGTCCTGGCCGATGCGATGACGCGGTCGACGATCCGTGCCGAGCGCACGCCGTCGTTGAAAGTGGGCAGGCCCTCGGGCCGTTCGCCGTCGATGGCGCGATAGCTGTCGGCAATGAACGCCTCGAAGCACTGGTCGTAGCCCTGCGCGTGCCCGGCCGGCAGCACCGACAGCCGCCGTTGTTCGGCACTGCCTGCACCAGGACCGCGCACGAAGATCTCCTCGCGCTGGTCGGGTCTTCCGATCCACAGCCGCTCGGCATCCTCCTGGTTGAAGGCCACGCTGGCCCTGGCACCGTCGATCTCGAACCAGAGGCGATTGTGGCGTCCAGCCGAGACCTGGCTGACCGTCAACGACGCCAGCGTGCCAGCGCCGGTCCTGAACATCGCTGCGGCCACGTCTTCGCTGGTGACCGCCTGCATCGCGCCGCTGGCTGTGGGCGTGCTGAAGCTCTGGCCGGTGATGGCGCCGCGTTCGGCAATCACCGTCTCGAACGCCGCGCTGACCTCGGCGAAGCGCTCGCCGCTGATCCATTCCACCAGGTCGCACCAGTGCGAGCCGATGTCGGCGAACACGCGCGACGTACCGCCCAGTGCCGGATCCACGCGCCAGTTGTTGCTTTCTGGATCCAGCAGCCAGTCCTGCAGGTAGCTGCCGTGGATCAGGTGCAGCGGCCCCAGCTCGCCGTGTGCGATGCGTGCGCGCGCTTCGCGCACCACCGGGTGGTAGCGGTAGACGAAGGGTACCGTGGCCACAAGGCCGCGCGAGGCCGCCAGCGCAGCCAACGCCTGTGCATCTTCCAGCGAGGTGGCCAGAGGCTTCTCGCAGATCACGTGCTTGCCGGCTTCCAATGCGGCCTGTGCCATCGGCCGGTGCAGATGATTGGGCGTGCAGACATGCACGACCTGCACCTGCGGATCGGCGATGACCTCGTCGATGTCCCGATAGGCGCGCGCGACATTCCAGGACTGCGCCACTTCATGTGCACGCTGCGCGGACGAGGCGGCCACGCCGCGGATCTGCGCACCGGCCAACAGCGCCGCGCGACGATGCACGGCGCCAATCATGCCGGTGCCGATGATGGCGATTCCAAGCGTAGCCATCTACTGGACTCCTCGTGACGAAGACGGTGCGGCTGCGATCAGTGGCCGATCGCGGAACAGCAGCAGGAAGGCGATCAGCACGACCAGTGCAACACCGGCCGGGAACAGCCAGATCTGCTGCCAGTCGCGTCCGGCGGCAGTGGTGTAGTGCTCCACCACCGCACCGGACAGGAAGGTGCCGATCAGCATGCCCACGCCATAGGTCGCCAGGGTGATGAAGCCCTGTGCACTGCTGCGCGCGTCGGGGCCGGCATGCGCATCGGTGTAGATCTGTCCGGTGACGAAGAAGAAGTCGTAGCAGATGCCGTGCAGCACGATGCCGAGGACGATCAGGATGAAACCGCCGCCGGCATCGCCGATGTCGCCGAAGGCAAACATGACGTAGCGCACCACCCACGCGGCCATGCCCACCGCCAGCATCGTCTTCACCCCCAGCCGCACGAACAGGAACGGCATGGCCAGCATCAGCAGCACTTCGGACACCTGGCCCAGCGACTGCAGGCCCGCGGCGCCGCGCACGCCCAGGTCGTTGAGGTACGGGTTGGTGAAGTTGTAGTAGAACGACAGCGGGATGCAGATGGCGATGGAGGCCAGGAAGAACACCAGGTACGCGCGCGACTTCAGCAGCCGCAGCGAATCCAGCCCCAGGATCTGCCCGAGGCCGGCATCGCGCTGCTTCGCCAGCGGCGGCGTGTGCGGCAGGGTGAACGCGTACAGCCCCAGCGCCAGTGATGCCACCGCCGCCATCTGGAAGGTGAGTTCGAGCCGGTGTGCCTGTTCCCAGCCCAGCCAGCCGATCAGTACGCCGGCCACGATCCAGCCGACACTGCCGGCCACGCGCACCAGCGGGAACTGCTTTTCAGGCGATTGCATGTGCCGCATCGCCACGCTGTTGGCCAGCGCCAGCGTCGGCATGAACAGCAGCATGTAGCCCATCACGCAGGCGGAGAACGTGCTGAAGCTGTCCGCTGTGGAGGCCATCCAAAGCAGTACTGCGCCGGCCAGGTGCAGGACCGCAAGGATGCGCTGCGCGGCGAAGTAGCGATCGGCAATCAGGCCAACCAGGAAGGGTGCGACGATGGCGCCGATGGACTGGCTGAGGAAGGCCGTCGCCACCTGGCTGGCGCTGGCCTGCAGCGGGCCCTGTACCAGGTAGGTGCCCAGGGTCACGAACCACGCTCCCCAGATGAAGAACTGCAGAAACATCATCGCGCCCAAGCGCGACATGGCGTGCGTCATGGCTTGCCCTCCCGGGGCGGTATCGGCTCAGATTCCCAGCATGCGGTGCAGTGATGCGGCGTCGGTGCCGCTGTCGGCGAAATCGTCGAAGGCGCGTTCGGTCACGCGGATGATGTGGTCGCGGATGAAGGCCGCGCCCTCGCGTGCGCCGTCTTCCGGGTGTTTCAGGCAGCACTCCCATTCCAGCACCGCCCAGCCGGGGAAGTCGTACTGCGCGAACTTCGAGAAGATCGACTTGAAGTCGATCTGGCCGTCGCCGAGTGAGCGGAACCTGCCCGGGCGATCGATCCAGTCCTGGTAGCCGCCATACACGCCACTGCTGGCGCTGGCGCGGTACTCCGCGTCCTTGACGTGGAAGATGCCGATGCGCGCGTGGTAGCGATCGATGAACCCCAGATAGTCCATCTGCTGCAGCAGCAGGTGGCTGGGGTCGTACAGGATCTTCGCGCGCGGGTGGTGATCGACCACGTCGAGGAAGCGTTCGAAGGTCGCGCCGTCGTGCAGGTCCTCGCCGGGGTGGATCTCGAAGCACAGGTCCACGCCGCAGGCATCGAAGGCATCGAGGATCGGGCGCCAGCGCCGGCCGAGTTCGGCGAAGGCCTCTTCCACCAGGCCGGGCGGGCGCTGCGGCCAGGGATAGAAGTACGGCCAGGCCAGTGCGCCGGAGAAGGTGGCGTGTGCGGTCAGTCCCAGCCGCTGGCTGGCCTTGGCTGCCAGCAGCAGCTGCTCCACTGCCCAGGCCTGGCGCGCGGCCGGGTCGCCGCGCTTTTCCGGCGGTGCGAATCCGTCGAACAGGCTGTCATAGGCGGGATGGACGGCGACCAGCTGCCCCTGCAGGTGGGTGGACAGTTCGGTGATCTGTACGCCATGCCCGGCCAGCATGCCGGCAAGGTCGTCGCAGTACGCCTGGCTGCGCGCGGCCTCGGCCAGGTCGAACAGGTGGGGCGCGCTGGTCGGCACTTGTACGCCAGAATAGCCCAGGCCCGCGGCCCAGCCGGCCAGCGTGTCCAGCCGATCAAAAGGAGCTGTGTCGCCGATGAACTGCGCCAGGAACAGCGCTGGACCCTTGAGCGTCTTCAACGTGATTCGCCCTCGATGCAATCGATTGCATTATCCTAGCAGGGGCTCACGCAGGACCTGTTGTGCACTGCACAGCGGACAGGAGAACTAACGCCATGGCCACCATCTACGACATTGCAAAGCACGTCGGCGTCTCTGCCGGCACCGTGTCACGTGCACTTTCGCGGCCGGACAAGGTACTGCCGGCCACGCGCGCGCGCATCGAGCAGGCCGCTGCCGCGTTGGGCTACGTACCCAATACGGTCGCCCGCACGCTCAAGACCCAGCGCAGCGGCAAGATCCTGGTTACGGTGCCGGATATCGCCAACCCGTTCTTCGCGCAGATCCTGCAGGGGGCGGAAGACGCCGCGCAGGCCGTCGGCTATGCAGTGCTGCTGGGCGATACCCAGGACCAACCCGACCGCGAGGAGCGCTACGCGCAGATGCTCCGGCGCAACGAGGCCGACGGCATGATCGTGCTCGGCCATCGCCTGCCACCGACGGCGCGCGAGATTGTCCAGCAGAGGGGGGCTGCCGCGCCGGTGGTCAACGGATGCGAGTTCGACCCCGCGCTGGGCCTGCCCAGTGTGCACATCGACAATGTGGCCGCCGCACGCGCCGTCATGGAGCACTTGTACGCACTGGGCCATGAACGGATCGCCGTGGTCGGCGGGCCGCCGGACAATCCCCTGCACCAGCAACGCCTGGAAGGGGTGCGGGCCGCCGGCAAGGCGCGTGGCCGCCTGCGCCAGCTGAGCGTGGTGCCGGGCGATTTCTCGGTGGAATCCGGGCATGCCGCGGCCGTGGCGCTGCTGGCCGATGCGTCGGCGCCGACCGCAGTCTTCTGCTTCAGCGACCAGATGGCGCTGGGTGCGCTGGCGGCCTGCCGCGATCTGGGCATCCGCGTGCCGGACGAGTTGTCCATCGTCGGTTTCGATGACCTGGCGTCTTCGCGTTACCTCACGCCGCCGCTGACGACCATCCGGCAGCCGATGCGGGAGATCGGCGCGCGCGCGGTCAACCTGCTGCTCGCCATCATCGAACAGGTGGATGTTCCGCTTCAACAGACGCTGGATTTCAGCCTGATGGTGCGGGGGTCGACGGCGGCACCTGGGCCCAGGTGAGGCCAGGGACGCTGCAGGTTCGAGTCCTTGATCCCGAATTGACGTAAAGCTGTCAGACTCACGACAGGCAGCCCGGCAGGGGCCGGGGTGGAACGTGCGATCGCGCAAGGGGGTCGGCAATGCCGTTCTTGACTGACTCGACGGAGGTCGCGGTCGAAGGCGTCGGCGCGGCACGGCGCATCGGCTGGATGCGCTTCGTGGGCAATGGCCTGGGCGCGATCCCCATCGCCTCGATCATGCTGGAGCGCCAGGATGGCGCGCTGCCCTGGGTCCTGTTGCTGCTCAATGCGCTGGCATGGCCTGCGCTGGCGCTGGTGCTGACCCAACGCTCGCGCAAGCCGGCTGCGGTCCAGTTCCGTTGCATGGTGGCCGATTCCCTGTTCGGCGGCGGCTGGATCGCGTTCATGGCCCTGAGCGCCGTACCCAGCGCGTTGTTCGCCGCACTGCTGGTGGCCGACAAGATCGCGGCCGGCGGCGTGCGCCTGGCGATGCGGGCCACGCTGGCTCTGGTGGTGGGCTTCGCGCTCACCTGGTGGGCGCTCGGGTTTCCTTACCAACCGGTGTCGTCGCAACGCACGATCGTGCTCAGCGTGCCGTTCCTGTTCGTCTATGGCATCGGGCTCAGCATCCTCAGCTGGCAGCTGGCGCGTCGGGTGAAGTCGCAGAACCGCCAGCTGCAGCGCCTGAGCCGGATGGATCCGCTGGTCGAACTGGCCAATCGCGGCTTCCTGATCCTGCGTGCACAGCAGGCTCTGGACAAGGCGCAGGGGCAGGGCGGCTTTGCCTGCCTGTTGATGCTCGATGTGGATGACTTCAAGCACATCAATGATTCGCACGGGCACCGCGCCGGTGACGAAGTACTGCGGCACATCGCCTCGACCCTGCGCGCCTTCGCCCGGCCCGGTGATACACCGGCGCGCCTGGGCGGCGATGAGTTCGTCGTGCTGCTGCACGACTGCGCGCCGGTGGATGCGATGCATGTGGCCGAGCGGGTGCGCCTGCACCTGCTCGAAGCGGCGCGGCAGGCGACCCCAGGCGTTGAATTCAGTGTGAGCATCGGCATTGCTGCCACGCCGCGCGGCGGCAGCGTGGAGGACTGGCTGGCCTTGGCCGACCGTGCGCTCTACCACGCCAAGCGGCAGGGCAAGAACACCGCCAGCTATGGCGAATAAGCGTCGGCGAACGCTCAGCCACCCAATCCAATGGTTTCAGAG
Source organism: Stenotrophomonas sp. YJH_SMC_8 (assembly GCF_059371315.1). NCBI lineage: Bacteria > Pseudomonadati > Pseudomonadota > Gammaproteobacteria > Lysobacterales > Lysobacteraceae > Stenotrophomonas > Stenotrophomonas sp. YJH_SMC_8. Next base: position 207,798 of record NZ_JCAFUL010000003.1, on the reverse strand, counting down.
ATGCGAGATGAGCAGTGATGATCTTGGGACTACCGCGATGCGACCGGGTGACGCATCGCCGGGTGGCGGCTATGTCGAGCTCGCAGTGATAAAGGTGGACGACGCGTTTCTGACGCGTCGTCTGGGGCAGTCGCTGTTGACGGGGAGTGAGCCCGGAATGGGAGCGTGGCGGTCGCTGGGAATGCGGTTGCCGTCAGGGGCCGTTGTTGAATTGATCGCATATGATGCTGAACCTGATGCGGGCTTCACCGTGAGGATCGACAATCAATCCGATCCACGCATCGCATTGCAGGAAATCATCTCCGCCCTCGGTCTTGGCGCGGAGCAGATCATATGGTCCAACATCAATTAGATGCAGTGTGCTGCAGGGTGTCGCCAGGGCACGCCAAGGTAAGGTCGATGACGATGCGGGCTGTCAAGGTAGTTTGATCCGTTGACACGGCCAATCCTCTACCATGGGCCACCCCGCCCGGACGTGCCCCCATGCAAGACGCCCTCGTTGCCCAGCCCAAGCCCCCCGTTGCGAGGATCGCGGCCTGGCTGATGATGCTGCTGGGCATGTGGCTGGCGCTGAAGCTCGGCCTGGTGGTGACCCTGCTGTCGGGCCTGCTGGTGTTCCAGCTGACCCATGTGCTGGCGTCGACCGTGGAAGGCAAGCTGCCGCCAGGACGGGCTCGGGCGATTGCGGTCATTGTGCTGTCCGCGGTCATCATCAGCGCGCTTGTGCTGGCCGGCATCGGCGTGGCCTCGTTCTTCCGCACCGAGACTGGTGGCCCGGATGCGCTGCTGGGCCATCTGATGGACATCCTCAACAGCTCGCGGCACCAGGTGCCGGCGCTGCTGCAGCCGTACATTCCCGAGGACATGCCAGCGTTGCGCGCGGCACTGAACGACTGGGCCGCCGAACACCAGCGACAGCTCGGGGTGGCCGGGACCTCGGCGGTGCAGATCGGCGTGCGGGTACTGATCGGCATGGTGCTGGGCGCGATGATCGCGCTGTATGACGAACTGCCGCTGCCGCAGATGGGACCGCTGGCGCAGGAGCTGATCGGCCGCACCAGCCGCCTGGCCACCGCGTTCCGCCAGGTGGTGTTCGCGCAGGTGAAGATCTCGCTGCTCAACACCGTGTTCACCGCCATCTTCCTGCTGGGCGTGCTGCCGCTGTTCGGCGTGCACCTGCCGCTGTCCAAGACGCTGGTGCTGATCACCTTCATCGCCGGCCTGCTGCCGGTGGTGGGCAACATCATCTCCAACACCATCATCACCATCGTCGCGCTGTCGGTCTCGTTCTACGTGGCCGTGGCCGCGCTGCTGTACCTGATCGTGATCCACAAGCTGGAATACTTCCTCAACGCACGCATCGTCGGTGGCGAGATCCAGGCCCGTGCCTGGGAGCTGCTGCTGGCCATGCTGGTGATGGAGGCGGCATTCGGCCTGCCCGGCCTGGTGGCGGCGCCGGTGTTCTATGCCTACGTGAAGCGCGAGCTGGTCGATCAGCGCTGGATCTGACCCGGCATGATGTGACATTCCCGCTGCGATGAGGCGGGCCTTCCCATCTTGGCGGCGTGTTCGCGGTCGCTGTGCCATACCTATCGCAACGGTTCGCATGGCGCTGGCTTGGCGCTGCCGGAACCGGTCGTTACAGTGAACCGCACGTCAGGGGAAATTTGCATGGCCGGCAAGGCGTCGCCCATCGGGTTGCGGACCTGGGTCTGGATCCTGACCGGGCTGTTCGTGGTCTGCACCCTGCCCTTGATGGCCATCGCCCTGGTACAGGGCACGCAGCGTTACGCCGGTGCCGAGGCCAACCTGTCCAGCCTGCGCCAGCTGCGGCAGTCCTTCGAGCTGGCCAACCTGGTTTCGGCCGAGCGCGGCCCGGCCAACAGCCTGCTCGGCGCCGATCCGAACGATGTTGCCGAGCAGGCGCGGCTCGCGGCCCAGCTGGCAGTGGCGCGCAAGCGCGTGGATACCGCGATGCTGCAGCTGGACACGGTGTTCAGGGCCGCCCCGGGCGTGGTCGACGAGCAGGGGTTGCTGGCCGACGCACGACGCCGGTTGCACTCGGCACGTGCCGCTGTCGACCGGGTTGTGGCACGGCCGCATGATGCGCGCCAGGTGGAAGAGGTGGAGCGTGCGATCAACAGCATGTTCGCCGTGGTCGATCGCCTGCATCGGCTCACCTCGGCGCAGATCAATGTGCTGGTCAGCGCCGATCGCGAAGCGGCGATTCCGGCGATGCAGGGCCAGGTGCTGATCGACCTGCGCGAACACGGTGGCCGCCTGGCCTCGAACGTGATGGCACCGGTTGCGGTTCCCGGGGCGTGGCGTGACGAGCAGGTGCGGGCCGCATCGCAGACGGAGGGACGCCTGCTGGAGCTGTGGCGCTTGGCGGGCAGCCATGAGTCGGTGTTCCGGAGTGACCCGGCGCTGTCCTGGCACTGGGACATGGCGCGCCGTCAGTTCTTCGGCGAATCGCTGCCGATGATCGAGCAGCTGATCGAAGACGGTCGCCGCGGCCTGCCGCCGCCGTGGACCGCCGCGGAGTTCACCCAGCGTTACGTGCCGACCCTGCAGTCGCTGGAAGCATTGCGCGACGGCTACCTGAGCGTGTCCATCGCCCGCTTCGAACGCACCCGCAACCGTGAAGCGACGCGCCTGGTGGTGCTGGTGGCGACAGTGCTGGGCACGCTGCTGGTGCTGGGCGTGGCCCTGCGCATTGCCCACCGGCAGATCCTGCGGCCGCTGCTGCAGGCGCAGAAGCAGGTCATCCAGATCGCCTCGGAGGCGCCGGGGCCAGAGCAGCATGTCACCCACCCGCTGGCCGAAATGCAGCGCCTGTTCGATGCGATCGAAGTCCTGCGCGAGAAGTCGCGCGAGCGCTCTGCACTGACCAGCGAACTGCGCCAGCTGGCAGGTACCGATGAATTGACCGGGCTGTTGAACCGGCGCGCGCTGGAAGAAAAGGTGCAGCAGCGCCATGCCGAAGGAGGCGCCGGCGCCGTGGTGATCCTGCTGGACGTGGACCGGTTCAAGGCGATCAACGACGGCCACGGTCACGATGCCGGTGACGAAGTGCTGGTGCAGGTGGCGCAGTTGCTGCAACGGCACCTGCGCCGCAGCGACAGCATCGCCCGCTATGGTGGTGAAGAGTTCCTGGTGCTGCTGGCCGACGGTGATCTGGCCGGCGGCCGCCAATTGGCCGAGTCCCTGCGCGTGGCCCTGCATCAGATGGACATCGTACTGGCCGATGGTGGTGTGCTCCAGGTCACCGCCAGCTTCGGCGTGGCCGAAGGGGGAATCGATGCGCTGGGCTGGCGCAGCCTGTTGCGCGCCGCCGACGCGGCCATGTACCAGGCCAAGGCGCAGGGCCGCGACCGGGTAAGGGTGGCGGGCGGCGGTCGCATCGCGCGTTGACCGGTGGCATTCATCACCGGCGCACGTCGCGCCGCCTAGACTGGTGGTCCCCATTCCTGCAGGAGCCCGGCATGATCATGCGTCCCATCACCCTTGCTGCGGCCGGCGTGCTGGCCGGCCTGCTTGCAGGATGTACCACGCCCGCGCAGCCCCTGGCCGACGAGCCACGCCATCCCTCCATCGCTGCCGACCTGAGCCCGGTGCCGGCCTTCACCGGTGGTGGTGAAGGCTGGAGCATCGAGATCGCCTCGACGGGCAAGGGCAACCACGATGCCAGCCTCAATGCCGATGGCCGTACCTGGAAGGGCGCGCTGCGCTATCGCGGCCAGCCGGCCGATGCGCCCAGCTCGCTGATCGTGCTCAACGGTGAACTGGGCAGGCAGCCGACCATCGTTGAGATCAAGCGCGAGTCGTGCCGTGATGCCGAAGGCAGGGATACCCAGGCCAGCGTGCAGGTCACGATGGAAGGACAGCCGCAGCGCCGCGGTTGCGGTCATCTGGCCGTGTATTGAGCCCGCGCGCCGCCATGCTTGAGATCCCGACCCTGCACACGGAACGTTTGCGGCTGCGCCCGCAGCGGCTGGATGACTTCAACGTCTACGCCGCGTTCCTTGCTTCGCCGCGAGCACAGGGCATGGGCGGCCCGTTTGGTGAAGTCGCGGCGTGGGGCCAGTTCTGCCACGACCTGGCCAGCTGGCACCTGTTCGGCCACGGCGCGCTGATGATCGAACGCATCGATACCGGTGCCTGCATCGGCCAGGTCGGGATCAACCACGGCCCGTTGTTTCCGGAAAAGGAACTGGGCTGGTTGCTGTACGAAGGCCACGAAGGGCAGGGCTTCGCAACGGAAGCGGCCGGTGCGCTGCGTGACTGGGCCTTCGTGGTGCCGCAGCTGCCGACCCTGGTCAGTTACATGGCCCCGGACAATCTAGCCTCACGGGCCGTCGCACGGCGTCTGGGCGGCGTGCTGGATGAAAAGGCCGCGCGCAGCGACGCGGATGATCTGGTGTACCGCTACAGCGCAGGGTAGTGGCGGCCGCAGGCCGGCATTATCAGTGCACCGGGCGCGCGGCCCACGCATCGAGATCAGCCAGTTCCGGCGCCAGTGCATGCTCCACCGCACGCCGCAGCAGTGCCGGCGCGACATAGTGCCGGTGTGCGGCATCGATCAGCGCCATGTAGATGCAGCCGAACGCATTGAGGGTCTGCACGCGTGAGCCAAGGCTGATCTCGATGTATCCATCGGCACGCCGCTGCACGCGCACGCTGCTGCGGAAGCGCAGGTGCCGATCGTCGGCGCCGAGCAGGACTTCGGCGCAGGTGTCTTGCGTGTCGATGTGCGAATCCAGCACCGGATAGCGACCGGCGAACAACCGGCTGCGATCGGTCGACAGCAGTGACGACACCGGGCATCCCAATGGCGACGTGCGCAACCGCAACGGCGTGACGAGGCGGTTGCGCAGCGCCATCAGATGGCCAACGCCGCTGGGTGGATTGCGCAGGAAGCCTTCCAGTACGTCGGCCAGCAGTGCCGAAGCGGAACGGTGCGCCACCTGCGAGGGTTCCAGGCGCAGCGTGGTCAGGTCCTGGTAGTGGCTGTGCGGCAGCGAGGTGGGCAGCAGGCCATCGGTGGCCGCGGGCCGCGAATGGATGGGATAGGACGGCGTCGCACGTTCGACGAACCCGCGCAGCGGCCGCAGCGGGATACGGCGCAGCGGGCCGAGCAGGGCGCGGGTGCGCGCGCACAGATGCGCGCACAGGCTGGGAGCTGCCGCCTGCAGCGACAGCTGCAGCAGCGGCGCCGCCGCCAGTGTGGTGGTCGAAGGCCAGTGCGATTCCGGCAGCACCTCGGTCAGGCTGGGGATGTCGGCGGCATTGCGCTCCACCTGTGCACGGGCCTGCTCGCTCATTCGGCCTGCCAGTTCATCGCTGTGGCAGGACAACGCGAACAGCGCAGGATGTGCAGGATGGTTTGACGCGAACTGGTGCCAGGTACCGCCGCCGAAGCGCACGGTGAACAGGCAATCCGGTGGTATGCAGATGCGTCGCAGGGTCCGCGCGAAGGCAGCGGGATCTGCTGCCAGCTGCGCATCGGAAGCGGTGGCGAAGCGCAGCTCGGCACCGGCGCTGCCAGCGATGGCGGTGAACATGCGCGGGCCGGCGTGGCGATGGAACGGATGGCCACCGGCGCCGACCATGAAGCTGTACAGCGAGGAGGCATCGCCGTGCTGCAGGTGCATGCCACCCAGCCGCGCCGAAGGCTCATCCAGCGCATCGATGAAGGCAGGGTGGTGGCGCTGGCGCTGGCCGGCGTCGCTCACCAGCGCGTCACCGGCACCGATGCCGAGCTGCGCGATCAGGGTGACTTCGGTCGGGCTGCCGCCATCCTGTGCCGGAAGCTGCACTGCTGGAAACGAACGGCGATCGCGGGTCGAACCAGGCATCGTCATGCTCCTTGGCGGGGGCGGATCAGCGGGCGGGGGACTTGCGGCGGGCGCGGGCTTCACGCTTGAGCGGGCCGCCGACCGGGCAGACTTCGGCGGCCCAGGAGAACAGCGTGTTGGCCAGGCGGTCGGGCACCTGGCGGAAGTACACGAACTGGCCGCGCTTCTCGCGCTCGATCAGTCCGGCCTCCTCGAGGATGCGCAGGTGGCTGGACAACGCCGGCTTGCTGAAGTCGAAGCGCTCGGCCAGCTCGCCCGCGCTGAGTTCGCCGGCGCTGAGATAGGCCAGGATCTGCCGGCGGGCGGTGGAGGCGAGGGCTTCGAAGATACGGTCCATGGCGAGCTAATTAACTAATTCGTTAACTAATCTTGCTCGCGCCGGGCGAGGCTGTCAAGCCATGACCCATTGCGCGGCGCGCCCGGGCTTTGCCATCCTCCCTGCTGTTTTCCGTAGCGTGGAATCCCGATGCGTCCTGCGTTCTGGCTGGCTTTGGCCCTGCTGCCCACCCTGGCGGTGGCGCAACCCGCGCGTACTCCCAAGGCCAAGGCCCCGGCGCAGGATCCCTTCAGCGAGCTGTTCGATACCGCCTGCATGCAGCACATCGGTGCCCCGGCACGGTTGCAGTCGCTGATGGAATCCAATGGGCTGTCGCCGCTGCCGCCTGCCGAGGCCACCACTTTGCTGCAGGGGCAATCGGGCGTGGCGTGGATGGTGCCGCTGGCCAGTGGCCGTTATGCGGTCAGTTGGGCCGATGATGGCACCTGCACGGTCTACGCCGAAAAGGCCGATGCGGCGGTGGTGCAGAAGGGCTTCGCGCGGCTGGTGCAGGCAGCGCCGAAGCCGTTGCAGGTGCGATCGCTGCCGGGACGTGGGCCGCTGTCGGCCGATCAGGTGGCCATCCAGTACGGCTGGGCCACGCCGGGGCAGGGCAAGCTGCAGGTGCGCTTCCGCCTGGTCACGCGGCAGGCCGCCGATGCGGGCGTGCAGGCGATGGCCTCGGCCACGCCTGGTGAAGCGATGCTGGAGCAGGGCGCGCCCGGGCCCTAACAGGAGTCGCGCCTGCGGTTCAGCCTTTCACGCGGCATGTGATATATCGTTTATCGATAAATCCACCCCGGGGCGGCGAGGCCACCCCAACACCGGAGGCCGCTTGACCGCTCGTCCCGCCCGCGCCAGATCCGCGCGAGGCTTGTTCACCCTGGCCCAGGTCGCCGTACAGGCCGTGCGGGCGATGTGCTGGCTGGGCATCCTGGCCGCACTGCTGGCGGTGCCGCTGGTCGCCCACGACCGTCGCTGGCTGCTCGACAGCGTGCATGACGCTGCGGCCGCCGCCGCGCATGGCAATGATCTGTTCCTGCACTTCTGCCTGGGACTGGGGGCGATCATCGCGCTGCTGGTGCTGTGCCTGCTGTTCCTGCGCCATCTGCTGAGGCTGCTGAAGTCGGCGGCGCGCGAGCGTCCGTTCACCCACGCCAATGCACGGCGCCTGCAGCGCATGGCCTGGTTGATGCTGTCGATGGAACTGCTGTCGATCCTGATCGGTGCCTATGCGGCCTGGATGGGGCCGGACTTCACCTGGATGGAGGTGGGCGGCGGCATGTCGATCACCGGCCTGGTCGCGGTGCTGATGCTGTTCGTGCTGGCACGCGTGTTCGCCGTGGGCGCAGAGATGCGCGATGACCTCGATGGTGTCATCTGATGGCGATTGTCATCACCCTGGACCGCATGCTGCAGGAACGGGGCATGACCCTGTCCGAGCTGGCCGGGCGCATCGACATCACCCTGGCCAACCTGTCGATCCTGAAGACCGGCAAGGCGCGCGCCATCCGCTTTTCCACCCTGGATGCGATCTGCCGCGAGCTGCAGTGCACGCCCGGCGACCTGCTCGGGCATGACCCGGCGCAGGCACAGGACGCTGACTGAGTGGTCGCTTTTTTCCCTTACCTACTGACGAAACGGACCTGAAATGGAATGGTTGGCTGACCCCTCGATATGGATGGGCCTTGCAACCCTGGTCGTGCTGGAGATCGTTCTCGGCATCGACAACCTGGTGTTCATCGCGATCCTTGCCGACAAGCTTCCGCCGCACCAGCGCGACCGCGCGCGCGTGATCGGCCTGGCGCTGGCCCTGCTGATGCGGCTGGTGCTGCTGGCGGCGCTGGCGTGGATCATGAAGCTGACCGAGCCACTGCTGACGCTGTTCGACCACAGTTTCTCCGGGCGTGACCTGATCCTGCTGGGCGGCGGCCTGTTCCTGCTGTTCAAGGGCACCATGGAGCTGCACGAGCGGCTGGAAGGCCGCCAGCATGAGGACAATGGCAAGAAGGTCTACGCCAGCTTCGCGATGGTCGTGGCACAGATCGTGGTACTCGATGCGGTGTTCTCGCTGGACTCGGTGATCACTGCGGTCGGCATGGTCGACAACCTGGGCGTGATGTACGCCGCGGTGACCATCGCGATGGCATTGATGCTGGTGGCCAGCAAGCCGCTGACCCGCTTCGTCAACAAGCATCCCACGGTGGTGGTGCTGTGCCTGGGCTTCCTGCTGATGATCGGTTTCAGCCTGGTGGCCGAGGGCCTGGGCTACAAGATTCCGAAGGGCTACCTGTACGCGGCCATCGCCTTCTCGATCCTGGTCGAAGCGTTCAACCAGTGGGTACGCTTCAACCGCGAGCGCAACGAGCGCCGCCAGCCGTTCCGCCAGCGCACTGCGGATGCGGTGCTGCGCATGCTCGGCGCGCGTCCGGCCAATGGCCACGATGAGGATGGCGCGGATGAACCTGTGGATGCCGGGGAACGCCTGCAGCCGGCCGAGCACGAGATGATCCGCAGCGTGCTCGGCCTGGCCGATCGCCCGGTATCGAGCGTGATGACCGTGCGCGCCGACGTACAGTGGATCGACCTGGCGCGTGGACAGGACGATGTGGTGGCACGCCTGGTGGCGTCGCCGCACACCCGCCTGCTGGTCGGCGATGGTGATCTGGACAGCCTGCGCGGCGTGGTGCAGAGCCGCGATCTGCTGGCCGACCTGCTGCAGGGCAGGCCGCTGCAGCTGGAAGGCAACCTGCGCGAGCCGCAGTACGTGCTGTCCAGCGCCAGTGCGCTGCAGGCCCTGGAACTGATCCGCCAGCATCCGGTGCCGTTGGCGGTGGCGGTGGACGAGTACGGCAGCGTGGAAGGCCTGGTGACGGCCAATGACCTGCTGGCGGCGATTGCTGGTGATCTGGTCGATACCCAGGACGAACGCTATGGCGTGGTCGCGCAGGGGGAAGGCCAATGGGAGGCCGATGGTGCCTTGACCCTGGACGACCTGCAGCGCCTGGCCGGCGTCTCGCTGCCGCGCAGTACCGACTACATGACCATCTCCGGCCTGGTGCTGGAGCAGTTGGGTCGCCTGCCGGACATCGGTGATGCGGTGGACGTGGCCGGCGTGCGCATCACCGTGCTGGCGATGGAGAAGCGCCGCATTGCCCGCTTGCGGGTGGAGCGCCTCGACCCGCCGTTGTAGAGCCGAGCCCATGCTCGGCTTCGCGGATGCAGCCGAGCATGGCTCGGCTCTACATTCAAAGCAGCGCAGCATGGCCCGGCTCTACACAACGCGGCCCGCAGCCGTCACCATGGCGGGCCCGCTTTCTGTCATGGATGGTTGCAGTGCTGAGTACGATCGGTTTGTTGATGGGCCTGTATGTGGCCTGGCGCCTGTTCTGGCCGCTGCGCATGCCCATCGGGTTGAAGGTCGTGCTGTCGCTGCTGGTGGTGGCCGTGGCCGTGCAGCTTCGCATCGTGGCCACCTTCTGGGGCTCGATGGCGTCGCCGGAAATCCCGAAGATGGCCATCGCCGTGCTGGCTACCGGCTCCACTGCGGTGCTGCTGCTGGCATTGGTGATGCTGGTACTGGATGCCGGCCTGCTGCTTTCGCGCCTGCTCCGTTGGCCGCGCATGGTAGCGGCCCTGCGCGCACCGCAGCTGCGGCCGTTGGCCGGCCTGCTGGCCCTGCTTGTGAGTGGCTATGGCATCAGCCAGGGCATGGCCGTGCCCCAGCCTCGGCAGATCGACGTGGCGATCAAGGATCTGCCGGTCGCGTTCGATGGTTATCGCGTGCTGCAGCTGACCGACATCCACGCCAGCCGCCTGCTGACCGGCGACTGGGTACGCAGCGTGGTGGACGAGAGCAACGCGCTGAAGCCGGACCTGATCGTGATCACCGGCGATCTGATCGACGGCAGTGTCGAGGCCCGTCGCGACGACGCGCGTCCGTTGGCCGATCTGCAGGCGCCGGATGGCGTCATTGCCATCACCGGCAACCACGAGTACTACGCGCAGTACCAGGACTGGATGCAGGCGTTCCGCGCGCTGAACATGCAGGTGCTGGAGAACAGTCACCTGCAGGTACGACGCGGTGATGCGGCGCTGACCATCGCCGGTGTCACCGACCCGGTGGCGGCACGCTACGGCCTGCCGTTGCCGGATCTCCAGGCCGCGCTGGCGGGGGCCGATCCGTCCGCACCTGTGATCCTGCTCGATCATCGCCCACGCAATGCGCGTGAGGCCGCCGCGCGCGGTGTGAAGCTGCAGTTGTCCGGGCATACCCACGGTGGGCAGATCATCGGCATGGACCAGCTGGTGAAGCGGGCCAACGGCGGCTACGTCTCCGGCCGCTACGAGGTGGACGGGATGACCCTGTACGTGAGCAATGGCGCTGGCCTGTGGGCCGGATTCCCGGCACGCATCGGCGTGCCTTCGGAAATCACCCTGATCACCCTGCGCCGCGCCCCGTGACCTGAAGTGGGGCCAGATCCCTTTCCCTGCCGGAAAGGGATCTGACCCCTGGCAAACCACATGGAAGGACCCATGTCCATACCCGCGCGCCCATGGAACGCCTGATCCGCGCCAATGCGGACGAGATCAACCGGCTGCGCCAAGCCATCCGCGAAGCCGCTGGCGTGGTCCGGAAGAAATGCAGCGGCATGCGGCAGCCTGCGCGGAATACAACCAACGCTATGAACAGCTTGCGTTCCCGGGTGGCTACGCCAACGCACTGAAGCAACTGGCTGAGCACGATCCGAATACGGTGGATGTCGTGCTGACCTTCCTCGAGGTGCGGCCATACTTCTTCCGCTCCGGATACATGTGGAAGACGCTGTTGAAGCGCGTGCAGCGGGTGCCGATGGGCGCGAAGCAGCAGGCCCGGATGCAGAAGATCCTCGATGCCTACGCGGCCTATTGCGTCACACGTGACGGCTGATTGGGATGGCCTGGTGGGGTCGGATCCCTTTGCCAACGGCAAAGGAATCCGACCCCGCCCGTCAGGCCGCCCGCAGCGGCGGCCGCGCATGCGCATTGCGCCGCAGCGACTGCGCCCGCTTGGCGATCGCACGCACCACGACGGCGGTGAAGAGCAACGCGGAGGGCACTGCGTACCAGAAGTTGCCGGGCACGCGCTTGAAGTACGAATAGGTGAACACTGCGGCGATGATCCACATGCCGGTCACGTGCAGGCGACGCCACGCGGTGGGGCCCATGCGGCGGGCGATGCCACGATGCGAGGTGATGGCCAGGGCGAGGATGGCTACATAGCCGATCGTGCCCGGCAGGTTGGCCAGGGCCGAGCGCGCCGGCCAGAACGCGGGGTTGAGGATGCCGAAGGCGGTGATCGCCACCGCATGCAGCAGGTGCGAGAACGCGAACGACAGGCCGACGATGCGACGCTCGCGCAACAGGAAGCGGGTGAACGGGCCGGGCAGCAGGCTGGCGAACGAGGATGCGGTGAAGGCGGCCAGGAACAGCAGGAACGATGTTCGTGCCGTCACCCGGATCGCCGCGCGGCTGCCCTCGACCACGTCGGGCTGCAGGGTGAACGCCGCCAGTGCGAAGGCGATCAGGACCACGGCGATGGCCACGAACAGGCGCCAGCCGTGCAGGAAGGAGGTATTGGAAGCAGCCATGATCAGACCTCGAAGAATGGAGAGGGGACAGTGCCGGCCGCTGGCCGGTCAAGGAATGGGGAGTGCCGGGCGCTGACCGGCACCCTCAACGGTCGTTCGTCACAACCAGCACGCCGGCCGCGCACAGCTCGCCCAGCAGCGGAATGCAGGCTGTGCGCAGTTCGTCGGCGGCCACGCCATGCAGGTCGGCCAGTACCTGCAGCGCGTCTTCCGCACGGCCGCCGTCATCGCCGAACGCCGACAGCAGCGCATATGCCAGCGGTGCAAGTTCCTGTACCTGCAGGCTGAAGTCATCCAGGCGTCGCAGCAGCAGCAACGTCGGCATCGTGGCCGGCGCACCGCTCAGCCCGACATCCTCATGCACAGACCACCGGTAGCCCACCACCCGCACCAGCGGAGACAGCGCAAGCACGCTGCCTGCCTGTGGCGCATGCAATGGCTGCTGGCCGGCGTCCCGCGCTTCAATGTGCAGTGCCTGCTGCGTGCTTTCGTAATGCGCCAGTTCCGCCACCCAGCCCGGCAGCGTGAGGTCTGCCTGCACGCCCAGCCACGCGGCGAATTCGCCGGCGATCTGCGGGAACAGCGGGGTATGGCAGGCGTGCCGCGCATAGTAGTGCTCCACGGCGTCGCGCCAGCAGGCATCACCCAGCTGCGCCTGCAGGCGCGGCAGGCTGCCTGCCAGCAGGCTGTCCAGGCTGTCGATGCAGAGGCGGCGGTAGACTGCCATCCGCCGTGCATCGACGCCCTCAGGCGCGGGCATCGATGGGTCGCGTACATGGTCGGCCCAGCGCTGCTGCAGGGTGGCCAGCGGCTCAGCCATGGGCCACCTCGGGCAGCAGCACATCGGCCTGCGCGTGGCGGATCTGCTCGACCTCGGCCAGCAGCTCGGCCAAAGGCGGGAAGTTGAAATCGCGCTCCAGCAGGGTGGGGCGTACGCCGACACGCGCATAGGCCTCATGCAGCAGCGCCCAGACCACGCCCTTCACCGGCGCACCGTGGGTGTCGATCTTGAAGCCATCGTCCTCGTCGAAGTGGCCGGCCACGTGCAGCGAGGCGACGCGATGCGCCGGCACGCGTGTCAGGAAATCGAAGGCGTCGTAGCCGTTGTTGCAGGCGTTGACGAAGACATTGTTGACGTCCAGCAGCAGGTCGCAGTCGGCCTCGGCCAGCACTGCAGTGATGAAGTCGATCTCGCTCATGTCCGCACCCGGCACAGCGTAGTAGGAGATGTTCTCCACGGCGATGCGCCGGCCCAGTGTGTCCTGCACCTGGCGGATGCGACCGGCAACGTGGCGCACGGCCTCGGCGGTGAACGGTAATGGCAGCAGATCGTAGACATGGCCACCGGCGGCGCAGTAGCTCAGGTGTTCGCTGTACAGCTGCACCTGGTGCAGATCGAGGAAGGCGCGCGTCTGTCCCAGCAGCGTGCGATCCAGCGGGTCCGGACCACCCAGCGACAGCGACAGGCCGTGGCAGGTCAGGTGATGGCGCTCACTCAACTGGCGCAGCGCCGCGCCGTGGGCACCGCCAACCCCGATCCAGTTGTCCGGCGACACTTCGAGGAAGTCGATGGCATTGGCCGGCATCGCCAGCAGTTCATCGATCAGGCCACGGCGCAGGCCGAGACCGGCGCTGGCGGAAGGCAGGGGCAAGTGCATGCGACGGTACTCCAGGGCAGTGGCGCCGCCGTAAGGGCGGCGCCGGGTGGGGAACGATCAGTCGTTGACGCGGGAGAACAGGCCCTTCGGCATCGGCTTGCCGTTGGCGGTGTAGACGCTGCGCAGGTAGTCGTGCGCTTCCTGCTCGCTGATGTAGCCGTCGTGGTCGGTGTCGATGCGGTCGAATTCGGCGGCGCGCGTGGCCGCCACCGCATTGAACTCGGCGCGCGAGACGCGGCCGTCGTGGTCACGGTCGGTGCGGGCAAACGAGGCGTCGCCGCACTTGCCTTCGCCACACTGGCCTTCGGCCACCTTGGCCTTGCCGGCAGGCTTGCCGGTGGCGGCCTTGTTGGCGCCGCACTTGCCTTCACCGCACTTGCCTTCGGCGGCGGCGCTCATCGCCGCGGCACCGATGGCCAGTGGCTGGATCGCGGCGGCCTGGCCAGCCAGCAGCAGGCCACCGGCCAGGGCGATGCCGATGGCGCCGATGCGCGGCAGACGGGAAGCAGCGGTGTTCTTGGTCGAGACGGACATGATGATGACTCCTTGGGATTGGCACGCAGGGCGTGCGGGATGGACGCCGCTTGAAGGCGACGGAAACGAAGGGAATAAGCGCGGGAAGGGGCGATGCGGATCAGGCGTTGCGGCGACGGCGCAGTACGTAGCCCAGCAGCAGGGCGCCGCCGAGCAGCGCGCCACCGAAGCCGACGCCGGGCAGCAGCGCGGCGACCGGCAGCAGCAGGGCGATCAGGCTCACGCCCCAGCCGAGGCCGTCGTTGCCCGCCGTGGCGCGCTGCGGGCCGGCCAGCAGGCGGTCCAGGCTGAGCGCACCGCCGCCGTTGAGGATCAGTGGGAGCAGCATGGCCAGGAAGAGCAGCGGCAGCTTGAAGTTGCCGTAGCCCTGGTCGGTGATCGCATAGCCCTGCCAGAGTTCGCCCAGGCCGTTCCACTGGTCGGGCCAGTGCACGGCGGCGATGGCAACAAGGGTCAGCACCCAGAAGATGTAGGCCACCGAGCGCGTGGCCAGGCCCAGCAGCAGCATCACAGCGCCCACCAGTTCCAGCCAGGTGGCCAGCTGCCAGTTGAGTGACGCGGGCAGGGTGGAGAACGGGAAAGGGAAACGCCCTTCCAGGTCGGCGAACCAGTTCTGGCCGGCCAGCTTCTCGCGGCCGGATTCAAAGAACTCCCAGGCCAGCAGGGTGCGCAGCGCCAATGGCGAGAGCCAGCGGCCGACGGCGTCCAGGCGGGGCGTGTACACGGAAGAGGCGGTGCTGATCATGGTGGTGTCCTGCGGGCCAGTGGTCGATGGAGGCCATTTCAGGCGGCGCAGGTATCGGCAACGTGTGCTGTTGCCTGGGGTTTTGTCAGCGACTGTGGCTGTGTCAGGGGTTTCGTACAGTCAGATACAAAGGCGCCGGGTCGGGCGTCCGCCGGGCATGGCCTGGCGCTACCGGGTGGAGAAGGTTCCCCGCATGTACGCGTGAGGACACCCGGCTGCGGTTGTGCCGGGCCATGCCCGGCGGCCGAATGTATCCAACTGTAGGAACCCGCCGCCGCCCTACAGTCCGGTACAACTCTGCCTCGCAGCGAAACAGCGCCGATACATCCCCAGGCGGAAATGGCCACTCCCAACACCGGAGTACCCCCATGATCCGCATCACCCTGCTCGCCGCTGCCCTCGCCCTTGCCGGCGTCGCGACGCCTGCGTTCGCCGCCGAGGCCGATGCCGGCGCCCCGCCTACCGTCATCCTGGTACACGGCGCCTTCGCCGATGGCTCCAGCTGGAACAAGGTCATCACCACGTTGCACGATTGGAAGCTGCGGGCGGTGGCGGTGCAGAACCCGCTCACCTCGCTGGCCGACGATGTGGCCGCCAACCGTCGCGCGATTGCCGCCGCACCGGGCAAGGTCGTGCTGGTCGGCCACAGCTGGGGCGGAACGGTCATCACCGAAGCGGGCAACGATCCCAAGGTGCAGGCGCTGGTGTACGTGGCCGCATTCGCACCGGATGCCGGGCAGTCATCGGCACAGCAGGGCGAGGGCTATCCGGTCGGCCCGGGCCTGACGCGCCTGCAGGAGAAGGACGGCTACCTGACCCTGCCAGCCGACGCCATCGCCCAGGACTTCGCACCGGATGTGATGAAGAAGACCGCCGCACTGTTGTACAGCACGCAGGTGCCATTGAAGGCCAGCGCTCTGGGTGAGCCCGTCACCGTGGCCGCATGGCGCAGCAAGCCGAGCTGGTACGTGCTCAGCCGTGACGACCGCATGTTGTCGCCGCAGCTGCAGGCGGCTACCGCAAAGCGCATTGGCGCGCAGCTGCAATCGATCGGCAGCAGCCATGTGTCGCTGCTCTCGCACCCGGCCCAGGTGGCTGACGGCATCCTGGAAGCCGCAGGCGTGAAGCCGGCCGAACTGCCGCTGGCCGAGCAGGGGGGCTGAACGATGGCCGGGCTGCGTGTGTATGTACTGCCGTTGCTGCTGGGCCTGCTGGGTGGGGCGGCGCTGCTGATGGCCTGGCCCAGCCCGGAGGCCGATGCGCATCCGGTGCAGGCCGCTCCTGCTGCCGGGTTCGATGGCGGCGGGCCCTGGCACAACAGCCCACCGCTCGCGTTGAACCAGCTGCGAGGGCAGGTGGTGCTGGTCGAGTTCTGGACCTATGCCTGCAGCAACTGCCTCAACGTGGCACCTCATGTGCACCAGTGGCATGCGCGTTACGCGCGGCAGGGCCTGCAGGTGATCGGCGTGCATACACCGGAGTTCGCCTACGAAGGCCTGCCCGGCAATGTGCGCAAGGCCATCGCGCGGCTGGATATCACCTGGCCGGTGGTGCAGGACAACCAGTACCGGATCTGGAACGCCTGGGGCAACCGCTTCTGGCCGGCGCTTTACCTGGTCGACCGGCAGGGCAGGGTGGTCTACCGCCACTACGGTGAAGGCGACTACGCGCGTACCGAAAGCGAGATCCAGCGCCTGCTGGCCAGCCCCTGAGCCGCGCTACCATGGCCGCGCCGCGCGGCCTTGACCTCCGTCTTCATCGAGAACGCAATGAACCACGTACCGCACATCCTTGTCGTCGACGATGACAGCGAGATCCGCCAGATGCTGGCCGACTACCTGCAGCGCAACGGCCTGCGCGTCAGCCAGGCCGATGGCGGCCGTGCGATGCGCGCGCTGATGGATACCCACGCGGTGGACCTGGTGGTGCTGGATGTGATGATGCCCGGCGAGGACGGGCTGAGCCTGTGCCGCAACCTGCGTGCCGGCAAGCATCGCGCGGTGCCGGTGGTGCTGCTGACCGCCCGCGACGATGAAACCGACCGCATCATCGGCCTTGAAATGGGCGCCGATGACTACGTGACCAAGCCGTTCTCCTCACGCGAACTGCTGGCGCGCATCAATGCGGTGATCCGACGCACGCAGATGCTGCCGCCGAACCTGCAGGTGAGCGAAGCCGGCCGCCAGTTGGCCTTCGGCGACTGGCGCCTGGATACCACTGCCCGCCATCTGCTGGATGCGCAGGACACCGCCTATCCGCTCAGCGGTGCGGAATTCCGCCTGTTGCGCGTGTTTCTCGACCACGCCAACCGCGTGCTCAGCCGCGACCAGCTGCTCAGCCTTACCCAGGGCCGTGATGCAGAACTGTTCGATCGTTCCATCGATCTCCTGGTCAGCCGCGTGCGCCAGCGCCTGGGCGATGACGCGCGTGAGCCCACCTACATCAAGACCGTGCGCAGCGAAGGCTACGTGTTCAGCGTGCCGGTGCAGCTGCTGGGGCCGCAGGAATGAACGCCCGCGCGCGCCGCCTGCCGTGGCCGCGCACGCTGTCGGCGCGCCTGCTGCTGGTGCTGCTGGGCGGGTTGATCCTGGCCCATGCGCTGTCCTTCGGTCTGTTGTTCTACGAACGCTACCAGTCCACCCGCAGCATGATGCTGCGCAACCTGGACGAGGATGTAGCAGTGAGCGTGGCCCTGCTGGAACACCTGCCGGCCGACCAGCGCCAGGCCTGGGTGCCGCGGTTGGAGCGGCGTACGTACCGCTACCTGTTGCGCCCGGCAGAGGCCGGCCCGGCGTTGGAAACCGATCGTGCGCGCCAGGTCACCGCCATCATCGATGACAGCCTGGAACACCGCTATCCGCTGCAGGCGCGGCAGGTGGCACGCCTGCCGGAACGTTTCGAAGTGGAGCTGCGCCTGCACGACGGTTCACCGTTGACCATCGAAGTCACACCGTCGGGCCTGCCGCTGGCGCGCTGGCTGCCGGCCGTACTGCTGGTGCAGCTGGCCCTGCTGCTGGTATGCGCGTGGCTGGCGGTGCGGCTGGCATTGCGCCCGCTGCGGCAGCTCTCGCACGCCGTCGAGCAACTGCAGCCTGGCAAGGACGCACCGATGCTGCCCGAAGACGGCCCCGCCGAAGTGGGCACGGCCGCAGCCGCGCTCAATGCACTGCAGGCGCGCATCCGTGGCCATGTCAGCGAGCGGCTGCAGATTCTGGCGGCCATCTCGCACGATCTGCAGACGCCGATCACGCGCATGAAGCTGCGCGTGGAAACCCTGCCCGAAGATGCCACCCAGCAGCGCCTGCTGGATGACCTGGACCACCTGGGGCAACTGGTGCGCGAAGGCGTGGCCTATGCGCGCAGCAGCCACGTGGCCAGTGGCGCGCCGGTGGCGATGGATCTTGGCGCGTTCCTGGCCAGCGTGGTGGGCGACTATGAAGACATGGGCAAGGCGGTCAGTGGTGGCGCGCCCACAGGCCTGACCGTGCAGACCTGGCCGCAGCCGCTGCGGCGGGTGGTCGGCAATTTGGTCGACAACGCGTTGCGCTACGCCGGTAGTGCCGAGATCGAGGCGGGGCGCGATGCAGCAGGCCGGCCGTGGATCAGCGTGTCCGACCGCGGCCCCGGCATCCCGGAGGACCAGCTGCAGGCCGTGCTGGCACCGTTCCATCGGCTGGAAAGCTCACGCAACCGCGATACCGGCGGCACCGGGCTGGGCCTGGCCATCGCCGTGCAGCTGGCGCAGTCGCTGGGCGGCTCGCTGCGGCTGCACAACCGTGAGGGCGGTGGCCTGCGGGCCGAATTGCAGCTGCCGGGGTAGCTGGCGGGGGCGGACCCCTTTGCGGGAGCAAAGGGCTCTGACCCCGATGTGGGATCTGCGACGTTCCTGCATGGCACCGGGATCAGCGATCATCTGCAGCGAGTGTTGAAACCAGGGAGCACCACGCAATGCAGGGACGCCATCCTTCAATCGGGCACGCACACAGTGTCGCGCTGCTGATCAGCGCAGGGTTGCTGCTGGCCTGCCAGCGCTCGCCGGAGGTACCGGCCGAACACACGCCTGCAGCCCCACCGGCGGGGATGCCGACCGCCAGCGCCGACCTCTCCCCGCTGTTGGATGCGCTGCCGACCTGTGCGCTGGACGGTTGGTACATCGACCTTCAGACCGATCGCCCTGCCCATCCCTGGCTGGCCGTGAACGTGCCGAAACCCTGCAGGGTGGACGAAGAGAACGAGATCGCCACGTTCTGCGTGCAGGGGCAATGGAAAGGACTGCCGGTGGAGGAGGTGATCCTGCCGACGATGACGTTCGTTTCGTTCCGTGGGGCGAAGATCGGCCTGCCGCTGGAGAAGGCACGTCCCATCGTCCGCCAGCACTTCGGGCAGGAGTTTCCGGATGGTGCGGCATACGAGGCGGGCCGCGAGCCGAAGCTGATGGCCGATCCCGAGGATGCGCAGCGCTCGTGGCTGCTGTGCAGCACACCGGAACCGGGAGACGACCTGGGCAGCCAGGCAGGCGTGAGCTATTCCGGCATGAACCTGCCCTACGACCACGACGGATGCAGCTATCGCTACAGCCCGGTCGATTTCTGCGATGCGCAGCACGTGGCGCGCATCGAAGAAGCCCTCAGCAACGAGATGCCGAACTTCAACCAGCACTACCTGCTGGTGCAGGTCGATGATCGTCCTGAGTTCTTCCAGCGTTCGGTGGTGCTGGTCGACACCCGCACCGGACGCGCCACGCCATTGCCGATCGATGCCTTCACCGGGCCAGCGGAGAAGGGCGGAGACGCCAGCCGCTACGGAACCCTGGAAACGGGCGTGGACCAGCAGCAGTTCTGCCTGGATGGCGCGCTGCTGGTGTATCGCGCGTTCGAGGAGGGGCGGTTCTGCTTTGGCTTTGACGGTGAGCGGTTCACCGGGCATGAAACCCAGTACATGCAGCCGATGGATGGCCGATGACCGGCATTTCACCCGGGTCGTGACACCCTGCCCGGAACCTGCACCCACGGGAACGAGGCTGTTGAAGGCGAACACGCAATGACCGCGGCGCGGCAGCGCTCGATGTGGGTGGCCGGCCTGTCCACAGTAGTGGAGTGGTACGACTTCACCCTGTACCTGTACTTCGCCACGGTGCTGTCACGGGTGTTCTTCGGCGGTGGCGAGCAGGCGCTGCTGGTGACACTGGCCGGCTTTGCGGTGTCCTACCTGATGCGCCCGCTGGGCGCGCTGTGTTTTGGCCACCTGGGCGATCGGCTCGGCCGGCGCTGGATGCTGTTGGCGTCGATGGCCTTGATGGCAGCGGCGATGCTGGCCACTGCGCTGTTGCCGACCGCGGCCACCGCAGGCGCCATCGCTGGCGTGCTGCTGCTGGTGCTGCGCTGCGTGATGGCATTCTCGGTGGGGGGCGAATACACCGGCGTAGTGGCCTACCTGCTGGAAAGCGCGCCGGAGAGACGACGCGGGCTGGTCACCTCGCTGGCGTCGGCAGCCAGTGAAGTGGGCGCGCTGCTGGCGGTGGCGATTTCCGCGCTCACTGTCGCGCTGCTGCCCACCGCGCAGCTGGACAGCTGGGGGTGGCGCATTCCGT
Organism: Stenotrophomonas sp. YJH_SMC_8; assembly: GCF_059371315.1. NCBI lineage: Bacteria > Pseudomonadati > Pseudomonadota > Gammaproteobacteria > Lysobacterales > Lysobacteraceae > Stenotrophomonas > Stenotrophomonas sp. YJH_SMC_8. Next base: position 187,467 of record NZ_JCAFUL010000003.1, on the reverse strand, counting down.
TCTTCGTTGGTGCCGCGCTGGCGCTGGTGATCCTGGTCGCGCGCTCTGGCATGCACGAATCGCCCGAGTTCGAGCGCCAACGGCGCGAGGGCAGCATTCCCGCCACGCCGCTGCGGCATGTGCTGCGCAATCATCCTGCTGCGGTGGCGCGCACCTTCGCGATCTCGGCGCTGGGCTCAATCACCTATTACGTGGGCATCACCTATGTGCCGGCATTCCTGCACGCGCAGGGCCACGACGAGGGCGATGCGCTGTGGTTGTCGACGATCGCGGCGGTGGCGGTGATTGTGATCACCCCGCTGTGCGGCGCCTTGTCCGACCGCATCGGGCGGCGGCCGATGCTGCTGGGCCTGACGTTGCTGGCGGCGCTGCTGCCGCTGTCGCTGTTCGCATGGATGGCGCAGGCCCCGGTGTGGGGCATCGCGCTGGCCGCGGTGCTGCTGGCCTGCGTGGCCGGTGGCGTGAGCGCGGTCGCGGCCCCGGCCACGGCTGAGCAGTTCCCGGGCGAAGGCCGGGTCAGCGGACTGGCATTGGGCGTGACCATGGCCACCGCGGTGTTCGGCGGCGCGACGCCGTGGCTGGCGCAATGGTGGGTGGAACGCAGCGGCTGGGCGGCGGCGCCGGGCGCGATGATCGCGCTGGTGGCGGTACTGGTGCTGCCGGTGCTGTGGACCCTGCCCGAGACCGTCCCGGGCAGGGCCAGACGCTAGCCGATCAGACCTTCAGGGTCTGCTCGATGTCGGCCAGTACCGCGGCCGCATCCACGCCGATGGCGACGGACTGCAGCACGTGGCCATCCCACACGCTGGGGCCGAAGCCCATGCCTTCCGGCTTCGGAATGGTCATGCCACGGGCGACACCGTCGGTGGCCACGCGCACGCTGGCGCGCTCGAACTGGAACAGCTCCGGACGGGTCAGCGCGATGCAGGCACAGCAGTCGTGCACGACCATGCCCTTGTGGCCGGCCTGCAGGTAGAAGTCCACGTAGTCCTGCGACAGTGCACGGACCAGCTCGGCGTCGGCACCGCCGAGGGCGGCCAGTTTGTCCAGGCCGTCACGGTCCATTTCCACGCGGGTGGTCACGTCCAGGCCGATCGCGGTGACCGGCCAATCGGTGGTGAACACCACGTCGGCCGCTTCGGCATCGCCCCAGATGTTGGCCTCTGCGGCCGGGGTGATGTTGCCGTTGACGTGGAAGGCGCCGCCCATGAGCACCACGCCGCGCACCAGGCCGGCGATGTCCGGGGCCTGCTGCAGGGCCAGGGCCAGGTTGGTCATGCGGCCCACGGCGACCAGGGTCACTTCGCCCGGATGAGCGCGGACCAGGTCGATGATCAGCTGCGCGGCCGAGCGCGTGTCAGCGGCCACGTCCAGGCTGGCCGGCACCGGGTGGTTGCCCAGGCCGTTGTGGCCGTGGATGTGCACCGGCCAGGCTTCCGGCGTGGCTTCCGGCTGCAGCGGGCCTGCGGCGCCGCGCGCGACCGGGGCGGCAAAGCCCCAGGCCTGCTTCAGGTACAGCGCGTTGTGCGTGGTCGACTCCACCGAGGCGTTGCCGAAGGTGGTGGTGACGCCGATCAGGTCGATCTGCGGGTGCTTGTGCAGGTACAGCAGCGCCAGGGCGTCGTCGACGCCCGGGTCGGTATCGAAAATGACTTTCAGCATGTTGTTGTTCTTCTTCTTCCGTGTGGTGCGGGGGGCGCCGGCGGCCCGGAGACAGGCCGGCGCGCCCTACATTGTCCCATCTTCATGACAGGCAGGGCCAATGCCGGCGTGGCGGGCCATAATGCCCCCACGTCCAGGCACGGAACTGCCGCATGCTGATCGTCGCCCTTCTGCTGGTCCTGCTGGTGCTGGGCCTGAACCTGGTGGCCACCGTGGTCATCATCAGGCGCGACGAGCTTTCGGCGGGCGGCCGGACGGTGCAGCTGTTGCTGGTCTGGCTGTTGCCGCTGGTGGGTGCGATCCTGTGCATGGCGGTAGCCACCGCCGATGGCTCGGGAAGCCGCGGGGAGGGGGGCGCAAGCTACGACAGCTCCGGTGGGTATTCCGGCGACAGCCACAGCCATCACAGCCACAGCAGCTCCGACTGCAGCAGTGATGGGGGGAGTAGTGACAGCGGCAGCTGCGGCGATTGAAGCCCGGCGCCCGGCTGTAGCGCCGAGCCATGCTCGGCGGCTTCCACCGCTCGCGTCGGGTGCCAGCCGAGCATGGCTCGGCTCTACATAAGCCCGCTCAGCCGCCGCCTTCGGTCGGTAGCGGTGCCGGTACGTTCAGCAGCCCGCCTGCCGCCACATAGGCGGCCAGCGCCCGGCCCTGGCTGAGCAGGTGGCGCTCCATGGTGCGTTCGGCGGCAGCGGCATCACGCCTGCGGAAGCACTCCATCAGTTCACGGTGCTCGGCCAGCGACTGCGCGGTACGGCCCGGGGTCAGCAACTGGCGGCCACGGTGCATCTTCAGGATGCGGTGCAGGTCGTGGGTGATGCGGATCAGCCACGGGTTGCCGGCATAGTGCTGCACGGTTTCGTGGATGAGGTAGTTGTTGCGGTAGTACTCGGCGATGTTGCCCTCGGCCGCAGCCGTTTCCATCGCCGCATGCAGGTCTTCCAGCCGCTGTACCCCAGCATCATCGATATGCTTGACCGCTTCATGCGCGCAGCGGCCTTCCAGCATTGCCATCACCGGGAACAGCTGGTTGAGATCTTCCAGCGTAAGCCGGGTGACCCGCGCACCACGACCGGCATCGATCTGCACCAGGCCTTCGGCGGCCAGCAGCTTCAGCGCTTCGCGCAGCGGCGTGCGGCTGATGCCCAGTTCTTCGCACAGCGCAGGCTCGTCGATCCACTCGCCCGGCGGCAGCCGGTAATCGTAGATGCGCCCGCGCACGTGTTCGGCCACCTCTTCATACAGAGGGGCGCGCTTCTTCGGTGAACGCGGGGCGGGAGCGATGGCCATGGCGGAAAGTGTACTGCCTCCATGCGTGGGACCTGCAATGCGGGCGGAAACCGAGGGGGAAACGGGTTGGGGAAAACGGGTTGGGGAAACGGCTGGGGGAAACGGCTGGGGGAAACGGCTGGGTAGAGTCGACTGTTAGTCGACTATCGCGCGCAGCGCGGGAGTTTTCGCCGTCGGAACGAAGAGCAGTCGACTACCAGTCGACTCTACCCAGCCGACTATCGCGCGCAGCGCGGGGTTTTCGCCGTCGGAACGAAGGGCAGTCGACTAACAGTCGACTCTACCCAGCCGACTATCGCGCGCAGCGCGGGGGGGCGCCGTCGGAACGAAGGGCAGTCGACTACCAGTCGACTCTACCCAGCCGACTATCGCGCGCAGCGCGGGGTTTTCGCCGTCGGAACGAAGGGCAGTCGACCAACAGTCGACTCTACCCAGCCGACGCTAACCCGCTCGCAGGGCGCCGGAATGGTCCGGCGCCCCACGAACCTGCTTACATCCATCCCGGTACCACGAACACCAGCCAGGCCAGCAGCGGCCCCAGCGCGACCACCAGCCCGCTGTAGACCAGGAAGCGGCGGAACAGCGTTTCGCGCTCTTCCTTCGCAGCCGATGCCACCACCAGGGCGCCATTGGTCGAGAACGGGCTGACATCGACGATGGTGGACGACACTGCCAGTGCACAGATCACGCCGGCCGCGCTGAGGTGGCCCTGCATCAGGAACGGCACGGCCAGTGGAATCGTTGCGCCCAGCACCGCGGCCGACGAGGCGAATGCCGAGACGATGCCGCCGACATAGCAGACCAGAAGCGCACCGAGCAGCGGGATGCCGATGTCGGAGACGCCGTTGCCGATGAAGTCCACCGCGCCGGCATGTTCCAGTACGCCGATGTAGGTCACCACGCCACAGATCAACAGAACTGTGGACCAGCTGATGCCATCGACTGCGCCCTTCTGGCTCTGCGGCGACAGCAGCGCCAGCGCCACCGCGACGGTGATCGAGACCAGGCCGACGTTGAGGTTGTAGATCAGCGCGGCAACACCCAGGCCCAGCAGGCCGATCAGGGTGAACAGCCGCTCGCGGGTCAGGTTCACCGCATCCAGCGCCGCCGGATCATTGGAGAGGGTGCCCCCGCCAGCGGCAACCAGCGCGCCGTGGCCTTCGATGGCGAACTGGCGTGACGATGCCTGCGGGCCACCGGCCATCGCCAGTTCGGCATTGCCGATCGTTCCGGCCGCGGTGATCGAGCCACGCCGCAGCAGGGCGATGCCGCCGAAGGCGAAGAAGCAGATCGTGGCCATCATGAAGTTGAAGCCCAGGCTGGTCAGGAACACCGCCATTTCAGTCACTTCCAGCCCGGCCTTCTGCACCACGCCGTTGGTGATGCTGCCGTACACGCTGATCGGCGAGAAACCGCCCGCTTGTGCACCGTGGATCACCAGCAGGCCCATCATCAGCGGGTTGATGTTGTATTGCTTGGCAAAGCGCAGCGCGACCGGCCCGATGATCGCCACCGCGGCGGGGCCGAGTGCACCGAAGGCGGTGAGGACCGCGGTGATGACGAACATCACCCACGGAATGGCCACGATATGCCCGCGCACCGCTTTCACTGCCCAGTGCACCAGCAGGTCGATGGTGCCGTTCTTCTGCGCGATGGCGAACAGGTAGGTGATGCCGACCAGGGTCAGGAACAGATCGCCGGGGAATCCGGCCAGGACCTCCTTGCCCCCCATGTCGACCCACAGCCCGCCGATGATGAAGGCCAGCGCGAAGGCGACAGCCCCCATGTTGATCGGCATCGCCGTGGCGACGATGAACATGATCACCAGTCCGATGATCGTTGCGATTTGTGGACTCATGCGCCCTCCCAGACACGTGACTCACGTACAGCGCGGATGGAGACCCGCCATCCCGGGGTAAGGCGACGTACTGCGTGTTACGTGATACGTACTGCTCGAACCCGTTACTGCAGCCGTTCCAGCGCGCTGCGGACCCATGCCGCGGCGCCGTCCAGGCTCTGGAACTCTTCCACCGCGCGCACTTCGCAGCACGGGTAGGACGGCGCGACCATGCGCGCCAAGGCATTGCCCGGGCCCAGCTGCAGGAACACCCGCGCACCGCGCTCGTAGGCCTGGCGCATCACCTGCGACCATTCGATGGTCTGTGCCAGCTGCGCCGACAGGGTGTGCACTGCTGCCGCGCGATCACGTACCGGCTGTGCATCGATACCGGCCAGCAGCGGCAGGCGCGGGGCCTGCAGTGCAGAGGTATCGAGGGCCGTAGCGAACGGTGCGACTGCCGCTGCCAGCAGCGGTGTGTGCGCCGGAACGTGCACCGGCAGCGGGCGGATGTCCGCACCCTGCGCACGCGCTGCATCGGCAAGGCCCTGCAACGAGGCGAGCCTGCCGCCGACGATGAAATGATCCTGTCCATTGGCGATGGCCACGTACGCGCCCTGTGCATCGCACAGCGACTGCAGGCTGCGGCGGTCCAGCCCGAGCACCGCCTGCAGGCCTGCATCGGCTGGGCTGGCGCCGTCCATCAACTGCGCGCGCCGAGTCGCGAGGGCCAGGCAGGTGGCGGCATCAACGCTGCCGGCGATCGCATGCGCGGCCAGTTCACCGATGCTGTAGCCGGCAACCAACAGCGGTGTCGGCAGCGCGTCGCGCAGGCCCTGCCAGTGCGCCAGCGTTGCGGCACACAACAGCGGCTGCGCCAGTGCGTTGTCGAAGCGTGCTTGGTCGGCGGCGGCCGCGAACACATCACGGCCGAGCACGGCGCTGGCCGACGCCAGCACGTCGCGGGCCGCCGGCAGATCGCGCACCCGGTCGAACATCGCCGCATGCTGCGCGCCTTGCCCGGGGCAGAGCAGGGCGAGGCTCATGCACCCTCCTGCTGCAGCAGGAACCAGCTGCAGGCGAGCAGATCAGCACTGCCACCGGGGCTCAGGCGGCGTGCGACGAAGCGCTTGCCGACATCGCGCAGCCGCGCCTGCCAGCCGGGTGCGAAGGTGCCGCCGCTCGCGAGGAATGCGTGCGCCTGCTGCTGTGCCCAGTGCAGCCCATCGGCACCGCCACGGTGCAGCAGGTTGAGATCGTCCACCTGCGCGACCAGCTGCATCAGGGTCTGGCACAGTGCCGCATCGTGCGTCAGGCCTTCCTCCAGTGCATGACGCAGCGTGGGCATCGCCAGCTCGCGCAGCACCGGGTAGCCGGCCGCCGCCTGCTCGCGTACGCCCGGCACGCCATGGCGCACGCGTGCACGCTGGCCAGGGCTGCTGGCATCCAGTGGCGCGCTGGCGAAGTCGGCTGCCCAGTGCGGCACGGCCAGGCACACCTGTGCAGCCGAACCCGCATGGCCGTGCAGTTGGCGGTAGCGTGCCGATGCAGCGACCAGCAGGCCGAGGCTGAAGATTGCACCACGATGGGTATTGATGCCGCCGGTGGCCCGCAGCATCGCGGCCTCGGCGGCCAGCCCATGCATGCGCAGGACCGCGAAGGGCGCATCGTCGGCGCCAGCATGGGCGATCGCGGTGAAGTAGTGGCGCAGGGCAAACAGGCTGCGCAGGAAGGTGCCAGCATCCATGTCGCGATGGCTGCCGGTATCGAAGGGGGTGACCAGCCCCGGCTTGGGTGTGCAGGCCAGTTCGGCATGCAGGCTGGCGATGGCCAGGCGGCCCAGTCGCGCGCTGTCCACGCGGGGGCGACAGGGTCGCTCGGCGTGGACGACGGTGTTCACGCGGCCACCCCGTTGGCGATGAACAAGCGATCGCGGGCTTCCAGCGCCGCACCATCCACACGCTTGACCAGTACCTCGCGGCTGCAACCGGCGTACTCGCGCCAGTTCACCGCGCCACCGTCGGCCAGGCACAGCTCGCCATCGACGCGGCGCGCGTGCGTGCGTTCCCAGTCCTGCAGGCGCTCGACCAGGGCATCGGCCTGGCCTGCGGCCCTTATCTGCCACAACAGATCGATGTCCGAGCGCGGATGCACATACGGCAAACCGCTCAGATGCCGCCAGGCGAACGCACCGAACACGCGTGCCGGTGCCAGCCGCTGCATCGCCTGCAGTGCGCTTCGCCAGTCGTCGGGCACGCCGCTGGCAACGACCTCTTCCAGCGCGGGCGGTGGCTGCAGTCGACGTACCTCGTGCGAAGCCACGCGCAGCGCCAGCCGTAGCTTGCCCTCGCTCGGCGGCAGCGGCACCCCCAGGCGCAGGCGCGGGTCGGGATCATCCACGGCGCGGCGCGCCACCATTGCAGGCAGGCCCCGCGCGAACCACGCTGCCAGGCGGGGTTCCTGCGCAGCCACGTCGGCGCGCCAGCCGGCGTGGGCCGACAGCCAGGCCAGCGTGTGGCGGGCGGGCCGCTCAGGCATCGCCCTGGCTCACGGCAGCAGCCACGCGTGCGGCCAGCATGCGCCCGCCACGTTCGGCTCCGCGCACAGCGCGGCGGTCGCCATCGGCGGGCGTGCGCAGTGCCTGCAGCAGGTGGGCGGCCAGGTTGCCGTTCCAGATCGAGTCCACCGCACCCATCGCTACGTAGTTTTCCACGCCCGGTGCGAACACCGGTGAGCTCTGGCTGAGCGCCTGCAGCTTTTCCAATGGTTGCTTGGTCACCCGCGCCATCGCACGCAGGTCCATCACGCGTACCTGTGCATCGGGCAGGGCATGGATGTGGTCGGCCATCAGGCCGAAGGACAGGAAGCCGCCACTGACCGATTCGCCGTAGACCAGAGTGACCAGGCGCGCGCCACGGCGGCGGGCCAGATCGAGGGTCTGCGCGAGGTGCGCGAAGCAGCCATTGATGCCCAGCAGCTCATCGCGGCGCGCCAGGCGCTGGCCGGCAGTGTCGGCCAGCATCACGATCGGCCGCTGCGGGTGCGCGGCGGTGCTGGCAAGCACGGTTCCGGCCAGCGCCAATGCGTGGTCGACGCCAACCTCGATGCGGTCGGTGGTGCCGATCACGGTCACCTCGCCATCGTCGGTGGTTGCGCTCCCGGTCAGCACAGAATCCCGGATGTCGATGCGATGGCCGCGCGGGAACAGGGCGTCGAGCAGGGGCTGCAGCGGGGCGGTCATGGCAGCCTCCGGTCGGCGGTGGTGGCAAGGAAGGCGTCGGTGTCCAGCAGCGGCAGTCGTTCGGGTTCGGCGATGCCCTGGCGGGCCCAGATTTCCAGCCCATCGCGGCAATCGCCCCAGGCCTGCACACGGGCTTTCAATGACGCATGGCGTTCCTGCAGCGCGCCCAGTGCCGCATCGGTATCGGTGCTGGCGCCATCGGGTTGCAGCGCATCGCTTGCGGCCTGCGCGAAGGCTTCGATGGCGTCAGGCACCAGCACCTGTGCCTGGTCGATCAGGTAGCGGTGCTTGCCACCGGTCACGCGCCAGACCAGCGCACGGTCGCGTGAGTCGAACTCTTCCACACCGCGTACCGTCTCGATCACTTCCGGGCCGGACAGCGAGAGCCGGCCTTCCTCGGACATGATCACCGTGGTGCAGCAGCGGGCGACGATGCCCATGCCGCCGAACGCACCGTTGCCGCTGCCGATCAGCGCGATGACCGGCACGCCAGCTGCACGCGCGCCCAGGGTGGCGCGCATGATTTCCGAAATCGCGATCAGGCCTGCATTCGCTTCGTGCAGTCGCACGCCGCCGGTGTCCAGCAGCAGAAGCACGCCGTCTGGACGCGTTTCGGCTGCGCGGCGCAGCAATCCGGTCAGCTTGGCTCCGTGCACTTCACCAACGCCACCACCCATGAACTGCCCCTGCTGCGCGGCCAGCAGTACGTGCTTGCCGCGCAGCGTGGCTTGGCCGACGACGATGCCATCGTCGAAGGCAGCCGGCTGGTCCAGCTGGGCCAGGTGCGGGCTCATCATCCGCCGCGCCGGGCCAAGGAATTCGTGGAACGAACCGGCATCGACCAGCCCGGCAACGCGCTCGCGCGCATCGGCTTCGTAGTAACTGTGGCGACGTGCGTGGCTCATGGCGTGCCTCCGGCCAGCAGGGTTTCCACGGCCTGGTCCAGGCGCAGGCTGACCACGGCCGGGGTCGCGCCGGCGTCGTTGATCGACACGCGCACGTCGCGCAGCGGATGGCGCTGGGCGAAATCGGCGATCACCGCCTGCCAGATGCTGCCGAAGCCCTGTGCGGCGGTGATGATACGCACGGTCATTGCGCCGTCCAGATCAGCCGGTTCCAGCAGGATTTCCAGGTTGCCCGAGGCCAGCACGCCCACCAGCACCGCGTCGCGCGGGAACTGCACGGCGGTGCGGCCTTCGAATCGATAGTCGAGGGTTTCCATGCTCAGCCCCTTACCAGTTGCGGAAGCGCTTGGGCGGGTCGTACAGCCCACCGGACCAGCGCACCAGATCCTTCACCGAACGCGCGGCCAGCAGATCGCGGCTGGCATCGCGCACCCGGATGCCGAGGTCCTCCGGTCGGCGGATCACACCGCGGTCGCGCAGGTTTTCCACCATCGCGCGGTCGCGGCCAAGGCCGACGGCGGTGTAGCCGGATACGCCGCGGATCGCCTGTTCGCGTTCCTCCGGCGTGCGGCACAGCAGCAGGTTGGCGATGCCTTCCTCGGTCAGCACATGGCTGACGTCATCGCCGTAGATCATCACCGGCGGCAGCGGCATCTGTGCGCGCTCGGCCAGGTCCCAGGCGTCGAGGCGATCGACGAAGGCCGGTGCCATGTGCTCGCGGAAGGTCTCCACCATCTGCACGACCAGCTTGCGGCCGCGTGGTATTTCACCAGGGCGAGCGGCCTGTTGGCCGGCCTTGATCCAGGCGTCGCTGGCATGGCGGCGGCCGCGTGCATCCGAGCCCATGTTCGGCGCACCGCCGAAGCCGGCGATGCGGTCGCGGGTGGCGGTGGAGCTGTTGCCCTGCAGGTCGATCTGCAGCGTCGAGCCGATGAACATGTCACAGGCATACAGGCCCGCGGTCTGCGAGAACGCGCGATTCGAGCGCATCGAGCCATCGGCACCGGTGAAGAACACATCGCCACGGGCGGCGATGTATTTCTCCATGCCCAGTTCCGAACCGAACGAGTGCACCGACTTCACGAAGCCCGATTCAATGGCAGGAATCAGTGCCGGGTGCGGGTTCAGTGCCCAGTGCTGGCAGATCTTTCCCTTCAGCCCCAGCGATTCGGCATAGGTGGGCAGCAGCAGTTCGATGGCTGCCGTATCGAAGCCGATGCCATGGTTGAGGCGGTTCACGCCGTACTCGGCGTAGATGCCCTTGATGGCCATCATCGCCATCAACACCTGGATCTCGGAGATCTGCGCCGGGTCGCGTGTGAACAGCGGTTCGATGTGGTTCGGCTTCGGCGCCTGCACCACGAAATTGACCCAGTCGGCCGGGATATCGACGCGGGGCAGGGTGTCGACGATCTCGTTGACCTGGGCGATGACGATGCCGCCGCGGAAGGCCGTGGCCTCCACGATCACCGGGGTGTCCTCGGTGTTCGGGCCGGTGTAGAGGTTGCCGTGGCGATCGGCAGCCTGCGCGGCGACCAGCGCCACGCGTGGGGTCAGGTCGATGAAGTAGCGGCCGAAGAGTTCCAGATAGGTGTGGATGGCACCGATCTGGATGCGGCCTTCGGCCACCAGGTTGGCCAGCCGCACCGACTGCGGGCCGGAGAAGGAGAAGTCGAGCCGGGAGGCGATGCCGCGCTCGAACACATCCAGATGCGAGGGCAGTGACAGCACCGATTGCACCATGTGCAGGTCGTGCACCCGCGCCGGGTCGAGATCGGCCAGCACCTGGGCCAGGAAGTCGGCCTGCTTCTGGTTGTTGCCCTCCAGGCAGACCTTGTCACCCGGCTCCAGCAGCGCGTGCAGCAGTTCACCCACGTCCTCGGCGGCGACCTGATGGCCGCGCGCCCACGGCGCGGCGCGCTCCAGGCGCGCCCGGCGACTGCGCTCCAACGTATCCCAGCTCGGGTTCATCGACCGGCTTCCGATTGGCGTTGAGATAATTACGGCATAATTATGACGTGGTGTGCAACCCGCAGTGCAGCAAAAGGAAGGGCCCGCGCGGAGGCGGGCCCATTGATCCGGGTAGTGCCGGCCGCTGGCCGGCTCCACGCGATGAAGGGTAATGGGAAGCCGGCCAGCGGCCGGCACTACCGGTTCCAGTCGCTCAGAACTTCCAGCGCAGGCTGGCCGACACGAAGCGCGGTTCGCCGTAGTTGTTGTAGTCCAGGTTCGCCCAGTAGCTCTTGTCCAGTGCGTTGCGCACGCTCAGCGTGGCCGTCCAGTTGTCGCTGATGCGGTAGTTGGCGTTGAACTGCACCAGCGAGTACGCCGGCTGCTTCACCGTTACCGTGCCACCCAGCGGGTAGGCGATGTTGTAGCCCTGCACCTTGCTCTGCCACTGCACGCCGCCGCCGATGCTCAGGCGTTCGAGTGCGCCGCGCAGCTGCAGCTGGGTATTGAGCTGCAGCAGGTCTTCGGGCGGGTTGGCGTACAGCAGGTCGGTGGCGGCACGGGTGACCTTGACGTGGGTGTAGCCGGCGTTGATCGTCCAGCCCGGCAGGATCTCGCCGTTGACGTCCACTTCCCAGCCGCGCGCCTTGGTGCCGTTGATGCCGATGTAGGCCGAGCTGCCATCGCTCAACGTGCCTTCCGGCACGCTCATGTCACGCACCGCGTAGTTGTCCTGCTTGGCCTCGAACACGGCGGCATTGGCGGTCAGGCGGCCATCGAACCACTGCGTCTTGACGCCCGCTTCCAGGTTGGAGCCCTGCACCGGTGCCAGCAGGTTGTCATTGCGGTCGCGGTAGTTCTGCGGATTGAAGATCTCGGTGTAGCTGGCGTAGGCCGACACGTTCGGGGTGATGTCGTAGACCAGGCCCACATACGGGGTGACTTCGTCGCTGACCTTGTAGGCGCCGCTGGTGCCGGTATAGGCGCCGGCCGCGTTGTAGGAGCGGCTCAGCGTCTGCCAGCGGCTCAGGCGTGCACCGGCAATCAGCGAGAGCGGATCGGCCAGGTGCAGGCGGGTGGCCAGGTAGACGCCACTCTGCGTGGTCTTGGCCACGCGGCGCGCGCCGGTGCGGGTGTAGGTCACCTCGGAGATATCGCCATCCCAGCTGAAAACGTTGGGGATGTAGTAGCAGCGCTCGCGACCGCAGGTGGCCCAGTCGCGCGGGTAGTTCAGCGTCAGCGTATTGGTGGTGCCTTCCAGGTCCGACCACTGCGCACCGACGGTCAGGTCATGGTCGCGGCCGAACAGCGGGAACGTGCCGGTCAGGTAGGCGTCGACGTTGCGGCGGGTGTCCTTGGAATCACCGGCGGCGGCGCGCAGGTAGATGCCCGAGCCGCTCACCGGGTCCGGGTTGCCGGTGCCATACAGGCGCACGTTCTGCACGTTGCCACGGGTATAGGCCGTGTTGATCTTCAGCAGCCAGTCGTCGCCGAAGCGCTGTTCCAGGTTGGCGAACGCGGTGTTGCTCTCGCGCTTCCAGTAGCTCCACTTCGGCGACAGGTTGGTCGAGCGCGCCAGGTGGGCGAAGTTGCCCTGGTTGTCGAAGAACGCAACGGTGCCCCAGGTGGATCCGGTCGGGTTGTTGTCCTGGCTCTGGTAACCGAGGGTGATGGTGGTGCTGTCGGTGACGTCGCCTTCCAGCACTGCCATGCCGGCCATCTTGTTCTCGTCGTAGCGGTCGTAGTACAGGCCACGATCGGTATAGGCGGCGACCACGCGGCTGCGGAAGCGGCCGTCATCGGTCAGCGGCGCGGTCACATCGGCCTCCATGCGCCGATAGTCCCAGCTGCCCGCGCTGACCGCGAACGAGGCATCGAACTCCTTGCCCGGGCGCTTGCGCAGCAGGTTGACCGTGGCCGACGGCACACCGGCGCCACTGAGAAGGCCGTTGGCACCGCGGATCACTTCGATGCGGTCGTAGAAGGCGGTGTCGTATTCCTGGTTGGTCGAACCGCTGTAGGTCGGGATGCCGTCGACCTGGAAGTCGGTGATGGCGAAGCCGCGTGCGTAGTAGAGCGGGCGCTGGGTGTCGTAGAAGGACACGCTGACGCCGGTCACGGTGCGCATCACGTCGTTGATGCTGAACAGCGATTCGTCCTGCAGGCGCTTCAGGCTGATCGCGGTGGCGGACTGCGGAGTTTCCTGCAGCGTGATCGGCAGGCGCGTGGTGCTCGACGGCGGTGCGGACTGTTCGGCGCGAACGCTGACCCGGTCCAGGGTCTTGGCATCGGCGGCGCCATCGGCCGCAGCGAACGCACTGGGTGAGGCCAGCAGGGACAGCGACGAAAGCAGGGCAGCCGGCAGCAGCGCGCGGCGGGGCAGGCGGTTACGCAGGGTCAGGGACATGAGGGGCTCGAGGCTTGGAAGCGGGGAAGGGCGGCAACAGTCGTCCAGCACCCGGGGCGGCGGCTTCGGGCACATCAGGTCCATCTGGGAGGGGCGCGGTCACTGCGCAGGACGCAAATGTAAATAATTCTTAACAACATTACAATTCGTGTCATTGTGCATTGACTTTCCGGCACCAGGCAGTGGCGGGCCGGGGTCGGATCCCGTTGCCACGGCAACGGGCTCTGACCCCATCATCGGCGCTCAAACGCAGGTCAGAGCCCTCCCATGCGGGAGGGATCCGACCCGCCGCCGTACAAAAACGAACGGCCACCCGAAGGTGGCCGTCCGTCTGCATCGAAAGGAAGGCGCGGGCTTACAGCGCCTGCAGTTCCTCGTTGGCGTTGCGCTTTTCCTTGGCCGGCGCCGGAACCGCAGCCGGAACCGCGGTGGGAGCCGGCGCTGCTGCATTGGCGTCCACCGGCACTTCCAGGTACGGCAGGTGCAGGGTCTGGCTGGTCAGCGTACGGATCTCGTTGGTCAGCGCGGCGCTGTCGTTGAGCTTGCGCCCGTACGACGGCACGATTTGGCGCAGGCGCGCTTCCCAGCCGGCCTTCATCTGGTCCGGGAAGGCCTTGGCCATCAGGTCCAGCATGATCGGCGGCGAGGTCGACGCGCCCGGCGAAGCGCCAAGCAGGGCCGCGAGGGTGTGGTCCTTGTCGGTCACGATCTCGGTACCGAACTGCAGCACCGGGCCCTTCAGCGGATCACGCTTGATGATCTGCACGCGCTGACCGGCGGTGACCAGCTTCCAGTCGCCCGGCTTGGCGTTGGGGAAGTACTTGACCAGTTCGGCCTGGCGGTCGGCATCGTTCAGGCGCGCCTGGCCCATCAGGTACTGCACCAAGTCCAGGTTGTCCTTGCCCACTTCCAGCATCGGGCCGACGTTGTTGTGGGTGACCGAGGAATACAGGTCCCACCACGAGCCGTGCTTGAGGAACTTGGTGCTGTACAGCGCGAACGGCCCGAACAGGACCACCGGCTTGCCATCCAGCTTGCGCGCATCCAGGTGCGGCACCGACATCGGCGGCGACCCGGTTTCGGCCATGCCGTAGGCCTTCACACCGTGGCGCGAAGTCACGTCCTGGCCCTGGAAGGCGAGGAACTGGCCACCGACCGGGAAGCCGGCGTAGTCCTTCGATTCCGGGATGCCCGACATCTGCAGCAGTTTCAGCGCGGCGCCACCGGCACCGATGAACACGAAGCGGGCGTGGGTCGTGGACTCGGTGCCGGCCTTGAGGTCCTTCACCGTCACGTTCCAGCTCTTGTCGGCGTTCTGCCGCAGCGCGCTCACTTCATGGTTCAGGTGCAGGCTGAAGTTCGGGCTGCGCTGCAGGCCGGTGGTCAGCTGGCGGGTGATCACGCCGAAGTTGACGTCGGTACCGAGCGGCATCCAGGTCGCGGCCACCTTCTGCTTCGGGTCACGGCCTTCCATCAGCAGCGGTGCCCACTGCTTGATCTGCGCCGGATCTTCCGAGTACTGCATGCCGTAGAACAGCGGGTTCTTCACCAGGGCCTGCTGGCGCTTGTGCAGGTAGGCGATGTTGTCATCGCCCCAGACGAAGCTCATGTGCGGGGTCGGGTTGATGAAGTCGCTGGGCTGGCTCAGCCGGCCTTCCTTCACCTGGTGCGACCAGAACTGGCGCGAGACCTCGAACGATTCGGCGATGCCGACCGCGCGCTTGGTCTCGATGCTGCCGTCGGGCAGTTCCGGGGTGTAGTTCAGTTCGGCGAACGCCGAGTGGCCGGTGCCGGCGTTGTTCCAGCCGTCGGAGCTTTCACCGGCGACGCCGTCGAGGCGCTCGTAGACCTGGATGTTCCAGTCCGGCTGCAGTTCCTGCAGGTAGGTGGCCAGGGTGATGCTCATGATGCCGGCGCCGACCAGCACAACGTCGACGGGCTTGTCGTTGCTGGCGGCGGGCACCGAGCGCTGGGTCAGCGGCCAGTACAGGAACAGCGCGGCGGCCAGCAACAGCAGCACGAGCAGGGCGAGCAGGGCCTTGCCAAATTTCTTCATGGGGGCGGGATCGTTGGCGGAGGGGAGGAGTTCAGGATGCGCATGAAGCAGGGAAAGGGCGTGAAGAAACAACGCCTTGCAGCATCCGCCTGCGATTCTAACCGGAACCGGTCCTTTTTTGATGCAACGCAGCATCCGGCGCTTCGCGCCATCCTCACCCGGCAGCGCCGGGCGATGCCCGGCAAACGAAGCCCTGGTAGCGCCAGGCCATGCCTGGCGACAGCTTCAATCAGACCAGCTCAAGAATCTCGTCGCCAGCCTCATCGACCTCCCCGGTCGGGCGCCAGCCCAGGCGCCGGTAGAAGCCGTGCGAGCGCGAGCGTGGGTCGGCCGAACAGGCCAGGAACAGCCGCAGGTGGCCGGCATCGCGGGTCAGGCTGACCACCTCCTGCAAGAGCTGGCGACCGATGCCGCGGCCTTCATACTCCGGCAGCAGGGCCAGCACCAATACCTCGCCACTGTCGCGGTCGGCGAAGCAGTAGCCGGCCATGCGTTCGCCCTCCCAGGCGATTCGGCCGATGAAATCGCCACCGGAGATGCCTTCGGCCCACGTCTGCGCGGTGATGCCCAGCGCGGCCAGTTGCACGGCACTGAAGGCGTTTTCGCGAGTACGCCCGCGCAGGTCGATGCAGACGGCAGCGTCTTCAGGGCGCGCATCGCGGACGAATACAGGCATGCAGGCATCCTTGCAGTGATCGGCCGGCCAGTATCCGCATCACGCATGGACCCGGTGTGTAGGGCGCATGGAGATTGGATGGAGAAAAAGGGGACGGAGGGGATTAAGTCGTCTTTGCCCTGTACGACGTTTGGGCCTCAAACGACTTAATCCCCTCCGTCCCATTTTTTCAGCGCTTGCGCCGGATCAGTGCCGAGGAGGCGTCCAGCACCGCGCGGGTCAGCAGGGCCATGGTCTGCACGTCGCCTTTCCAGTGCTGCCAGTACAGCGGTACGTCTTCCCACGCGCGCTGGCGCACGTAGACCAGGCGTCCGGCATCCAGGTGCCGCTTGACCAGCGGCAGGGGGTTCATGGTCCAGCCCATGCCGCCCAGGTTCGCCTGCACGAAGGCGCGGGTGGACGGAATCCACCAGGTCGGCGCGGTGCTGGGCAGGTCATCACCGGCCATGCGCCGGGCAAAGCGCGACTGCATTTCATCCTTGCGGTTGAACACCAGCACCGGGGCCTGCGCCAGCGCCTGCGCGGTCACGCCCTTGGCAAAATGGCGCTCGCGGAACTCGGGGGTACAGGTGGCGGCGTAGCGGATGCTGCCCAGCGCGTGGATCTGGCAACCCTGCACCGGCTCGTCCAGGGTGGTCACTGCGCCCAGCACCGTGCCCTGGCGCAGCAGCTCCACGGTGTGGTCCTGGTCCTCAACGCGCAGGTCCAGCGTGGTGCCGGTGGTCTGTGCGAACTGGTAGGCGGCCTGGGGGAACCAGGTTTCTAGGCTGTCGTGGTTCACCGCCACCGGGATGCTGGCCTGTGGCAGATCCTCGTCGGCCAGGCCCATCCGGTGCAGCGCATCGTGTTCGAGCAGGGCCGTCTGCTCGGCCAGCTGCACCAGCAGCTGCCCCTCGGCGGTGGCGGTGGCCGGGGTGCCGCGCTTGACCAGCAGCCGGCCGATCCGATCTTCCAGCGCCTTGACCCGCTGCGAGATGGCGGACGGGGTGACATTCAGCGACTGCGCGGCGCGGTCGAAGCTGCCTTCGCGGATCACTGCGGCGAGGGCGCGCAGCTGGGCATGGTCGATACGCATCGAATTAAGTTCCGCTAATGTTGGTTTAGGAAGTTTAGCTCGTCTTTTTCATGTTGCGGCGCGACAATGGCGCCCGTTCCGGTGCTGTCCGCCTTCGCGAGGCACCGTCCCCCCAAGCAAGTAAAGGCAGTGAATCCCATGTTCTCGGTCATCTCCGCCAGCACCGGCCTCGGTGCCTGGTTCTCTGGTGCAGCTACCGGCATCGGCCTGTTCGCCGTGGTCGGCGCCCAGAGCGCCTTCATCCTGCGCCAGGGCATCCTGCGCAAGCACATCGTGCCGGTGGTCGCCACCTGTGCGGCCATCGATGCGATCTTCATCTTTGCCAGCGTGGCCGGCCTGCGCACGCTCACTTCGGCGCTGCCGTGGCTGACCACTGCCGTGCTGTGGACCGGTGTGGCGTTCCTGGCCTGGTACGCAATGAAGTCGGCTCGCCGTGCGATCGCCGGTGGCGGCGGCATGGGCGAGGCTGACAGCGACGACGGCAGCCGCCGTGCGGTGCTGATGGCCGCGGTCGGTTTCTCGCTGATCAACCCGCACTTCTGGCTGGACATGATGGTGATCGGTTCGATCGCCGAGAACTTCGGCAACGCCCGCATGGCCTTCGCTGCCGGCGTGGTCACCGCCAGCTGCCTGTGGCTGACCGCGCAGGGCCTGGGCGCGCGCCTGCTGGCGCCGCTGTTCACCAAGCCCAGCACCTGGCGTGTGCTCGACGGCACCATCGCGGTGATCCTCAGCATCCTGGCCCTCACGTTGGCGGTGCGCGGGGTCCATTGACCCGGCGCACGCCCCCCGAACCCACGTCCTGACTCTCTCTCCAAGGTAGTGGTAACGACGGCACCGGCAACGGTGCCGTCGTTTTTTGTGGGCCACTGGCGGTCCGGTCGGCAGCCTGCCTAGAATCGGCCAGCCGGGACAAGGGGTCCAGGCAGGGGGGAAGGATGCAGAAAATGATTCTGGCGGCCTCGCTGGCCGTCCTCGGGAGCGTTGCCGCGGCTGGCGCGGGCGCAGTGGATCTGACGCAGTACCTGCGTCGGGAGACCTTCACCGACATCAAGATCTCGCCGGGGGGCGAGTACGTGGCCGCGACGGTGCCGATGGAGGATTACACCGCCATCGCCGTGTTGAGGCTGAAGGACAAGCAGATCGTCGGCAGCTTCCGGCCTCCCCGGCGCAACCACGCGCAGACATTCGACTGGGTCAGCAACGAGCGCCTGCTGATCGGCCTGGCCCAGAAGTGGGGCGCGCTCGATCAGCCCAACCTTACCGGCGAACTCTACGCGATCGATGCCAACGGCAGCCGAGGCGAGCTGCTGGTGGGTTACCGCGTGGAGAGCAAGGGCCCGGGTACTCGCATCCAGCCGAAAACGGTCGAGGCGGTTGCCGCCTTCCTGGCCGATGATCTGCCAGGCGACGAGCGCAACGTGCTGGTGACGGTCTGGCCATTCACCGACGATCCCTACACGCGCATCGAGCGCATGGATGTCAGCAGTGGCCGGCGTTCGCGGGTGGTCGGATCGCCGGTCCGGCGCGGTGAGTTCACCACGGACGGGCAGGGTGAGGTGCGCTTCGTGCACGGTGCGGGTACCGACAACATCAACAAGCTCTATTACCGCGAGCGTAGCGGGGAGAGCTGGAAGCTGGTCAACGACGAACAGGTGAGCAAGCGTATCGAGACGGCGGTCGGGTTCTCCGCCGACGGCAACCTGGCTTACCTGGAGGTGCAGCAGGCGCAGGGCCCCGATGCCATTGTCAGCTGGAATCCGCAGACCGGCGAGCGCCATGCCGTGCTGCGCGATGACGTGGTCGATCCTTACCGGATCATCCGCCGCCCCGGCAGCCACGAGCCGGTGGGCGCGTTGTACCTGGGGGACACACCGAGGACCCGCTTCTTCGACGAAGCTTCGGCCGAGGCACGTCTTTACCGCAGCCTGGAAGCGGCCCTCGGTGGAGCGGTGTACATCACCTCCAGCACCCGCGATGGCCGTGTCGTGCTGGTGGAAACCTGGTCGGGCACGAACCCCGGCGATTTCTACGTGTACGACACCGAGGCACGCAAGGCCGAGCACCTGATCAGCCGCAGCGAATGGATCGACGCGCGCAACAGTGCCAGCGTAAAGGCGATCGCATTGAAGGCACGCGACGGGATGCCGCTGCATGGCTTCCTGACCCTGCCGCAGGGCAGCGATGGGCGCAATCTGCCGATGGTGGTGATGCCGCACGGCGGGCCGTTCGATGTTTTCGATTCCGGCCAGTACGATCGTGAAACGCAGATGCTGGCCGCTGCCGGCTACGCGGTGCTGCAGGTCAATTTCCGTGGTTCGGGCAACTATGGTCGTGCGCACACCCAGGCTGGCGCGCTGCAGTGGGGCGCGGCGATGCAGGACGACGTGACCGATGCCACGCGCTGGGCGATCGGGGAAGGCATTGCCGACGCGCGGCGCATCTGCATCTACGGCGCCAGCTACGGCGCCTACTCGGCGATGATGGGTGCCGCCCGAGAGCCGGGGCTGTACCAGTGTGCGGCGGGCTATGTCGGCGTCTATGACCTGCCGTTGATGTACACCCGTGGTGACATTCAGGATCGCGGCTCGGGCGTGACCTACCTGCGCGAATGGCTGGGGGATCCGGCACAGCTCGGTGCTGTCTCGCCAGTCAATCTTGCGGAACGGATCAAGGTACCGGTGTTCCTTGCAGCAGGTGGCGAGGACAAGCGTGCACCGATCCAGCATACCGAGCGCATGGAAGCGGCGCTCAAGCGCGCCGGCACGCCGGTGGAAAGCCTGTACTACACGACCGAAGGCCACGGCTTCTACACCGAAGCCCATCGCAGCGAGTACTACGGCAAGCTGCTGGCGTTCCTGTCGCGCAGCCTGGGTGGCAAGACCGCCACGACTGTGGCTGCGGACGGCAAGGGCAAGGCGCCGTAGCGCAAAGGGCGGCGGATGGTTCATCCGCCGCCCCGGTTCCTGCCTCTGCGTGGGCTTACTTCACCCCGTGCATCATCTTCTTCAGCAGCGGAGCGGCGATGAAGGCGGCCAGCGCGCAGCCGAGGCCGATCCACATCAGCAGCCAGAACAGGTGCGCATAGGCACCAGCCGCGGCGACCATGTCCAGCGATTCGCCTTCCGGCACCTCGATCGCGGCCAGCTTGCCGAACAGTGCGGCCAGCGTTTCCGAGAACGCGGTGGCCAGGAACCAGGTGCCCATCATCAGGCTCATCACCCGCGGCACCGCCAACTGGGTCACCGCCGACAGGCCGACCGGCGACAGGCACATTTCACCGCTGGCCAGCAGGAAGTAGGCCAGCACCAGCCACCACACGCTGGCCATCTCGCCGGTGGCGCCAACCTGCTGTGCAGCCAGTGCCAGTGGGACGAATGAAAGCGCGCCGATCACCAGGCCCCAGGCCGACTTCACCGGCTTGCCCGGCTCCCAGCCACGGCGGTCCATCCAGGTCCACAGTGCGGCGAAGGCCGGGGCCAGCAGCACCAGGAACAGGCCGCCGAGATAGGTGAGCGAGCCGGCGGTCTGCGGAATCACCAGGCAGTCGCGCACCAGCAGCACCAGCATCAGTACGACGATGGCGGCGAAGAAGGTGCGCGGCGCCGACGACCCCGGACGGCGCTCGGACAACCGCGCGCTGACTACGAAGCCGAGCGGTGCCAGCAGCAGCGAGATGATCGACCACGGCAGCGGCGTGCCACCGGTGATCACCAGCGACGGCACGATGTCCTTGGTCAGCAGGCGGTCGGTGAAGGTCACCCACGAGCCATAGGACTGCTCGTACATCGTGAAGAACACCAGCGCCATGAAGATCAGCACCATCAGCGCGATCATCTGCTGGCGCTGCACCGGCGTGCACTTCGTGCCGGTGAACCAGGCGAACCAGACCAGCACGCCGCCCAGCACCACCAGCATCAGCATCAGCGCCAGGCTGATTTCGCCGCCCAGCGCGAACGCGCCATTGCCGGCCGCCCACATCAGCCATGCCACCGGCAGCACACCGAGCACCGCGCACAGATAAATGAGCCATTCGCGCGGCAGGCCCAGCACCTTCTGCTTCAGCGCGGCCGGCTGTGGCGGTTCGGCATTGCCCTGCAGATACTTCTGGCCCCACAGGAACATCGCCAGGCCGGCCAGCATGCCAATGCCGGCGGCGCCGAAGCCGTATTTCCAGCCATAGGCCTCGCCAAGGAAGCCGCACACCAGCGAGGAGAACAATGCGCCGAGGTTGATGCCGGCGTAGAACAGCGAGAAGCCCGAATCGCGGCGCGGGTCGTCCTTGGCGTACAGCTTGCCGACGATGGTGGAGATGTTCGGCTTCAGGAAGCCCACGCCCATGATGATCAGCGCCAGCGACAGGTAGGTCACCGCCAGCGCGGAGGTATCGCGCACCACTTCGCCGTTGACCCGGTAGGCCGCGTGGCCTTCGAAGGCCATGCCCAGATGGCCGAGCACCAGCAGGATGCCGCCGAACAGCACCGCCCGGCGCATGCCCAGCCAGCGGTCGGCCAGCATGCCGCCGAACACCGGGATGCAGTACACCAGGCCACCGTAGGCGCCGAGCAGGTCCAGGCCGGCCTTGTCGCCGAACAGGTGGTACTTGGTCAGGTACAGCAGCAGCAGCGCCTTCATGCCGTAGAAGGAGAAGCGCTCCCACATCTCGGTGAAGAAGCAGACGTAGACACCCTTGGGATGGCCCAGGAAGTCGTCGGAGGCAGTAGCGGCAACGGTCATCGACGGCGCGGACAGCGGAAAGGGCGCGATTATAGAAGGGGATGGGCCGGATCACGGCGCTTATGACAAATGCGACTTAATCCCCTCCGTCCCCTTTTTGCGGCAGGCGTTGCCTGGCCTTGCCGGATCGGCCGGTTGGCCTTGCCGAGCGGGTCGGGGAGGGCGTTGGGCCATGTCCTGCGGTGACCATGCGCACTGGACTTGCCGCCCCCTGAACGCTAGCGTGATCGGGATTTTTTGCCAGCAGGGGCTTCCATGAACCACGACGCTGCGCCCAAGCAGCTCACCTTCCGCGCAGTGGCCCTGGCCATCGTGCTGGCGGTGGTGCTGTCGGCCGCAAACGCCTACCTCGGTCTGTTCGCAGGCCTGACCATCGCCACCGCCATTCCCGCCGCGGTGATTTCCATGGGCGTGCTGCGCCTGCTGGGCGGTGGCTCCATCCTCGAAAACAACATCGTGCAGACCGGCGCTTCGGCCGGCTCGTCGATCGCCGCCGGTGTGATCTTCACCATCCCCGCGCTGGTGATCATGGGCTACTGGCCGGACTTCAAGTACTGGTGGGTGCTGGGCATCGCCGGCCTGGGTGGCCTGCTGGGCGTGCTGTTCTCGGTGCCGCTGCGCCGTTCGATGATCGTCGAAGATCCGCTGCCGTTCCCGGAAGGCAAGGCCGCGGCCGAAGTGCTCAAGGCCGGTGAGAATCCGGGCCCGGGCCTGAAGATCCTCGGCCTGTCGGCGGTGATCGGTGCGTTCGTCAAGCTGGCCGCGGAAAGCGGCATGCGCCTGATTCCCGATGCGTGGGCCACCTCGGCCTATGTCGGCAGCTCCAAGGTCACCGCCTTCATCGGCACCAACCTGTCGCCGGCGCTGCTGGGCGTGGGCTACATCGTCGGCCTCAACGTCGGCATCGTGGTGGTGTCCGGCTCGATCCTGACCTGGCACATCGCCATTCCGATCTACCAGGCGTTCTTCATGAACACCGATCCGGCGCTGGCCGCTTCGGTGGCTGCCGCCTCGTCCACCGAGGCCGCGTTCGCCATCTGGGGCGCGAAGATGCGCTACCTGGGCGTCGGCGCGATGCTGATCGGTGGCATCTGGACCCTGATCTCGCTGCGCAAGTCGCTGTTGAACGGCGTCAAGAGCGGCTTTGCGGCAGCCCGCAAGAGCGGTGGCCCGGTGCTGGCGCATACCGAGCGCGACCTGCCGATGAAGTGGATGCTGGTCGCCCTGGTGGCCTTCGTGCTGCCGCTGCTGGCCCTGTACCAGGCCATCGTCGGCCAGTGGCACGTGTCGATCCCGATGACCCTCATCATGATCGTCGCCGGCTTCCTGTTCGTGTCGGTCTCGGCCTACCTGGCCGGCCTGATCGGCTCGTCCAACAACCCGGTCTCGGGCATCACCATCTCCACCATCCTGTTCGCCTCGGCCGTGCTGGTCGTGCTGCTCGGTGCCGACGGCCTGAAGCCGGTCGGTGCCGGCGGTGCGCCGCTGGGTGCGGTGGCCGCGATCATGATCGGCGCGGTGGTGTGCTGCGCCGCCGCGGTCGGCGGTGACAACCTGCAGGACCTCAAGGCCGGCTACATCGTCGGTGCCACCCCGTGGAAGCAGCAGCTGATGCTGGGCATCGGCGCGTTCTCGTGCGCGCTGATCATGGCCCCGGTGCTGAACCTGCTGGCCACCGCCTACGGCATTGGTGTGAAGTCCGAGCTGCATCCGAACGCACTGGCCGCGCCGCAGGCCAACCTGATGGCCTCGGTGGCCAAGGGCCTGTTCGGTGGCGAACTGCCGTGGACCTTCATCGGCATCGGTGCCGTGGTCGGCGCCGCCATCATCGCCTTCGACAGCTGGCTGAAGTCGCGTAACGCCCGTTTCCGCGTGCCGGTGCTGGCCGCCGCCATTGGTATCTACCTGCCGCTGGAACTGATGGTGCCGATCTTCCTCGGCGGCCTGATCGCCTACCTGGTCGAGCGCTTCCACAAGGTGCGCGCCGATGATGAAGAAGGCCGCGACCGCGTGCACAAGCCGGGCGTGCTGTTCGCCGCCGGCCTGATCACCGGCGAGGCGCTGATGGGCATCGCCATCGCGATTCCGATCGTGGTCAGCAGCCGCGCCGACGTGCTGGCCGTGCCGTTCCACCTGCCGGCCGCGCAGTGGATCGGGCTGGCCGTGCTGTTCCTGGTCGGCTGGCTGATCTACCGCACTGGCAAGTACGCCAAGGCGTAAGCAATGGGGTCGGATCCCTTCCCGCAGGGAAGGGCTCTGACCCCACGCAGGCGGCGCCTGGGGTCAGAGCCGATTCCGCCGGAATCGGATCCGACCCCGGTGTCCCCACAAACCGCGCTACGGCGCGGTTTGCAGTTTCTGGCGATTGCCCGCCCGCAGCCATGACCGATGGCCTTGGCAGCTCCGGCCGCGCGGGCCTAACATCGGTTTTTTGCCGTCCTGCGGAGACCCCGATGAAACTGCGTCATGCCCTGCTGCCACTGAGCCTGCTGGCCGCCCTTCCCAGCGTTGCCGCTGCCCGTGGCCTGGAAGTCCGCGACATGGTGGCCATGGACCGCGTCTCGGCGCCGGTGCTGACCGCGGACGGTGGCACCGTGGTGTTCGCCAAGCGCAGCGTCGATGCCAACCTGAAGGCCTCCACCGCACTGTACGCGCGCAACCTGCGCACCCGCGATGCGGCCCCGCCGAAGCAGATCACCCCGGCCGGCTGGAGCGTCAATTCGGCCTCGCTGTCGGCCGATGGCCAGACCGTGTACTTCCTCAGCGCCAAGAACGGCAGCCAGCAGCTGTACGCCCAGCCGCTCAGCGGTGGCACCCCGCGCCAGCTGACCGATTTCGCGGTCGACGTGGACAGTTACCACGTGTCGCCGCAGGACGACCGCGTGCTGTTCAGCGCCGGCGTGTTCCAGGCCTGTGCCTCGGACCTGGCCTGCACCGAGAAGAAGCTCAAGGACGTTGCCGGCGCCAAGGCCAGCGGCAAGGTCTTCGACTCGCTGTTCGTGCGCCACTGGGACACCTGGAACGACGGCCGCCGCAACACCCTGTTCGTTGCGCCGCTGCCGGCCGCCAAGGCCGGTCCGGTCAAGGGCGCTTCGGCACTGAGCGCCACCATCGATGGTGATGCGCCGTCCAAGCCGTTCGGTGGCAATGACGATTTCGTGTGGTCGCCGGATGGCGCCAGCGTGGTAGCCAGCATCCGCGTGGCCGGCAAGCAGGAGCCGTGGTCGACCAACTTCGACCTGTACCGCTTCGACGCTGCCGGCAAGCAGGCGCCGGTCAACCTGACCGCGTCCAACCCGGCCTGGGATGCCGGCCCGGTGTTCAGCGCCGACGGCAAGACCCTGTTCTACCGTGCGATGAAGCGCCCGGGCTTCGAGGCCGACCGATTCGGCCTGATGGCGATGGACCTGGCCAGCGGCAAGACCCGCGAGATCGCCCCGCAGTGGGACCGTTCGGCCGGTGGCATCACCCTGTCCGCCGACGGCGCCAGCATCTACACCACCGCCGATGACCTCGGCGAGCACCCGCTGTTCCAGATCGACGTGGCCAGCGGCAAGGCCACCAAGCTGATCGGCGACGGCAGCGTGACCGCGGTCGACGTGGCCGGCAACAGCGTGGCGATCACCCGCAACAGCCTGAAGAGCAACGACCAGGTGCTGGTCGGCCTGCTCCCGGCCGCTGGCCAGCCGATCGGCGAGCTGCGCGCGCTGACCCCGGCTGCTGGCGATGTGCTGAAGGACGTGTCCTTCGGTGACTACGAGCAGTTCGAGTTCAAGGGCTGGAACAACGACACCGTGCACGGCTACGTGGTCAAGCCGCACAACTACCAGGAAGGCAAGTCCTACCCGGTCGCGTTCCTGATCCACGGCGGCCCGCAGGGCAGCTTCGGCAACGGCTGGAGCTACCGCTGGAACCCGCAGACCTACGCGGGCCAGGGCTACGCGGTGGTGATGATCGACTTCCACGGTTCCACCGGCTACGGCCAGGCCTTTACCGATGCGATCAGCCAGCACTGGGGCGACCGCCCGCTGGAAGACCTGCAGAAGGGCTGGGACGCGGCGCTGAAGAAGTATTCCTTCCTCAACGGTGACAAGGCCTGTGCGCTGGGCGCCAGCTACGGCGGCTTCATGGTCAACTGGATCGCCGGCAACTGGAACAGCCCGTTCAAGTGCCTGGTCAACCATGACGGCGTGTTCGACCAGCGCATGATGGGCTACGCCACCGAAGAGCTGTGGTTCACCGAGTGGGAGCAGGGCGGTACGCCGTACCAGAAGGCCGCGAACTACGAGAAGTTCAACCCGGTCAACCACGTGGCGGACTGGAAGAAGCCGATCCTGGTGATCCACGGCCAGCAGGACTTCCGCATCCCGGTCGAGCAGGGCCTGGCCGCGTTCACCGCTGCCCAGCGCCAGGGCATCGAATCGAAGTTCCTGTACTTCCCGGATGAAAACCACTGGGTGCTGAAGCCAAACAACAGCATCCTGTGGCACGACACGGTCAATGCCTGGCTGAAGCAGCACATCGGCGAATAAGCCGGTCCAGCGCCGCCCCCCGGGGCGGCGCTCTGCTTCCTGGTAGTGCCGGCCGCTGGCCGGCAACCGCACACCTTCGCCCCGGGGTCAGAGCCCTTTCGCGTGGCGAAAGGGATCCGACCCCGCACAAGAGCACCTGCATGATCCAGAACGACATCGTCGTCTTCGGTTTGATCGCCGCCACGCTCGGCGCCGTGTTCTGGACCGCCTCGCGCGAGCAGGGCCTGTGGAAGCGCTTCTACACCTTCGTGCCGGCGCTGCTGCTGTGCTACCTGATTCCCGGCATCTACAACACCGTCGGCCTGATCGACGGGCAGAACACCAAGCTCTACAACCCGATCGCGCGCGACATCCTGCTGCCGGCGGCGCTGATCCTGCTGACGCTGGCGGTGGACATCAAGGGCATCCTGCGGCTCGGCCCGAAGCTGGTGCTGATGTACCTGGGCGCATCGGCCAGCATCATGCTCGGCGCGGTAGTGGCCTTCCTGCTGATGCGCGCGGTGCATCCGGAAACCGTCGCCGGCGACACCTGGGCCGGCATGGCCGCGTTGGCGGGCAGCTGGATCGGTGGCGGCGCCAACATGCTGGCGATGCGCGAAGTGTTCGACGTCAACGCCACCACGTTCGGCCAGTTCGCGGTGGTCGACGTGGGTGTCGGCTACGTGTGGATGGCCGCGCTGATCTTCCTGGCCGGGCGTGCCGCGAAGATCGATGCACGCAGTGGCGCAGATACCTCGGCCATCGATGAGCTGAAGGAGCGCATCGCGCGCTTCCAGGCCGAACACGAGCGCATTCCCAGCCTCACCGACCTGATGCTGATCGTGGCGGTGGCCTTTGGTGGTGTAGGCCTGGCCCACGCCATTGGCGCGCCGCTGGCGGCGTGGTTCAAGGCCAACGTCAGCTGGGCCGCGCAGTTCAGCCTGGACGCACCGTTCGTGTGGGTGGTGGTGCTGTCGACCACGCTGGGCCTCAGCCTCAGTTTCACCCGTGCGCGCAACCTGGAAGGCGCGGGTGCCTCGCGCCTGGGCTCGCTGCTGCTGTACTTCCTGATCGCCTGCATCGGCATGCAGATGGATCTGCTGGCGCTGCTGGATCGCCCGTGGCTGTTCCTGCTGGGCATCATCTGGATCAGCGTGCACATCGTGCTGCTGTGGTGCCTGGGCAAGCTGCTGAAAGTGCCGTTCTTCTACTTCGCCATCGGCTCGCAGTCGAACATCGGTGGCCCGGCCTCGGCGCCGGTGGTGGCCGCGGCGTTCCATCCGGCGTTGGCGCCGGTGGGCGTGCTGCTGGGCACGATGGGCTACGCCACTGGCACCTACCTGGCCTATATCGTCGGCATCACCCTGCGCGCGCTGGCGGGGCAGGGCTGATTCCGGTAGTGCCGGCCGCTGGCCGGCAACCCGGTGATGCTTCACGGCTTCATGAGGTTGCCGGCCAGCGGCCGGCACTACCGACGCTCTATGCCTGCAGCAACCCGCGTTCGATCAACCACGCTTTCGCGTCTTCGGCGTCCTGTTCGAACCACGCCTTCGTAGACCCCAGCCGATACGTGTACCCCCAGGCATCCATGTCGGCCATCAACCGCGCACTGCCGACACCCGGCAACCGCCCGGCCAGCACGATCTGCAGATAGCAGGTGGCATCTTCCTCGGCGACCGAATCGGTGGCGTCGGTGTGCACCTGCGCTCGCCGCTCCGGCGGCAACACGATCAGATGGCAGGCTTCGTGCAGCATCGAATGCACGGGGGTGTCATCGCGCACGTACACGTTGCTGGCGATGATGCCCGCCTCGGGCTCGCCCCAGTAGCTGCCGGGAATCGGTTCGCCGGCGGCCACATGGTGCAGCAGCAGGCCATGCGCGGCGAGCAGGCACTGCGCATCGGCGAAGGCGATGTCGCCCACGCAGGTGATGTCCACGGCGGTTGTCGTATCGGTCATGCAGGTCACGCGGCCCCGCCCATGCAGGCACGGGCGGGGCAGGGCATCAGGGTTTGTCCGGGCCTTCAGGCAGCGCCACGGAGATGTCCAGCACATCGTGCTGGCCATCCTTCACCAGGTCGACCTTCACCGCATCGACGTCGATGTTCACGTACTTCTTGATCACTTCCAGCAGCTCGCGCTGCAGCAGCGGCAGGTAGTCCGGGCCACCGCGGTGGCTGCGTTCCTGCGCGATGATGATCTGCAGGCGGTTCTTTGCGGTTTCGGCGGTGGTCTTCTTCGCTTTGAGGAAATCGAACAGGCCCATGCTTACCCTCCGAACAGCTTGCTGAAGAAGCCCTTCTTCTCGACGCTGGTGAAGCGCATCGGGCGATCTTCGCCGAGGATGCGCGCGACGGCGTCGTCATACGCCTGGCCGGCGGCGGATTCGACATCCAGGATGACCGGCTCGCCCTTGTTGGAGGCATTGAGCACGTCGCCCGATTCGGGGATCACGCCGATGGCCTTCAGGCCAAGGACTTCCTCGACGTCGGCGATGCTGAGCATCTCGCCGGTTTCCACCCGCAGCGGGGTGTAGCGGGTCAGCAGCAGGAACGCGGGCACGTTCTGGCCGGATTCGGCCTTGTGGGTCTTCGAGTCCAGCAGGCCGATGATGCGGTCGGAGTCGCGCACCGAGGACACTTCCGGGTTCACCACCACCACGGCGCGGTCGGCGAAGTACATCGCCAGGAACGCACCCTTCTCGATGCCGGCCGGCGAGTCGCAGATGATGTAGTCGAAGCCATCGGCGGCCAGGTCCTTCAGTACCTTGCCCACGCCTTCCTGGGTCAGTGCATCCTTGTCGCGGGTCTGCGAGGCGGCCAGCACGTACAGGTTGTCGAAGCGCTTGTCCTTGATCAGGGCCTGCTTGAGGGTGGCTTCGCCGTGCACGACGTTGACGAAGTCGTACACCACGCGGCGTTCGCAGCCCATGATCAGGTCGAGGTTGCGCAGGCCGACGTCGAAGTCGATCACCGCCACCTTCTTGCCGCGCCGCGCCAGGCCACAGGCCAGGCTTGCGCTGGAAGTGGTCTTGCCCACGCCGCCCTTGCCGGAGGTGACTACGATGATTTCAGCCAAAGGACTTCTCCTGGTTCTGCATTAGTTTGGGGCTGCGTCAGTCCAGCGCAGCGATCTTGATCTGGTCCTGTTCCAGCCACACCTGCACGGCCTTGCCGCGCAGGTTGTCCGGCACATCGTCCAGTACCTTGTAGTGGCCTGCAATGGCCACCAGTTCCGCATGGAAATCACGGCAGAAAATGCGTGCCGCGGTGTTGCCCTGGGCCCCTGCCAGCGCGCGGCCGCGCAGGGTGCCGTAGATATGGATGCTGCCATCGGCGATGACCTCGGCGCCGGCGCCGACGGTGGCCATCACGGTCAGGTCGCAGTTTTCGGCGTACAGCTGCTGGCCCGAGCGCACGTTGCCCAGCTGCATGCGGCCCGGCTGCGGCGCAGCGGCGTCGGCCACCTTGGCCACCGGTGCGGCCGGGGCCGGCTTCGGTTCGGCGCGCACGGCGCGGCGCGGTTCCGGCGCGGGGGGCGGGGCCGGTTCGGCCTCGGCACGTTCGTACTGGGCGCGGAACTTGGCCAGCAGCGGCAGGCCGAGCTGCTGCGACAGCAGGTCGACCGCGCTGGTGCCATAGGCCAGCGCCACCGGCAGCACGCCGGCGCTGCGCAGGCCATCGACCAGCGCCTGCGCGGTGGCTACGTCCGGCACCTGGCTCAGGCCGCCGAAATCGAGGATCACCGCCGCGCGGCCGAACAGCTTCGGCGCACGGGTCACGCGCTCGCGCATTTCCTGCACCAGGCGTTCGACATCAAGGGTACGGATGCGCAGGTTGGCGATGCCCACCTGGCCGATCTTCAGTTCACCGGCCTGTTCGTAATCGAAATTCACCGCCACGCTCAGGTCCCCGTCGGCCGCTGTGCCTGCGCCGGCAGCTGCCGGGCGCGTGTCCATGCCACATCCGGCAGCTTGCCGCCGTAGGTCTCCTGGACCCACGGGTAGCTGCACAGTTCCTTGGCCAGCATGCTGGCACGCACATCGACCTGGGCCATGGTGTTCTGGCCCAGCTCGCGGAAGCCGAAGCTGCCGTGGAAGAGCAGGGCGGCATCGGCGCCATGGTCGAGGAAGACTTCGCAGGTCATCTGCGGGTAGCGCAGCTCGGCGAAGCTCTGCGCGTCGGCATAGAACGCACGGCCGACGCCACCGCCGCGGCGGCGGCTGGCGACCACGATGCGGTCGATGTAGAAGAACGGGGTGTCCAGCTGCTGCTTGAACCAGGCGAAGTTGCTGCTGTCGTGCTGGCTGTCGCTGCCGAAGCCGATCAGGAAGCCGGCCAGGTTGCCGTCGCGCTCGGCGACGCGGAAATACTCAGCGGTTTCGTAGAACAGGCGCAGGCGGGCCGCATCCAGGGGAAGGATGGCCAGGCCAGCGTTGTTGTTCAAAGCCAGGACGGAATCGAGCTCGTGCTCGCGCACGTCGCGGATGACAATCGACATTGTGACTCCGTGGGGTAACGCGGTGGGTCCATCAAGGGACCGTCTGCACGATTATTGCACGGGGAGGCTTGGGCGCGTGCAGCGCCGTTCGTTGAGGCGTCACCCAGGCTGTGATATACCCGGCACACCTCTGGGGCAATGATGCGCCAGCGGCGATGTGGGTTCATTCATCAAATCAAAGGATGATTTTACAAATATGAACGCAATCGATTCCAAGTCCTGTGACCAGTACGGCCTGCGCGAGCTGACCGCCGAGCAGATCGAGGCCGTCTCGGGCGGCAAAGCGGACTTCTCCGGTGTCACTTCGTCTGTGGACAGCACCGCGCAGATCGTCAGCGGCTCGTGCGTGCGGTCTTCGAGCATGATGCCGTACTTCAGCTTCTCCTGCCTGTAGTCGCAACCGGGGAGGGTGCGGCAGACAGCACCCTCCCTCTGGCGGCCAACCCGTGCCGCGCGGGCGTGACTTTCGGGGCTTGGGCATGCCGGTGGAACCGCTACGATGAGGCATGCTGGTTCGACTCAACCACAATGCGATGCTGCGCTACTCCGGGCTGTTCACCTGGGGCACCGTCGGCCTTTGGCTCGCGATCTACCTGATCGACCCGGTCTCGCTGACGCTTGAGACCCTGGATGGCGAAGCGGGCTTCCGCATCATTCCGTGGGCCTCGGCCTACCTCGCTTTCGGTGTTGTGTACTGGGTGCTGACCCGCTCGTTGGGTGAGAGCCGTCCAGGCATCTTCGACCATGCCGCCCTTGTCCTGCTGACTGCCTGTGCGATCGGCGTGAGCTATTTTTCCGGGACCGCGCTGGGCAGCATCCTGCTGATGGTGGTGGCCGGCCTGCTGCCATGGCTGCTGGGCCCGCGCATCGGCGTGCTCTGGCTGGTCGCCAGCAATCTGGCCGTGCTGCCTGTCTACATCCAGCCCCTGGGGTTCCCGCCGTTCATCGCCGTGCTGCAGGCGGTGGGCTACATGGGCTTTTCCAGCTTCGTTTTCGTCATTGCGCTGGTGGCC
The DNA here is from genome assembly GCF_059371315.1 of Stenotrophomonas sp. YJH_SMC_8. Lineage (NCBI taxonomy): Bacteria > Pseudomonadati > Pseudomonadota > Gammaproteobacteria > Lysobacterales > Lysobacteraceae > Stenotrophomonas > Stenotrophomonas sp. YJH_SMC_8. The sequence continues at coordinate 155,607 of NZ_JCAFUL010000003.1, read as the reverse complement.
CGCCGTCAGGCCGAGGCGCGCGACGAACAGCGTCGGCTCAATTCAGAGCTGCGTGCCACCCGCGCCCTGCTGGCCGAGAGTGCCCGCGTCAACGAGCGCACCCGTATCTCGCGCGAGCTGCATGACCTGCTGGGCCATCAGCTGACCGCGCTGACCCTGAACCTGGAAGTGGCCGGGCACCTGGCCGAAGGGCAGGCGCTGGAGCATGTGAAGCGCTCCCACGCCTTGGCCAAACTGCTGCTGGGCAACGTGCGCGAGGTGGTCAGCCAGCTGCGCGAGACCGGCGCGATCGATCTGGCCGCGGCGCTGCGCCCGTTGACCGAGAACGTGCCCTCGCTGGACATCCAGCTGGAGATCGAGGATCCGCTGAACGTGGAGGACCCGCAGCGGGCCCACGTCCTGCTGCGCTGTACCCAGGAGATCATCACCAACGCGGTGCGCCACGCTGGCGCCCGCCACCTGTGGATCAAGGTGTACCGTGAAGCCCCCGACCGGGTGGTGGTGGAGGCCCGCGACGACGGCGTCGGTGCGGATATGGTCAATGTAGGCAATGGCTTGCGCGGCATGCGCGAGCGCCTGCAACAATGTGGTGGCCAGCTGCAGATCGAAACCCGTCCCGGTGAAGGCTTCCGGCTGCGGGCGACGGTGCCGGCAACGGTGCTGGTGGCGGCCCTTACCAAGGTTCCTGAAGGAGTGCGTTGATGATTCGCGTCTGCCTGGTTGATGACCAAACCCTGGTGCGGCAGGGAATCCGCTCCCTGCTGGCACTCGACGACGGGATCGAGGTGGTGGCCGAGGCCGGCGATGGCCGGCAGGCGGTGGAATTGATCCCGCAGGTGCGCCCCGACGTGGTCCTGATGGACATGCGCATGCCGGTGATGTCCGGGCTGGAAGCGCTGCAGGTGCTGTCGCGGCAGGAGCAGCTGCCGCCGACCATCATCCTCACCACCTTCGACGACGATCAGCTGGTGCTGGCCGGCCTCAAGGCCGGTGCCAAGGGCTACCTGCTCAAGGACGTCACCCTGGCACAGCTGGTCGGTGCCATCCGCACCGTGGCCGAGGGTGGTTCGCTGGTGCAGCCGGCGGTGACCCAGCGCCTGTTGTCGGGCCTGGAGCACATGCGCAACGAGTTCGTCAGCCTGGACCGCCCGGACCCGCTGACCGACCGCGAGACCGAGATCCTTCGGCTGATGGCCAGCGGTTTCTCCAACAAGGAGATCGCCAACTCGCTGGGCGTGGCCGAGGGCACCATCAAGAACCACGTGTCCAACATCCTCTCCAAGCTGGGTGTGCGCGACCGTACGCGCGCGGTACTGAAGGCGTTCGAACTCCAGCTGGTCTGAGGAAAATCGTTTCGGTACAAAGACTTGGGTGTTGGCAGGGGGTTCCGGCCAAGGTTGCCCCCTACTTGCCGGGTAGCGGTATGCGTTACCCTTCGAATTCTTTGTCCATACAAATACGCAGCCGGCAGGGAAACCGGTGCGCCAATCCCGATAAACAATGCCCGCGAAGCCTGCTAGGATTGGCGCTTCGCTTCAATCAACCCGGCCGTGGGATCGGCCCCGGAGACTCTCTGAATGACCCGTATTATCGAGTTCCTGATCGCCTTGGGGATCGTGGCTGGCCTGTTCGTCATCATTGGCGTATGTCTGCCGGGCGAGCGTCACATCACCGAAAGCATCGAGACCAACCGCAAGATGACGATCGTGTACGACACGGTCAGCAGCCTGCGCCGCTTCAAGGACTGGAACCCGCTGGTACTGCGCGATCCCGCCGTTGAACTGAAGCTGTCCGGCCCGGCCTCCGGCAAGGGTGCCACCCTGGACTTCACTTCCAAGGACCTGGGCACCGGCTCTTGGAAGATCACCGACGCCGAAGAGAACAAGCGCGTTGCGATCGCCATCGAAGACGCCACCAAGGGTCACGACAAGGTCACCACCTTCACCCTGGAGCCGACCGGCAAGGGCGGCCGTAACGTCAAGATCACCCAGGACTACTCGGTGAAGTACGGCTTCGACCTGTTCGGCCGTTACGCCGGCCTGTATGTCAGCCGCCAGATCGGCGACGACATCAAGATGGGTCTGTCGCGCATGGCCAACATGCTCGCCAGCGTGCCGAACGTCGACTACCGCACCCCGGAAGCGCCGCTGACCGATCTGGCCATCGTCGATGTGCCGGCCGAGGACCTGCTGGTCGTCAACGCCGGTAACGTGGACCGCGGTCAGGACACGATCACCAAGTCCATCAAGGACAACCAGGAGTGGATCAAGCGCGTGATGGAGGCCAATGGCCTTGAAGCCGCCGGTCCGTTCCGCATCATCACCACCGACTTCGGCCAGGAGAAGTACGCCTTCGACATCGCCCAGCCGGTGAAGAAGAAGGGTGCTGAAGGCGCCACCGCTGAAGCACTGACCGTCAAGATCGACGGTGGCGCTCCGGTCAAGTACGTGCACGTCGCTCCGCACCGCTCGGCACATGCGGCCTACACCGGCCACATGGCGGGTCTGGACGTGGCCCGCAACGGCCTGCGCGCCTGGGCCGTGACGGCGGGCAACGAAGTGATCGACCGTCCGTACGAGTCCTGGAAGGACGGCATCGACAAGTCGTTCACCCCGGAAGGTACCTACGACATCTACTGGGCCGTCAAGTAAGCCTCGGCTGACCCATGTAGTGTTGGACACGAAAACGCGCCGCTCATTGCGGCGCGTTTTTTTTCATCCGGCGCCCGGCAAGGGGCGCTGCGCAAGGAGCCCTCATGTTCAATCTGGAACGTCGCGCACGTAAGCCCTCCCTGCTGGCCTGCCTGGGGGCGCTGCTGGCGGCCGCCTCGATCGGCTTGTCCGCCTACGCATCGCATGGCGTAGCCGACCCGCTGGCGCAGCAGCATCTGAACATGGCGGCGCTGTACGCGTTCGCACACGGTGCGGTGCTGGTGGCGCTCGGGCCACGCGCGCAGGGCGCGAGCGCGCACCTGGCGCTGTACGTGCTGCTGCTGGGCGTGCTGCTGTTCTCCGGCAGCCTGGTGGGCGGCGCGCTCTGGCAGTGGCCGACGCGGATGGCACCGATTGGCGGCACCAGCATGATGGCCGGATGGGTGTTGCTGGCGATCAATGCGTTGCGGCGGTGAGGGTCGCAGGGCTGTCGCTCCGATCCATGCCGATGCGATCGTGATGGTTCATGGGCGTTACTTTTCTTTTCGCGCGAAAAGAAAAGTAACCAAAAGAAACGCGCCGCCGACCGCGAGCCGGTGCTGCGCACCGGTCCCCTGCGCTCCTCTGCCCGTCGAGGGACGGTGCGGAGAGCAGCCGAGCATGGCTCGGCTCTACAGAATCGCAAGCACCTCTTCGCCCTCGCCGGACCTGCGGTGCTCGGCTCGCTTGAAGGCGGACCCAGCAGCCGCGCGCTGATCCGTCATAGAGGCTTCGAGCGAAGCGACCCGCTTTTGTCTTTGCTCTCTTGTTCCATCCCGTGGCGGACGCACACGGAAACTGTCAGAGGCCGGGCGGGTGGGCTGGGCAGGGGTATCCGCGCCATGGATGGCGCGGCTAAGCCTCCAGGGACGGATTCACGGCGTCCCCTGTCCAGCCTACCCGCCCGGACAGCTCCATGAATTTCGCCGTGCAGCCGCCACGAGGGGCTCAGCCGTTGGCCGGCTTCCAGCACCAGTGCCACGGTTCGTAGACGATGCCGTGCGGGTTGTCGCGCGGGTAGCTCAGCTGGAAGCCGTGTTCACCGGCATGGGCCTGCAGCCAGGCGAATGCCTCGGTCGCTTCGAACGCTTCCTCGGCGGGCGCGTCCCCGGGTGTGCCGATATCCAGCGCATGGCCGCTGTGGTGTTCGCTGAAGCCCGGCGCTGCATTGACCTTCAGGATCTCCGCCACGCCCAGTCCGCGTGCCAGCTTCCGCTCGAAGATTCCCAGCTGGTAGGCATGGCTGCGGAAGCCGGAGATGGCGTCCAGTGCGATGCCATCGCGTGCCGCGTGCAGGCGCATGCGGCGCCAGCTCTGTGCGGCGCCGCGACGCAGCCACAGCGGGCGGGCGAAACGATCACGGCCTGCGAAGTGCAGAAGGCAGGGCTCCGGCTCGAGCGGCAGCCCGCTGTCGTCGGCGTAGCGCTGTGCATCCAGGCCAAGCTGCTGCAGGCGCTGCTGCAGTCCAGCCAGCGGCAGCCATTGTTCTTCCAGTGAGATGCCGAGCGGCCGTGCCAGCGGCGCGTCCAGCAACGCCAGGGCCTCCTCGACGCCGGGTTCGCGCGGCAGGCGCGGCACCAGCGAATGGACGCCGCGCGCCAGCACCGCAGCCAGGTAACGGCCATCACGCTTGCGTCGCAGGACCCATTGCGCCTGCGACAGCAGGCGTGCATCCGGGTTGCTGCGTGCGCGCAGCAGATCGGCGGGCCACAGCTCGATGGCTTCGGTATTGATCAGCAGGGGCGGGCGTCGTTGCATCGCCTCAGCTTACTGCTGCGGTGCCGGTGCGGCCACCTTGCGCAGTGCCTCCAGCAGCGCCTGTGGCCGGTCCAGGCTGAGCAGCAGGGTGCTGCCATCGCGTACCGGCAGCACCAGGACGCGGCTGCGGTCGGTGACCAGCGCAAAACCCTTGCCACCGCCCTGCAGGCGGAAATGGCCGGAATGGAAGCCAGGCATCGAATAGCCATTGGTCTTGAAACGGATGCCATAGCGGCGATCGTGGCCGAGGTCGACCACCTCGGCCTGGTCCAGGCGCAGCTGCGCCACCGGCACCCGCCGCCGATACATCGTCGAACGCACGTCCAGCATGTCGCCATCGAACTCAACCCGGCGCCTGAAGAAGGCCAGGCCCAGCCCGATGCCGAGCACGGCGATCACCACCAGGCTCCATGCCGCGCTGCCGCCCATGCGGAACCACGGCGGCGACAGGGTCACCTCCATCCACGGTGCGTCGGCCCGGGTGGTGTGCAGCTGCGCGTAGACGCTGATGGCGAAGGCCAGCAGCAGGGGCAGCACCACCCAGAGCACGCGGAACGGCGAGCTCTCCGCCACATCGAAGCGTTTCGGATCGCTGCCGCTCATCGCTGCGCCTTGATCCAGGTGGCCACGTCATCGATCAGCGTTGTATCGACATGGCCCGGTTGTGCATATTCCTGCAGCGAGCTGGGACCGCTGTCGGCAATGCCGATGTGGTTGAGTGCCGGATACGCGCGCCATTGCACGTCGCTGCGGCCGGCCAGCGCCTTCTGCCAGAGCGCCCAGTCGGCATCGGGTACCTGGAAATCGCGGCCGCCGTGCAGCATCAGCAGTGGTTTGTGCAGGGCCTGTGCATCGGCCCGTGCGTTGACCGCCTCCACGCTCTTCCAGAACGACTGCGGAACGCCCAGTGGCAGTTCGCTCGCTGGCGCCGGTGCATCACTGCGCGCCGCCGCGATCTGCGCGTCAAGACGGTCGAGGAAGGCCTGTTCCGGTGCGCTGATGCTGCCGTCCAGTGCCATCAGGTAGCGGTTCTGTTCCGGCAACAGTTCCAGCAGCGTGCGTGCGGGCGCAGCCCACAGGATCGCGCCGCGTGCCTGTGGCCAGCGAGTGGCGATGCGCGGGGCGAGCATGCCGCCCTGGCTGTGCCCCATCACGAACACTCGCTTGCGGTCGATGTGCGGGGCCGCAGCCAGGCTGGCCAGCGCGGCCTCGACATCCAGCGTGGTTTCGTCATCGACGGTGAAGTGGTCGTTGGCGAAATCCTGCGGGCGGGCGAGGGTGCGCTTGTCATAGCGCAGCACGGCGATGCCCTGGGCGGCCAGGCCGCGGGCAACATCCAGGAACGGGCGACTGCCACCGATGGTCTCATCGCGGTCCTGCGGTCCCGAACCATGCACCAGCACCACTGCCGGGAAAGGGCCTTTTCCCTTCGGTAGTGCCAGGGTGCCGGGCAGGGCGCCGCGCGCCTGCGGCACGCTGAAATCCACTTCGCTGTAGGTGGCATCGGCCGGCGGCGGTGGTGCCTTGTCGGCCGCAGCGGGCCGCAGCATCAGGCCGGCCACCTTGTCCTGTGCATCCACCGCCACCTGCGCATTGACGCGGCCGCTGGCGAACTTCAGTGGCACCACCACCAGCGTCATGTCCTGTCGTGTATTCACCTGGACGGCGCCGCGATCCTGCAGTGTGCCCAATGAGTTCCACAAGGCGCCCAGTTTCTCGGCGGGCACGGCCTGGGCCATCTGCGGCGTGAACATCGCTTCTGCTTCGGCTACGCGCCCGGCCTGCAGGTGATCGAGCAGGCGGTTGGCGATCTGCTGCGGTTCGGCGGCGATCGCCGGGCAGCTCAGCAGGGCCAGTGACAGCATGAGCAATCTGCGATGGCGCGACATGGCTACTGTTCCTTCTTGAAGACCAGCATGGCCGGGCGCATCGGCGCCGGAATGATGATGTTGACCAGTTCCCAGCCCAGCTGGCCCTGGCGGGTCAGTTCACTCTGGATGTCCTCGGCCTTCAGGACGCCCATCATCGTGGTCTTCACTTCGATCGTCTGGTAACTCCAGCGCGTGCTCATTCCTTGTCCTCCGGCGATGGCGTGGGTTTTGGCAGGCGTCCTGCCTTGCGCAGTGCGTCGCGCAGCACGTATTCAATCTGCGCGTTGAGGCTGCGCAGCTCGTCGTCGGCCCAGCGCTGCGCCGCGGCCAGGACCTCGGCGTTGATGCGCAGCGGATAGGCTTTCTTCTCACTCATGAAAACTCCTGGCGGGGCGGTGGGGCGCCCCGTTGCGAGGGTGGTTCAGTACAGCGAACCGGCGTTGACGATCGGCTGGGTGCCGCGGTCCGAACACAGCACGGTCAGCAGGTTGCTGACCATGTGCGCCTTGCGTTCCTCGTCCAGCTCAACCACGCCGTTCTTCTGCAGTTCGGCCAGGGCCATTTCGACCATGCCGACGGCACCAGCCACGATGCGCGTGCGTGCAGCGATCACCGCGTTGGCCTGCTGGCGCTGCAGCATGGCCTGGGCAATTTCAGCGGCGTAGGCGAGGTGGCTGATGCGTGCGTCGATCACCTGCACACCCGCATCGGCCAGGCGCTCGGCCAGCTCGTTCTTCAGGTGCTGGGAGATCTCGCTGGCGTGGCTGCGCAGGGCCAGCTGGCCGTCCTCGTGCTGGTCGTAGGGATAGCTGGTCGCCATCGCACGCAGCGCGGATTCGGACTGGATGTGCACGAAGCTCTCGTAGTCGTCCACGTTGTAGACCGCTTCGGAGGCGTCGACCACCTGCCAGACGATCACTGCGGCGATCTCGATCGGGCTGCCGTCCAGCTCGTTGACCTTCAGTTTGCCGCTCTCGAAGTTGCGCACGCGCTGGCTAACCCGGCGCTTGGCGTAGAAGGGGTTGTTCCAGCGCAGGCCGTTGTCCTTGACGGTGCCGACGTACTTGCCGAACAGGCTCAGCACCGCCGCCTGGTTGGGCTGGATGGTGTACAGGCCGGCCAGGATGAAGACCGCGGCAGCGACCACCAGCACACCGGCCAGCATCAGCAGCAGGTTGGGCGAGCCGGTGCTGGCCTTGGCCGCCACCCCCAGCACGAACAGCGCGCCGCCGGCCAGCGCGGCCAGCAGGGATCCGGCCAGGGTGCCGAGGCCGTTGAGGGAGGCAAGCGACTTCTCTTTCATGGCGGTACGTCCTTGAGGGTTCGGGATGAAGATATCAAAGTGATATCACTTGTCGACTACCGTTCGTCGGATGCCGTGGTCGGGGCGGTCGGCCAGCTAGAATGCCCACCCGCCTTCACATCGCTGCTGGAACCGCCATGGCCAAGCTTGGAACTCCGTTGTCCCCCTCCGCCACCCGCGTGCTGCTGCTGGGCTCGGGCGAGCTTGGCAAGGAGGTGGCCATCGAGCTGCAGCGGCTGGGCGTGGAAGTGATCGCCGCCGACCGCTATGCCGATGCGCCCGCGATGCAGGTCGCACACCGCTCGCACGTGATCGACATGCTGGACGCGATGGCCCTGCGCGCGCTGATCGCCCAGGAACAGCCGCACCTGGTGGTGCCGGAGATCGAGGCCATCCACACCGAGACCCTGGTCCAGCTGGAACAGGAGCAGGGCCTGCGGGTGATCCCGACCGCGCGTGCCGCGCGCCTGACGATGGACCGCGAGGGCATCCGCCGCCTCGCCGCCGAGACTCTGGGCCTGCCGACCTCGCCGTACCGCTTCGTCGATACCGAGGCCGAATACCGCGCTGCCGTGGCCGCCATCGGCCTGCCGTGCGTGGTCAAGCCGGTGATGTCGTCCTCGGGCAAGGGCCAGAGCACCCTGCGCAGCGAAGCGGACATCGCCCCGGCCTGGGACTACGCACAGACCGGTGGCCGCGCCGGTGCCGGTCGCTGCATCGTCGAGGGCTTCATCGATTTCGATTACGAGATCACCCTGCTGACCGTGCGCCATGCCGGCGGCACCTCGTTCTGCGCGCCGATCGGGCATCTGCAGAAGGATGGCGACTACCGCGAAAGCTGGCAGCCGCAGCCGATGTCGAGCGCGGCACTGGCGCGCGCCGAAGAGATTTCGCGCGCGATCACCGACGACCTCGGCGGCTGGGGCCTGTTCGGCGTGGAGCTGTTCGTGAAGGGCGACGAGGTGTGGTTCAGCGAAGTGTCGCCGCGCCCGCACGACACCGGCCTGGTGACGCTGGTATCGCAGGAGCTGAGCGAGTTCGCGCTGCACGCGCGCGCCATCCTCGGCCTGCCGATTCCGGTGATCCGCCAGAGCGGCCCGTCGGCCTCGTGCGCGCTGCTGGCGCACGGCGAGGGCGTGCCGTACTTCAACAACGTCGCCGCCGCCCTGCAGGTGCCGGATACCGCCGTGCGCCTGTTCGGCAAGCCGAGCGTGCACGGTCATCGCCGCGTGGGCGTGACCCTGGCGCGCGCGGAAACCATCGACGAAGCGCGCGCCATCGCGCGTGATGCCGCCGACGCCATCGGCGTCGAACTGCGTCCATAAAGCGGTAGCGCCGGGCCACGCCCGGCGGCTTTCCCTGCGCTGCGCGAATCTACTGTAGAGCCGAGCCCGCGCTCGGCTGCTTTTCAATCCGCGCCGCGCGCGGGAGCCGAGCGTAGGCTCGGCTCTACGGAGCAATCTGCCTTACGGCTTCACATCCACCCACACCAGATGGTGGTCGCTGCCGTCGGCGATCTTCGCTTCCGGGCTTTCATTGGCCGGCCAGAAGATGCCGCTGCCCACGTATTCGAAACCGGTCGAGGGCAGCACATAGTCCAGGCGCATGGTGCCGGATTTCGGGCCGAAATCGCCGGTGGCATGGAACGGCGCGCCCTTGCGCTCGATGCCCTTGGCCGCATAGGCCAGGCTGGTCTGCTCGCCGCCGATGCTGCGCGGGGTGGGGTAGCGCAGCACGCGGGCGTTCTCGATCAGTTCGACGATCGCCTCATGGCGCCCATCGCCATCGACCGGGTCGTTGTTGAGGTCGCCCAGGATCACGAAGCGTGCGTCCTGCGCCAGGCCACCGCACTGGCCCTTGTCGTCGCACAGCCACGGCTTGTCACCCTTGGACAGGTATTCCTGCCACAGGCGCAGTTCGTCGTGGTTGCGCGCAGCGTTGCGCTTTTCCGGGCCGTCGAACACCGGCGGCGTCGGGTGCGAGACCAGCGCGTGGACCACGCCGGCCGGGGTCTTCACCGGCACGTCCCAATGCGACTTCGACGACAGGCGCAGCTGCGACCACACGTGGTCGTTGTAGAAGCTCTGGCCGGTGCGCGGATCGACCGGACGGATCGCACCGGGCATCGCGCTCCACTTCAGCAGCTGGAAGCTGCGCACCTTGGCTTCGTCGATGGGATAGCGCGACAGCACCAGCATGCCGTACTGGCCGGGGTGCAGGCCGTAGCCCCACGCATCGTTGCCGCGGCTGCGGCCTTCGCCGCCGACCACGCCGTTGTTGTCCAGGTCCAGGCCGCTCGGCACGCCGGTGTTGACCGGGGCCAGGTAGCGGTAGGCGAAGTGCAGCGGCTTGCCGCCGCCGGGCTGGGCCACTTCCAGGTAGCGTTTCTGGAACAGCTCGGCGGCGCGGTGGGCGTCGTCGAAGTCGAACTCGTTCAGCAGCACCAGGTCCGGGCGCACCTGCTGCAGTACCGCGGCGATCTTGCGCGCGTGCTCGCTGTCGCCTTCCAGCTCCTTGATCAGGCCGCCGGCGTCGTCGGAGTACAGCGAAGTATTGTAGGTGGCCAGGCGCAGCGCAGTGGACGGCTTTTCGGTCATCGCGGGGGACTTGGCGAAGGCGGGGGCGGTGGCGCCGCAGAGCAGGGCCAGGGCGAAGATCAGGGGTTTGGCGTTCATCCCCCTATTCTGCACCCGGCCCGGTGTCAGCGGTTTGTCAGCGCCCGTCCAGTTCGTTGTCGAAATCGTGCCAGCGGCGGCCGTCGTACGCCTCCAGCGGATGGAAGCGGCGCTTGTAGTCCATCTTCTGGTGGCCGCGGATCCAGTAGCCCAGGTACACGTGCGGCAGCCCCTCGCGGCGGGCCCACTCGATCTGCTGCAGGATCGCGAAGGTGCCCAGCCCGCGTGCGGCGTGGTCCGGGTCGAAGAAGGTATAGACCGCCGACAGGCCATGCTCGGTCACGTCGGTCACCGCCACCCCCAGCAGCTGGCTGGGCTGGCCGTCGTGCGCGGGCAGGCGCATCTCCATGAAGCGGGTGTGCGACCAGCTGCCGATCAGGAACTGCTCGAACTCGTGCGGCCCATGGTCGTCCATGCCGCCGTTGGCGTGGCGGTGGGTGAGATAACGGTGGTACAGCGCGAACAGGTCGTCGCGGGCGGTGGCGGCGGTGATCCGCACCTCCAGGTCGTCATTGCGGGTGGCGCAGCGGCGCTGGCTGCGGTCCGGGGCGAAGCGGGCCACGGGAATGCGTACCGCCACGCAGGCCTGGCAATGCGCACAGTGCGGGCGATAGACCAGATCACCGCTGCGGCGGAAGCCCCAGCTCAGTGCCAGCGGGTACAGGCCGCCCAGGCGGCGGTCGTGCGGGTCCAGTACCAGGTCGCGCGCGACCCGGTCCGACCAGTACCCGCAGGGGTGCTCGCCGGTCTGGAAAAGCCGCAGTTCGTCGTCTCTGTCGCCATGCATCGCCATGGGCACAGCATAGCCCCAGCCCGTCGCAGTGGCGGCGACTGTCCGCCGGATGAATGGAACCGGCCACGGCGTCAACCGATGTCGCGCCCGGGCGTTGTTGTCTCCCGAGGGTGAAGTGATCACCCCGACGCAATTCCCATTCCCAGGAGTGACCCCATGATCCGTACCCCCCTGCTGCTGGCCCTGCTGCTCGGCACCTCCGCTTCCGGCATCGCGCTGGCGGCCGACACCCCGGCCGCGCCGGCACAGCGTCCGGCCAAGCTGGACACCAACGGCGACGGCGTCATCGATCGCAGCGAGGCGGCCGCCAACCCGCGCCTGGCCGCGAAGTTCGACGAGCTGGACAAGAACAAGGATGGCAAGCTTTCGCGCGATGAACTGCCGCGCTGGCAGCATGGTCGCCGTGGCCACGGCGGCGAGCGCTGGGCCAAGCTGGACGTCAACAAGGACGGGCGCATCAGCCGCGAGGAAGCCAAGGCCGATCCGCGCCTGGCCGCGCGCTTCGACCAGCTCGACCTCAACAAGGACGGTTATCTGGACAAGGCCGATCGCGAGCTGCGCATGAAGCAGCGCCGTGATGCCTGGTTCGCTGCCGCCGACACCAACAAGGATGGCCAGCTGAGCAAGGCCGAGTTCGACGCAGCCAAGGGTCCGATGCATGGCGGTCCGCGCGACGGCGCTGCGCCGAAGCCGCAGCGCTGAGGTTCAACGCAGGGATTGACGACAACGCCGGCGCATTGCCGGCGTTGTCCGTTAAAGATGCCCGCTGCGCATCAGCGTGTACACCACCAGCGCGATCACGAACACGTTCGCGCCGATGATGCCGGTGCGGCCATACATCGATTCGAACTTCCAGTTGGTTCCACTGTGGCCGCGCCTTGCTGAATCACGTGCGATCATCGGTGCCATCAGGCGCTGAAGCGGCACCAGGCACTGGTAGTTGACCACGGCCAGACCCAGTGCCAACAGCAGCAACTGGCCCCAGACCGGGGCCTGCGTCAGCGCAGCCAGCAGCATTGTCAGGCACCAGACCAGGCTTGTGCCGACGTTGAGGCGCACAAAGCCTCGGACCTGCGTGCGTTCACGCTCGGTCTCGGCATATGACATCAGGAAGCGGGCCCCGAGATAACTGCCGATCGCGCCGCCGAGCACGCCGCCGATGACCGCGCCCCAGCTTGCGACCGGCAGTACGTGAAGCTGGCCCAGCGTAGCGGTCAGCGTGCCCATCGCGGTGCCGCCGGCAGCGCTGACGCCGCCCAGGCCGAGCTTGCTGCCACCGATGCCGACACCGGTACCGAGCAGGATCGCGGCACTGGCCGTACCCGGCGCCGCGACCAGCACCATCGACACCACGGCGGTGGCGAATGCGGCGCTCGGTGCGCTGCTGCGGGCGAACTCACCGAAGCGCTGCAGCAGGCCGTCACGCACCAGGGCGCGGGCGCGTGACAGGCGCTTGCGCACCGCCGCGTCGCTGAGCCCGAGCAGGTCGGCCACCTGCTGCGATCGTTGGCCTTCGCGGTAGTACAGCAGCAGTACTTCGCGGCTGTCGGCGGGGAGTGCGGAAATGATGTCCTCGGCGGCGATCTCTTCTTCCACCCGCTGCAGGCGGTCGGCGGCACCCGGGGCCGGGTCGGCGGCCATGCCGAGAGCCACCTCGGCGGCCTCACCGGTCAGCGGCCGGCCACGCTGCGCGCGCAGCCAGTCGCGGGCCAGGTTGCGGGTGATCTGGCGCAGCCAGGGCAGGAAGCTGGTCGAACTGCGCAGCTGGTGCAGCTGCTGCCAGCCCTTCACGAAGGCTTCCTGGGCAATGTCCTCGCTGGCCTGGCGGTCGCGGGTGATGGCCAGCGCGATGGCGGTGACGGTGTTCTGGCAGGCCAGAACGATGCGCCCGTAGGCGTGCTGGCAACCGCTGGCGGCAGCGGGCAGTTCGCGTTCCAGGGTCTGGTCGATCGATGCGGCGAACGTCGTCATGGCGGCGGCTCTCCTGCTGGGATTGTGTCCCATGACGGCGCTGCGCGCAGTTTGTGACCGGTTTGCCTGCCGGTAGCGCCGGGCCATGCCCGGCGGCGTCGCTGCCAGGCCGCTGTGCTCGCCGGGCATGGCCCGGCGCTACCGCCCCTTACTTGGACGGCTGGATGCGGACCCGCACTTCTTCCTCTTCCTCTTCCGGCGCGGCCTGCGGGGCCGGTTGCGCCTGCTGCGGCTGCGCCTGTGGGGCAGGGGCCGGTGCCGCAGGCGCCGGGGCGCCGCGGTGGCGCAGGCCGATCACCAGTGCCACGCCGGCGATCACCACCAGCAGCGCGATGCGGATGCGCCAGGCCCAGCTGCGGCCGCCGCTGCCCGCTTCCGGGGCGTCGCGGAAGGCGAACTCGGCGGTCGGATGGTCGCGACGGGTGGTGTCGAGCAGGCGCGCCTCGCGCAGGATTTCACGCGCGCGCGGCTGGTCGTCGGCGCGCACGATCCACACCGCCGGGTAGGCGTTGGCGTTGCCGAGGTCGGTATAGCTGAACTGGCCGCGGCGGCGGGTCTTGTACGAGCGCCCGTTGGTGACCTTGACGTCGATGCCATGCTCGCGCAGGAGCTCGGCCACGCCTTCGACGGTTTCCACGCGCTGGCTGCTGAAGATCTGGCGCATGGGTTTACTCCTTGGCCGGCACGGCGGCGGCCGCGGCCTGGTCGGGAACGACGCGGATCAGGCCTTCCTGCGCGGTGCTGGCCACCAGCACGCCGTTGCGGGTGAAGAACTGGCCGCGGGCCAGGCCACGCGAATCCTGCGCGCTGGGGCTGTCCAGCGAATACAGCAGCCAGTCGTCGGCGCGGAACGGGCGGTGGAACCAGATGGCGTGGTCGAGCGAGGCCATCTGCACGTGCGGGTGGTAGTAGCTGATGCCGTGCGGGAAGGTCGCCGTGCCCAGCAGGTGGAAGTCGGAGGCGTAGGCCAGCAGCGCCTGATGCAGCTCCGGCGCATCGCCAACCGGTTCGCTCAGGCGCAGCCACACCTGGTGGTAGGGCGGGCGCTTGGGCGGGTTCAGCTCGTCACGCGGGTAGACATGGCGGAATTCGAACGGGCCGCCGCGCGACAGCCAACGCTGCACCTTGATCGGCAGGCGTTCCAGCACTTCGGCCGGCAAAGGGCGGTTCGGCTCGATGTCTTCCGGCTGCGGCACTTCGGGCATCTTGTGCTGGTGCTCGGCGCCGGTCTCGGCCTGCTGGAACGAGGCCGCGCAGAAGAAGATCACCTTGCCGTGCTGGATCGCGGTGACCCGGCGCACCGAGAAGCTGCCGCCGTCGCGGGTGCGGTCCACGTCGTAGACGATCGGGTGGTCGATGTTGCCGGCGCGCAGGAAATAGGCGTGCAGCGAATGCACGTGGCGGCCGTTGTCGACCGTGGCCTGCGCCGCGGCCAGCGCCTGGCCCAGCACCTGCCCGCCGAACACGTACTTGGTGCCGATGTCGCGGCTCTGCCCGCGGAACAGGTTGTCCTCCAGCCGCTCCAGCGTGAGCAGGTCGATCAGCTCGGAGACGACGGGTTCGGGCGTGTCGTTCAAGGGGGCGGCCACAACAGGGAAAGAGGGCCTGATTATACCGGTGCAGGCCGGCTGCCCGATCTTCGGTAGTGCCGGCCGCTGGCCGGCAACCTCATGATCCTCTTGGGGTGCCTGTGGCTGCCGGCCAGCGGCCGGCACTACCGTTATTTGCCGAGGCGCGCCACCAGGGCCTGCAGCGCATTCTGTGCATCCGGGGCGAACCAGGCCTCGACGAAGCGGTCCAGCTGGATCAGGTCCGGGTGCAGCGCTTCGTGCAGGTCGGCGCGGGCGATGGCGCGGGTCAGCAGCATCGGCTGGCGCGGCTGCTTGAGCAGGTTCTGCAGCCAGGCGATGGCGCGCGCCACCACCAGGTCGCCTTCGGCCAGTTCATCGACCAGGCCGATCTGCAGCGCCTGTTCGGCTGGCACCAGCGAGCCGGTGGTCAGCAGCACGCCGGCGCGGTGCACGCCCACCGAACGGCGCAGCAGGCGCTGGATGCCCTCCGGTGCGATCAGGCCCACCTGCACTTCGTTCAGGCCGATGGCATACGGCCGCGACGGATCGGCGCTGCGCGCCATCACCCGGTAGTCGCAGCACAGGGCCAGCACGCAGCCGCCAGCCGGGGCGTGGCCGGTGATCGCCGCGACCACCGGGATGCGGCTCTCGGCCAGCGTGCGCACGGCGCCAAAGAAGGCGTTCCAGGTGTCCAACAACTTGTGCTTGTCATCGCCGTGCGAGAGCAGGTGCGGCACGTCCATGCCGCCGGTGAAGATACGCTCGCTGCCCGACAGCACGATGCCGTGCGCGTCTTCGGCCATGGCCAGCTCGATGGCATGGATCAACTGCCGGCACAGTTCGGTGTCCAGTGCGTTGACCGGCGGCCGCGCCAGGCGCAGTTCGCGGATGGGGCCATGGTTGATCACCTCGATGAGCGTCGTCATGCTGCGGTCTCGTTGCGAAGAAGGAACCTGGGCGATGATAACCAAACCATTCGTTGGCGTACTGTTGGTTCTGTGTGCGGCTGCAGCATCGGCCTCGGCCGCAGAACCGGCCTGCGTCACGGTGGAGCAGGGGTGGGCGCGGTTGCCACCGAATCCGGCGATGCCGATGACTGCTGGCTACGGCGTCATCCACAACGGCTGCGGCAAGGCGGTGGCGATCACCGGGGCGACCAGCAGCAGCTTCGATGATGTGTCGCTGCATGAGACCACGATTGTCGATGGCGTCAGCCGCATGCGCGCGATCGAACGCCTGCCGCTGGCACCCGGCGCGCGTGCCGAGCTCAAGCCCGGTGGCCTGCACCTGATGCTGATGCAGGGCAAGGGTGCGTTGAAGGAAGGCCAGGCGCTGCCGCTGCGGCTGCAACTGGAAGGCGGTGGTGAAGCGAGTGCGACGTTGACCGTGCGCAAGGCTGCGCCGTAACGCATCGCCCGTTCCGCCGGGCATGGCCCGGCGGGACGCTACGTCCAGTCGTACGAGAACAGCACCGTGCGGCTTACCGGTTCGTACAGCATCACGATCGCATCGGCACCGGTGGCGCACCAGTTGTAGCCGGCGACGTCTGCCACGGCGAAGAACTTGTTGCCATTGCGGGTGATGATCACCGTTTCGGCATCGTCCGGGGCGTCGGGATCATCGGCAGCCTCGGTGAAGCCAAGCTCGAATGCCGCGGGAATCTCTGCGGTCTCGGTCCAGTTGCCGAAACCGATCGGTCCGCCCAGCGTATCCAGGTAATCGCGCTCGCTGGCCTCACCCTTTCCATAGCGCGAGTAGCAGGCGAGGCGACCGTGCGCGGCATGGTAGTCGCGGGCCTTGGCGTAGCTCTCACGCATCTGCGCGATGTGTTCCTGCGCGTGCTTGTCCTGCTCCGCGTCGCTGATGAAGTAGCCCTCGTTGCCGAGGAAGCGCATCTCGTTGCCGGCAGTCAGTTCGAAGGCGATCCAGTTGATGCCGGTGAAATCGTTGTGGTGTTCTTCGGTGGTCTCGCCGATGCAGCCGTCATACGGCTCGATCGGGCACAGCATTGTGGCCACCTGGCCAGCCAGTTCCGGGCGCAGTACGCCAAGGTCGATCTTCAGCAGCGGCAGCAGGTGCTGCGCGAGCCACGCCTGGTCGGCAGGGAAGACATCGGCGGGGAAGGGGACCATGCCGGGCAGCAGGTCGCGTAGTTCAGTCTGGTGGATCATGTCAGTCCTTTGAATTGCAACGGTAGCGCCGGGCCATGCCCGGCGGACCAAACGCCGACCAAGGTCGGCATCTACCAGGAGCGGATCAGCTCGACGCGCTGCGGATCGCGTCCGGCAGCGGTGCGCTCTTGCCGGTCTGCGTATCCATCCACACCACCACCACGTTGCCGTCGGAATACAGCTTCGACTCGTCCTGCTGGTCGACGATGCGGTGGCCGATGGTCACGCTGCTGTTGCCCAGGCGCTCGACGAACAGTTCGACCAGGATGTCGTTGGGCCACACGATCGGCAGCCGGTAATTGACGTTGGTCGCGGCCACCACCGGTGCGATGCGGTCGGTCATCGATACGCCGTCCACGCCCAGCATCCAGCGCACGCGCGCTTCTTCCAGGTAGGAAATGTACTTGGCGTTGTTGACGTGGCCCATGCTGTCCATGTCGCGCCAGCGCACGCTGATCGGGATGCGGGCCAGGATCTTGTGTTCGCTGCTCATCAGGCGTCCTTCTTCTTCGTCGTGCTCTTGCTGGCCTTGCCGGTGCTCTTGGCGGCCACCGCCTTCTTCGCCACCTTGGCCGGCTTCTCAGGCTTCACCTTGCGCGGCGGGCGGGCGTCGGGCTTGTTGGCCACGGCGGCCGGCTGCTCGGGACGCGCGCTGGTGGAGGGCAGCATCCGCGCCAGGAACTGGCCGGTGTACGACTGCGGGCAGGCCGCCACGTCCTCCGGCGTGCCGGTGACCAGGATGGTGCCACCACGATGCCCGCCTTCCGGGCCCAGGTCGACGATCCAGTCGGCGGTCTTGATCACGTCCAGGTTGTGCTCGATCACCACCACCGTGTTGCCTTCGTCGCGCAGCTTGTGCAGCACGCCCAGCAGCGCTTCGATGTCGTGGAAGTGCAGGCCGGTGGTCGGCTCGTCGAGGATGTACAGGGTACGGCCAGTATCGCGGCGCGACAGCTCCTTGGACAGTTTCACGCGCTGCGCTTCACCACCGGACAGCGTGGTCGCGCTCTGGCCCAGCTTGATGTAGCTCAGGCCCACGTCCACCAGCGTTTCCAGCTTGCGGGCGATTGACGGCACCGGCTCGAACAGCTTCAGCGCATCCTCGACGGTCATTTCCAGCACGTCGTTGATGTTGAAGCCCTTGTACAGGATCTCCAGCGTCTCGCGGTTGTAGCGCTTGCCGTGGCAGACATCGCACGGCACGTACACGTCCGGCAGGAAGTGCATCTCGACCTTGATCAGGCCATCGCCCTGGCAGGCCTCGCAGCGGCCACCACGCACGTTGAAGCTGAAACGGCCCGGCGAATAACCACGCGCACGCGCTTCGGGCACCTGCGCGAACAGCTCGCGCAGCGGGGTGAACAGGCCGGTGTAGGTGGCCGGGTTCGAGCGCGGGGTGCGGCCGATCGGCGACTGGTCGATGTCCACCACCTTGTCGAACAGGTCCAGGCCATCGATCTCCTTGTACGGCGCGATCGGGTGCGAGGAACCATTGATTTCGTTGGCGGCCAGCGAGAACAGGGTGTCGTTGATCAGGGTCGACTTGCCCGAGCCGGACACGCCGGTCACGCAGGTCAGCAGGCCCGACGGAATCGCCAGGTCCACGCCCTTCAGGTTGTTGCCGCTGGCCCCGCGCAGGTGCAGGGTCATCTTCGGGTTCGGCTTGTGCCGGCGCGCCGGAATCTCGATCGCGCGCTTGCCCGACAGGTACTGGCCGGTCAGTGAACGTGGTGCCTCCAGGATGTCCTGCAGGGTGCCCTGGCCGACGATCTCGCCGCCATGCACGCCCGCGCCCGGGCCGATGTCCAGCACATAGTCGGCCAGGCGGATTGCATCCTCGTCATGCTCCACCACGATCACCGTGTTGCCCAGGTCACGCAGGCGGGTGAGGGTGCCGAGCAGCCGTTCGTTGTCGCGCTGGTGCAGGCCGATGGACGGCTCGTCGAGCACGTACATCACGCCGACCAGGCCGGCGCCGATCTGGCTGGCCAGGCGGATGCGCTGTGCCTCGCCACCGGACAGGGTGTCGGCCTTGCGCTCCAGGGTCAGGTAATCCAGGCCCACGTCGACCAGGAAGCCGAGGCGTTCGCCGATTTCCTTGACGATCTTCGAGGCGATCTCGCCGCGCCAGCCGGGCAGGCTCAGCTCGCTGAAGAACTTCAGTGCTTCGTCGATCGGCAGGACCACCAGGTCCGGCAGCGGGCGGTCGGCCACGAACACGTTGCGTGCCGCCTTGTTGAGGCGGGCGCCATGGCATTCCGGGCACGGCTGTTCGCTGATGTACTTGGACAGTTCCTCGCGCACCGCCGGCGACTCGGTTTCCTTGTAGCGGCGTTCGAGGTTGGGAATGATGCCCTCGAAGCGGTGCTTGCGCTGGGTGCGGCCACCGGCTTCGGTGAAGTAGGTGAAGGTGATCGCTTCATCGCCGCTGCCGTACAGCACGGCCTGCTGCACGTTCTCCGGCAGCGAGTTCCACGCCGCGTCGACGTCGAACCTGTAGTGCTTGGCCAGCGAGGCGATCAGCTGGAAGTAGTAGGCGTTGCGGCGGTCCCAGCCGCGCACCGCGCCGGCGGCCAGCGACAGTTCGGGGTGCACCACCACGCGCGAGGGGTCGAAGAACTCGGCCATGCCCAGGCCATCGCAGCCAGGGCAGGCGCCCATCGGGGCGTTGAACGAGAACAGGCGCGGTTCCAGTTCCGGCAGCGAGTAATCGCAGACCGGGCAGGAGTACTTGGAGGAGAACAGCGTCGGCGCGGTTTCGGCGTTGTCCAGGCTCTGCACCGAGGCCATGCCGTCGCCCAGCTTCAGCGCGGTCTCGAAGCTCTCGGCCAGGCGCTGCTTGATGTCTTCGCGCGGGCGGAAGCGGTCGATCACCGCTTCGATGGTGTGCTTCTGGCGCAGCGCCAGCGGCGGCACCGCATCGATTTCATGCAGCTCGCCGTCCACGCGCACGCGCACGAAGCCCTGCGCGCGCAGCTGGTCGAAGACCTGTGCATGTTCGCCCTTGCGGTCGCGGATGACCGGCGCCAGCAGCATGTAGCGCTGTTCCGGGTCCAGGGTCAGCACCTGGTCGACCATCTGGCTGACCGTCTGCGCTTCCAGCGGATAGCCGTGGTCCGGGCAGCGCGGGGTGCCGACGCGGGCGTACAGCAGGCGCAGGTAGTCGTAGATCTCGGTGATCGTGCCGACCGTCGAACGCGGGTTGTGCGAGGTCGACTTCTGCTCGATCGAGATGGCCGGGGACAGGCCCTCGATGTGGTCCAGGTCCGGCTTTTCCATCACGCTCAGGAACTGGCGTGCATACGCCGACAGCGACTCGACGTAGCGGCGCTGGCCTTCTGCATAGATGGTGTCGAACGCCAGCGAGGACTTGCCCGAACCGGACAGGCCGGTGATCACGATCAGCTTGTCGCGGGGCAGGTCGAGGTCGAGGTTCTTCAGGTTGTGCGTCCGCGCGCCGCGGATGCGGATGAAATCCATCGCCATGGGGGATCCGGTTGTGGGGGCGTTGGCTGGGTGCCGGGCCAGCAGGGAACGGCAATCGGTCAGCCTACCGAGGTGACCAGATGGGGGCAATGGGCGACAATGCCAGCCCGGTGTCTCACCTTCTGAGACAGGCCGACAGGCAGGGGTCAGATCCCTTTTCACAACGTGAAAAGGGATCTGACCCCGTTCCGGCCGGGCTTCCCAGGCCGTTCAGGGGTTGACTTGACCCGCGCCCGCTGATCTGCGTACAATTCCGCTCCTGTCCGCCCTCGACGGCGGCAGTCCATAGACCACAATAACTACAGAGGAAGTCTGGTCATGTACGCAGTACTGGTCACCGGCGGTAAGCAATACCGCGTGGCGCAGGGCGAAAAGCTCCGCGTCGAAAAGCTCGAAGTCGAAGTCGGCAGCGAGATCAAGTTTGACAACATCCTGATGCTGGGCGACAGCGATGGCGTGAAGCTGGGCGATGCGCTGAAGGGCGCTGCCGTCACCGCCAAGGTCCTGTCCCAGGGTCGTGCTGACAAGGTCCGGATCATCAAGTTCCGTCGCCGCAAGCACCACATGAAGCGTCAGGGTCACCGTCAGTACTACACCGAAATCGAGATCACCGGCATCGCCGGCTAAGCATCAGGAGAAGCAGTCATGGCACATAAAAAGGGCGTAGGCTCCTCGCGCAACGGTCGCGACTCCAACCCGAAGTACCTGGGCGTCAAGATCTTCGGCGGCCAGGCCATCGAAGCCGGCAACATCATCGTGCGTCAGCGCGGCACCCAGTTCCACCCGGGTTCGGGCGTTGGCCTGGGCCGTGATCACACCCTGTTCGCCCTCGTGGACGGCAAGGTGGAGTTCTCGGTCAAGGGCGCCAAGAAGCGTCGTACCGTCAGCATCGTCTCGGCCGACGCCTGATCCAGGCATCGCCGGCACCCATGCCCCGGCATGGCCGTGCTGGATGAAGAGCACGCTGCATGGAGAGCCCCGCTTCGGCGGGGCTTTTCGTTAGAGTGAACGCAAGACCGGCTGTGCCGGGTTGCCGGCCCGCGGCCGGCATGACATTCAAGGCGACGGCAGGCAGGCCGCGCCCATCGCAGGCATCGAAACAATGAAACTGGTAGACGAAGCAGAAATCGAAGTGTTCGCCGGCAACGGCGGCAACGGCTGCATTGGCTTCCGTCGCGAGAAGTTCATTCCGCTCGGCGGCCCGGACGGCGGCGACGGCGGTGCGGGCGGCAGCGTGTACATCCGCGCCGACGAGAACCTGAACACCCTGGTCGACTTCCGCCATGACCGCATCTTCAAGGCGCAGCGCGGCGAGAACGGCATGGGCCGCCAGGCCTATGGCAAGGGCGGCGAAGACCTGACCATCACCGTGCCGGTCGGCACTGTGGTGATCAACGTTGCCACCGATGAAGTCATCGGCGACCTGACCCAGCACAACGATCGCCTGCTGGTGGCCAAGGGCGGCCGCGGCGGGCTGGGCAACATGCACTTCAAGAGCTCGACCAACCGCTCGCCGCGCCAGGCGCTGCCGGGCGAGCCGGGCGAAGAGCGCACGCTGAAGCTGGAGTTGAAGCTGCTGGCTGATGTCGGCCTGCTGGGCTTCCCCAATGCCGGCAAGAGCACCCTGATCCGCGCCGTTTCCGCGGCGACGCCGAAGGTGGCCGATTACCCGTTCACCACGCTGTACCCGAACCTGGGTGTGGTGAAGGTGGAGAACTACCGCAGCTTCGTGATCGCCGACATTCCGGGCCTGATCGAGGGCGCGGCCGACGGTGCCGGCCTGGGCGCGCAGTTCCTGCGCCACCTGCAGCGCACCCGCCTGCTGCTGCACCTGGTGGACATCTCGCCGATGGAAGGTGGCGTGGAAGGCATTTCGCCGGTGGAGCAGGTGCGTGCGATCGAGCGCGAGCTGGAAAAGCACGATCCGGAACTACTGAACAAGCCGCGCTGGCTGGTGCTGAACAAGGCTGACCTGATGTTCGAGGACGAGGCCAAGGCCGCGGCCGAGCAGATCGTCGCCGAGCTGGGCTGGAAGGAGCCGTGGTTCCTTGTCTCGGCGCTGGGCCGCGAAGGCACCTTCCCGATCATGAGCCGGATCATGGCCTTCTTCGATCGCCAGAAGGAAGAAGAGCAGGAAGCCCGCGACGCGCAGTAGAGTCGACTGTTAGTCGACTGGCGTTGATGAAAACCCGGCTTCGGCCGGGTTTTTTGTGGCCTGCGCGATGGGGTTGGCTGGCTGAGGCGATGGCTCCGGCTGGGGCGACGGGCTTCGGTTGGGGCAGTGGGTCCAGTTTGGGCAACGGGCTTCGGCTGGGGCAATGGCTCCCGCTGGGGCGACGGGCTCCGGCTGGGGCAATGGCTCCCGCTGGGGCAATGGCTCCGGCTGGGTAGAGTCGACTGTTAGTCGACTGCTCTTCGCGCTACCCGTAAAGCCCGCGCTGCGCGCGTTAGTCGACTAACAGTCGACTCTACCCCGTCGAAGCGGCCAGTCGAAGCGGCCAGTCGAAGCGGCCAGTCGAAGCGGCCAGTCGAAGCGGCCAGTCGAAGCGGCCCGTCGACGCAGCCAGCCGACGCAACCAGCCGACGCAACCAGCCGACGCAACCAGCCGGCGCAACCAGCCGACGCAACCAGCCGACGCAGCCAGCCGACGCAGCCAGCCGACGCAGCCAGCCGACGCAGCCAGTCGAAGCAGCCCGTCGACGCAACCCGTCGACGCAGCCAGCCGACGCAGCCAGCCGACGCAGCCAGCCGACGCAGCCAGTCGACGCAGCCAGTCGACGCAGCCAGTCGACGCAGCCAGCCGACGCGGCCAATCGACGCGGCCAATCGACGCGGCCAATCGACGCGGCCAATCGACGCGGCCGGCCGATGCCGCCGGACCTGTGGCAATCCCCGGATCGCAGGCAACAAAAAACCCGGCCGAGGCCGGGCTTTTGTCTGCTGCCCACACCCCGAAGGGCAGGGCGGCAACGCCGGATCAGGCGGCCTTGAGGGCCTTGATGCGGTCGTTCAGGCGGCTCTTGTGGCGAGCAGCCTTGTTCTTGTGGATCAGGCCACGCGCGCTGAAGCGATCCAGGATCGGCTGGGCAACGGCGAAGGCGGCTTCGGCGCCGGCGGCATCGTTGGCGTCCAGCGCCTTGATCACTTTCTTGACAGCGGTGCGCAGCATCGAGCGCTGAGCCACGTTGCGCGCGTTGCGCACGACGGTCTGCTTGGCGCGCTTCTTGGCGGACTTGATATTGGCCACGGTGGTGGTTTCCTGAAAAAATCGGTGTTATGGGAACAGCAAGCTAGCTAGTATGATGGCGTAAGAAATGCACGTCAAGTCGATTGTCAAGAGGGACGCTGAGTGAGTTCACCCAAGTTGTTGCGGGGCCTGCTGTCGTTCAGCAGCATGACCATGGTCTCGCGCGTTCTCGGACTTGTCCGGGACTTCGTGGTGACCACCACGTTCGGCACCAACGCCATCACTGATGCTTTCTGGGTCGCCTTCAGGGTACCCAATTTCCTGCGGCGTTTGTTCGCCGAAGGCTCTTTCGCCACCGCTTTCGTGCCCGTGTTCACGGAAGTGAAGGAAACCCGCAGCCACGCCGAGCTGCGCGAGCTGATGGCCCGCACCGCCGGCACCCTGGGTGGGGTGCTGATGCTGGTCACTGCGCTGGCGCTGATCTTCGCGCCGCAGCTGGCCTCGGTCTTCTCAAGCGGCGTTGATACCGACCCGGTGAAGCAGGGCCTGCTGGTCGACCTGTTCCGCTTGACCTTCCCGTTCCTGCTGTTCGTCTCGCTCACCGCCCTAGCCGGTGGCGCGCTGAACAGCTTCCAGCGCTTCGCGATGCCGGCGCTGACCCCGGTCATCCTCAACCTGTGCATGATCGCCGGCGCGCTGTGGCTGGCGCCGCGGCTGGGCGGCACCCCGGAGAAGCAGATCCTGGCGCTGGGTTGGGCGGTGCTGGCCGCCGGCATCCTGCAGCTGCTGTTCCAGCTGCCCTCGCTGAAGGGCATCAATCTGCTGACCCTCCCGCGCTGGGGCTGGAGCCACCCGGGCGTGCGCAAGGTGATGACGCTGATGGTGCCGACCCTGTTCGGCTCCTCGGTGGCGCAGATCAACCTGCTGCTGGACACCGTGATCGCGGCCAAGCTGACCGATGGCTCGCAGTCCTGGCTGTCGCTGGCCGACCGCTTCCTGGAGCTGCCGCTGGGCGTGTTCGGCGTGGCGCTGGGCACGGTGATCCTGCCGGCGCTGGCCCGTCACCACGTCAGTACCGACCGCGAGGGCTTCTCGCGCTCGCTGGACTGGGGCCTGCGCATGACCCTGCTGATCTCGGTGCCGGCCATGCTCGGCCTGCTGCTGTTGGCCGAACCGCTGATCGCGACCATCTTCCAGCACGGCCAGTTCAGTGCCTTCGATACCCGGATGACCGCGCTGTCGGTGTATGGCCTGAGCTTCGGCCTGCCGGCGTTCGCGCTGCTGAAGGTGGTGCTGCCGGCGTTCTACGCCCGCCAGGACACCAAGACCCCGGTGCGCGCCGGGGTGGCCGCACTGGTGGCCAACATGGTGTTCAACTTCGCCCTGCTGGCGGTGCTGTACCAGGTGATGGTGCCGGACGAGCTGAAAGCGCAGGGCGTGATGGCGGCCATCGGCAAGCAGCCGGGCCTGCACCTGGCACTGGGCATCGCCAGCGCGCTGTCCAGTTACCTGAACCTGGGCCTGCTCTGGTACTGGCTGGGCAAGACCGATGTCTACCAGCGCCGGCCGGGCTGGGGCGGCTATCTGCTGCGCCTGCTGTTGGCCTGCCTGGCCATGGTCGCCGCGCTGCTGGCCCTGCTGCACTGGCTGCCGGCGTTCCCGGCGATGGGTGTGTGGGAGCGGATCGGCAGCCTGTCGCTGCTGGTCGGCGGCGGCGGTGCCACCTACGCAGTGGCCATGGTGGCGATGGGCTTCCGCCCGCGCGACCTGCGCGGGCATTGATCACCGCTTGTGGCGGCTATACTTCAGGGTTACACCATTGAAGCGGCGGCCCCGGTCGGGCCGGAACGAGAGTTGATGAGCAGGCTGTTCAGAAGCGTCGAGGGCGGGGAACTGTTCCCCAACGGAAGCGTGGTCTGTATCGGTGCATTCGACGGCCTCCACCTGGGGCATCGTGCGCTGGTCCGCCACGCGGTCGCCCGCGCGCGCGCCTTGGGCGTGGCCGCGGTGGCGGTGGCCTTCGAGCCGCTGCCGCGTGAGTTCTTCGCCCAGGGCACACCGCCGCCGCGGCTGACCCTGGCGCGCAGCAAGGTCGAGATCCTGCGCGAACTCGGCGTCGATGCGGTCGGCCTGCTGCGCTTCGACGCGGCGATGGCAGCGATGCCGGCCGAGACCTTCGTACGCCAGCTGCTGGTGCAGCGCCTGAACGCCCGCGAAGTCTGGATCGGCCCGGAGTTCTGCTTCGGCAACCGCCGCCGTGGCGACCTGGCCCTGCTGCAGAAGATGGGCGCCGAACTGGGCTTCACCGCGGGCGAAATCGAAGCGGTCGACCTGCATGGCGAACGCATTTCCAGCACCCGCATCCGCCAGCTGCTGCAAGAGGGCGACTTCGCCCGTGCCAACGACCTGCTGGGTCGTCCGTACGCGATCAGCGGCCGGGTGGTGCGCGGGCGCCAGCTCGGCCGTACGCTGGGCTTCCCCACCGCCAACCTGCGTTTCCCGAAGACCCCGGCGCTGTCGGGCATCTACGCGACCTGGGTGCACGGCGTGTTCGACCAGCCGTGGCCTTCGGTGTCCAGCTTCGGTACCCGGCCCACGGTGGAGGGTGTGGAGCCACTGCTGGAAGCGCACCTGTTCGATTTCCAGGGTGACCTGTACGGTCGCCACATCGACGTGGAATTCGTTGCCAAGCTGCGCGACGAAGAGAAATTCAATGATCTGGCGGCGCTGACCGACCAGATGCACCGCGACGCCGAACAGGCGCGCGCCATCCTTTCCGAACATAGATTGCGAGCCACTGCGTGAGCCAGGACTACAAGACCACCCTGAACCTGCCAGCCACCGAATTCCCGATGCGCGGCGACCTGCCCAAGCGCGAGCCGGGCATTCTGGCGCAGTGGGAAGCGCAGGGGCTCTACCAGCAGCTGCGTGACAACGCCGCCGGCCGCCCGCTGTTCGTGCTGCATGACGGCCCGCCGTACGCCAACGGCCGCATCCACCTGGGCCACGCGGTCAACAAGATCCTGAAGGACATCATCGTCAAGTCGCGCTACCTGGCCGGCTTCGATGCGCCCTACGTGCCGGGCTGGGACTGCCACGGCCTGCCGATCGAGATCGCGGTCGAGAAGAAGTGGGGCAAGGTCGGCACCAAGCTCGACGCCGTTGAATTCCGGCAGAAGTGCCGTGAGTTCGCCGAAGAGCAGATCAACATCCAGCGCGTGGACTTCAAGCGCCTGGGCGTGACCGGTGACTGGGACAACCCGTACAAGACCCTGAGCTTCGATTTCGAAGCCAATGAGATCCGCGCGCTTGCCAAGGTCGTGGCCAACGGCCACCTGGTGCGTGGCGCCAAGCCGGTCTACTGGTGCTTCGACTGTGGCTCGGCGCTGGCCGAAGCCGAGATCGAGTACCAGGAAAAGGAATCGCCGGCCATCGACGTGGCCTACGCCGCGCGTGATGCACAGGCCATCGGCCAGGCGTTCGGCGTGAGCGTGCCGGCCGACGTGGAAGTGGCGGTGCCGATCTGGACCACCACGCCGTGGACGCTGCCGGCCTCGCTGGCGGTGTCGCTGGGTGCGGAGATCAACTACGTGCTGGCCGAAGGCCCGGCCCACAACGGCAAGCGCCGTTGGCTGGTGCTGGCCGCCGCGCTGGCCGAGCGCGCGCTGCAGCGCTATGGCGTGGATGAGGTCGTGCTGCACGGTGAAACCACCGGCGCGGCGCTGGAAAACCAGCTGCTGGCGCATCCGTTCTACCCGGAACGCGAGATCCTGGTGCTCAACGGCGACCACGTCTCCGACGAGGACGGTACCGGTGCGGTGCACACCGCCCCCGGCCACGGCCAGGAAGACTTCGTGGTCAGCCAGAAGTACGGCCTGCTGGACAAGTACAACGCCGGTCAGGTCACGCCGATCGACGGCCGTGGCGTGTACCTGGAATCGACCCCGCCGGCAGGTGATGTGGTGCTGGCCGGCCAGCACCTGTGGAAGGCGCAGGAGGCCATCGTCGGCGTGCTGCGCGACAACGGTGCGCTGCTGGCGTTCCATCCGATCCGCCACAGCTACCCGCACTGCTGGCGCCACAAGACGCCGGTGGTGTTCCGCGCCACCCCGCAGTGGTTCATCTCGATGGACAAGGCCAACCTGCGCAGCGATGCGCTGGCCGCCATCGATACCGTGGGCTGGTTCCCGACCTGGGGCAAGGCGCGCATCCAGAGCATGGTCGACGGTCGCCCGGACTGGACCATCTCGCGCCAGCGCACCTGGGGCGTGCCGATCGCGCTGTTCACCCATCGCCAGACCGGCGAGATCCACCCGCGTTCGGTGGAGCTGATGCAGCAGGTCGCCGACCGCGTCGAAGCCGAGGGCATCGACGTGTGGTACTCGCTGGACGCCGCCGAACTGCTGGGTGCTGAAGCGGCCGACTACGAGAAGGTCACCGACATCCTCGACGTCTGGTTCGATTCGGGCGTGACCCATGAAGGCGTGCTCGCCGCGCGCGGCTTCGGCAAGCCGGCCGATCTGTACCTTGAGGGTTCCGACCAGCACCGCGGCTGGTTCCAGTCCTCGCTGCTGACCGGCGTGGCGATCGACAAGCGCGCGCCGTACAAGCAGTGCCTGACCCACGGCTTCACCGTGGACGAGCACGGCCGCAAGATGTCCAAGTCGCTGGGCAACGGCATCGAGCCGCAGGACATCATGAACAAGCTGGGCGCGGACATCCTGCGCCTGTGGATCGCCTCGGCCGACTACAGCAACGAGATGTCGCTGTCGCAGGAGATCCTCAAGCGCAACGCCGACGCCTACCGTCGCCTGCGCAACACCGCGCGCTTCCTGCTCGGCAACCTGGACGGCTTCGATCCGGCCCAGCACCTGCAACCGCTCGACCAGATGGTCGCGCTGGACCGCTGGATCGTCCATCGCGCGTGGGAGCTGCAGGAGAAGATCAAGGCAGCCTACGACGGCTACAACATGGCCGAGATCGTGCAGCTGCTGCTGAATTTCTGCAGCGTGGACCTGGGTTCGCTGTACCTGGACGTGACCAAGGACCGCCTGTACACGATGCCGACCGATTCGCACGGTCGCCGTTCGGCACAGAGTGCGATGTACCACATCGCTGAAGCGTTCACCCGCTGGGTCGCGCCGATCCTGACCTTCACCGCCGACGAGCTGTGGGGCTACCTGCCGGGCGAACGCGCCGGCCACGTGCTGTTCACCACCTGGTACGACGGCCTGGCGCCGCTGCCGGCCGATGCCCAGCTCAACGCCACCGACTTCGACCAGCTGCTGGCTGTGCGCGAGCAGGTGGCCAAGGTGCTGGAGCCGATGCGTGCCAACGGCGCGATCGGTGCCGCGCTGGAAGCGGAAATCACCATTGCCGCCAACGAGGAGCAGGCCGCGAAGTGGCAGCCGCTGGCCGATGAACTGCGCTTCCTGTTCATCAGTGGCGACGTGCAGGTGCGCCCGGCGACCACCGACGAAGTGTTCGTCAGCGCCCAGCCGACCACCAATGCCAAGTGCGTGCGCTGCTGGCACCACCGTGCCGATGTCGGCAGCAACGCCGATCATCCGGAACTGTGCGGCCGCTGCGTGAGCAACATCACCGGCGCCGGTGAAGTACGGAGCTGGTTCTGATGGCCGCCCCCCGTCCGCACCCGAACGCGCTGGTCTGGCTGCTGCTGTCGGCCGCCATCATCGGCCTGGACCAGTGGTCCAAGGCCTGGGTCCTGTCGAGCCTGCCGGAGTTCCAGCCGGTGGTGGTCATCGACGGCTTCTGGAACTGGTACCGCACCTACAACACCGGCGCCGCGTTCAGTTTCCTGAGCGACGCCGGTGGCTGGCAGAAGTACTTCTTCACCGCGCTGGCCATCGCCATCAGCGGCCTGATGGCCTGGTGGCTGCGCGGCACCGCCCGCGGCAACTGGAAGGCCGCGGTGCCGTATGCGCTGATCATCGGCGGTGCCATCGGCAACGTGATCGACCGCCAGGTGCACGGCCACGTGGTCGATTTCATCCAGTGGTACGTGGGCAGCTACACCTGGCCCTCGTTCAACATCGCTGATTCGGCCATCGTGGTGGGTGCCATCGGCATCGCCCTGTTTGGCCTGTTCGAAGGCAAGTCCGCCAAAAAGGCGGATAATGCCAACCCGAAACCGTAAGCCGGCCGCTGCCGGGAGATTGAACTGATGGATGTGCTGCTCGCCAACCCGCGTGGTTTCTGTGCCGGTGTCGATCGTGCGATCGAGATCGTCAAGCGCGCGATCGAAACGCTGGGCGCGCCCATCTACGTCCGCCATGAAGTGGTGCACAACCGCTTCGTGGTGGACGACCTCAAGCAGCGCGGCGCGATCTTCGTCGAGGAACTGGACGAAGTGCCGGACAACAACACGGTGATCTTCAGCGCGCATGGCGTCTCCCAGGCCGTGCGCCAGGAAGCCGAGCGCCGTGGTTTGAAGGTGTTCGACGCCACCTGTCCGCTGGTGACCAAGGTCCACTTCGAAGTCGCCCGCCACTGCCGTGCCGGCCGTGACGTGGTGCTGATCGGCCACGCCGGTCACCCGGAAGTGGAAGGCACCATGGGCCAGTGGAACCGCGAAGCCGGTACCGGCCAGATCTACCTGGTGGAAGACGTGGAGCAGGTCGCCACGCTGCACATCAACCAGCCGGAAAACTTCGCCTACACCACGCAGACCACGCTGTCGGTGGACGACACGCGCGGCATCATCGATGCGTTGCGTGAGCGCTTCCCGGCGATGCAGGGCCCGAAGAACGACGACATCTGCTACGCCACGCAGAACCGCCAGGACGCGGTGCGCGACCTGGCCAAGCGCTGCGACCTGGTGCTGGTGGTCGGTTCGCCGAACAGCTCCAACTCCAACCGCTTGAGTGAGCTGGCCCGCCGCGAAGGCGTGGAGTCGTACCTGATCGACGGCGCGCATGAAATCGACCCGGCGTGGGTGGTGGGCAAGCAGCACATTGGCGTGACTGCCGGTGCCTCGGCGCCGCAGGTGCTGGTCGATGGCGTGCTGGCACGCTTGGCCGAGCTGGGTGCCAGCGGCGTGGGCGAGCTGGATGGCGAGCCGGAATCGATGGTGTTCGCGCTGCCGAAGGAACTGCGCCTGCGCCTGGTCGATTGACCGGACCTGACTCGGGTGGGGATGCATCCATCCACGCATGGCGTGGATCTACCGTAAATCTGCACACGGTGGGTGCGAACCTGCACTAGGTGGGTGCGAACCTTGGTTCGCACTGCTTCTGGATGCATCCCATCCACGCATGGCGTGGATCTACCGCTCACGGCCTTGTTACCGGGTTTGCCGCTTCTGGTGGGGTTCGCGCGCCCCATGACCTTTGGCCATGGGGCAGGGCACTCTACAGGCCTAGCATCGGAGGATTCTCCGTTGTTGGATGCCGCCCGATGAAGACCCGTGCCCTGGTGATGTCCGTGCTGTTCGCGCTGGGCGCAACGCCTGCACTGGCGCAGGCCTCGCCGCCGGCCAGCGCCGCCACTCCCGGCCTGTTGCGCATCGACGTGGACGCGCGCGACCTGGCCCGGCGCATCTTCAAGGTGACCGCCACGGTGCCGGCCAAGCCCGGCCCGATGACCCTGCTGTACCCGCAGTGGATTCCCGGCAACCATTCGCCCACCGGCCCGATCGACAAGCTGGCCGGCCTGCGCGTGACCGCCAACGGCAAGCCGCTGGCCTGGCAGCGTGACCAGTACAACGTCTATGCATTCAAGGTGAACGTACCCGAGGGCGTCAGCGAGATCGTCGCCCACTTCGATTTCCTGTCCTCGCAGGGCGGCAGCCAGGGCCGGGTGGTGATGACCCCGGAGATGCTCAACCTGCAGTGGAACGCCAACTCGCTGTATCCGGCCGGTGTCGATGCGCGCCAGCTGCAGGCGCAGGCCAGCGTGACGCTGCCCAAGGGCTGGTCATTCGCCACCGCACTGGAGACTGCGCGCCGTGACGGCGACACCGTGGTGTTCAAGCCGATCTCCTATGATCACCTGGTCGACTCGCCGCTGTTCGCCGGCGAACACTACCAGCGCATCGACCTCGATCCGGGCGCGAAAGTGCCGGTGCACCTCAACGTGTTCGCCGACGAGGCCAAGTCGCTGAAGCCGACCGATGCGCAGATCACGATGCACCGCGCGCTGGTGCAGCAGGCCGACAAGCTCTACGGTGCGCGCCACTACAACCACTATGAGTTCCTGCTGGCGTTGACCGACCGTCTCGGCGGCATCGGCCTGGAGCATCACCGCTCCAGCGAGAACAGCGCCGATCCGGGCTATTTCACCGAGTGGGACAGCAACGCGTGGATGCGCGACCTGCTGCCGCACGAGTACACCCATTCCTGGAACGGCAAGTACCGCCGTGGCGCCGATCTGGCTACTGCCAATTTCAACGTGCCGATGGGCGACAGCCTGCTGTGGGTGTACGAGGGCCAGACCCAGTTCTGGGGCCAGGTGCTGGCCGCACGTTCGGGGCTGTGGTCGGTCGCGCAGGCGCGCGACATGCTGGCCAACGTGGCCGCCACCTATGACCGCGGCCGCCCGGGCCTCGCCTGGCGCCCGCTGCAGGACACCACCAACGACCCGACCATCGCCCAGCGCCGCACCCTGCCGTACCGCAACTACCAGATGAGCGAGGACTACTACTCCGGCGGCCAGATGCTGTGGCTGGAGGTGGAAGGCAAGCTGCGCGAGCTGAGCGGCAACCGCCGCAGCCTGGATGACTTCGCGCGTGCGTTCTTCGGCGTCGGCAATGGCGATTGGGACGTCAATCCGTACACCTTCGACGACGTGATGGCGACCTTGAACGGCATCGCACCGTATGACTGGGCGACCTTCCTGCGCGGCCGCCTGGACGGACATGGTTCGCTGACCGGTGGCCTGGAGCTGGCCGGCTGGAAGCTGGTCTACCGTGATACGCCGAACGACGCCTACAAGGCACAGGAAAAGCGCGCCAAGGGCGTGTTGCTGGCCTACTCGCTGGGTGCGACCGTGCTCGACAGTGGTTCGGTCGGTGACGTGATCTGGGACAGCCCGGCGTTCAACGCAGGATTGGCGCCGGGCATGAAGGTGATCGCCGTGGGCGGGCGCGAGTACAGCAGCCAGCGCTTGAAGGACGCGGTCGCTGCTGCGGCAAAGGACAAGGCGCCGATCGTGCTGCTGGTGAAGCAGTTCGACCGCATCGAGACCATGAACATCGACTACCACGGTGGTCTGCAGTACCCGGTGCTGGAACGCATCACCGGCAAGCCCGACCGCCTGGCGGACCTGTGGAAGGCACGATGAAACCGCGCGTCCGCGATGGCGTGATCCTGCTGGCAGCGATCCTCGCCATTGTGGGCGCGTTCCTGCACGGTGACGGGCGCTGGCTGCACTGGCTGGCCAAGCCGGCCACCACGCTGCTGATCGCCGCCATCGCCTGGCAGGTGCGCGATCCCGCGCGGCCGTTCTACCGGCGCGTAGTGCTGGCGGGCATGCTGTTGTCGTGCGCGGGCGATATCGCGCTGATGCTGCCGATCGACGCCTTCGTGCCGGGGCTGGTTGCGTTCCTGCTGGCGCACGTCTGCTACATCGTCGCGTTCCGCGAGGGCCTGCGCGCAGGCCGGGGGCTGCTCGCCGCTGCCGCGCTGCTGGGTGCCTTCGCCGTGCTCAACGTGCTTGGCCTGTGGCCGCACCTGCCGGCGCCGATGCGCATCCCGGTGCTGGCCTACGTGGTGGTGCTGGCGTCGATGGCGGTGCTGGCACTTGCACGCGCATGGGCGCGTCCTCAGGCGGCCGCGCCGGAACCGTGCAGTGCACGCTGGGCGGCAACCGGTGCCGTGCTGTTCGTGGCCAGCGATTCATTGCTGGCCTGGGATCGCTTTGCCGGAGGCCTGCCGCTGGCCAGCCTGCTGGTGTTGTCCACCTACTACGCCGCGCAGTACGCCATCGCCCGCTCCGTAAAATAGAAAAGGGGACGGAGGGGATTAAGTCGCCATCGGCATCAAGGCAATTACGACTTAATCCCCTCCGTCCCCTTTTCTGACGCTGCGCGCGATGCCCTGTGCATCGAACTGCAGGCGCGCCGATTCGCGGTCGCCGTCAACCTCGTCCGGCAGCCATGCCAGCTTGCCGGCCTTGCGCACGATCACGTAGACGTGGCCGACTTCCGAGGCCGGGTTCTGCAATGCGTTGCGTTGTTCCTGCAATGCCTTGGCCACGCGTGGCACGGCATCGAAATCGATGTTGGCCAGCGGCGTGCTGCTGCGTTGCAGGCTGATTGTGGGTGCGAACTGCTGCGGGTTCACCGGGTTGCCCTTGCGCCACTGCCCGCGTTCGAAGTGATAGCTGTCGACGTGGTTCGGCTGCTGCGGATCGACCAGGTCCAGGTTGATGCGGCCATCATCGTAGAAGTGGATGCTGTGGAACACCGTCAGCCGGTGTCCGGACAATGCAGGCAACTGCTCCAGTGCCTGGCGTGCGCCCAGCAGGTAGTCCGAATCGAACAGCCGGTTGCTGCGTTCGGGCATCAGGGCGGGCTGCAGTCCGGGCGCCGTTGCCAGTGAGTCGGCCTGCTCGCGCGGCGGTTGCGATGCAGATGGCCTCGGCGGACGGTCGGGCTGCATCGGATGTCCCAGCGTTTCGGCGATGGTTCCCAATGCACCGCCGGCTACGGCCACGCCGGCCAGCACCAGCAGCACCAGCGAAAACACCCGTCGGGTGGAAGGAGGCCGCTTCACATGTCCTCCAGGCGCACGTTGCCGCGGTCATCCGGGTCGTACAGCAGGGTCACGTGTTCGCGCGGGATGTTGGCCAGGTCGATCAGCGGAATGAAGCGACGCACGCTGGCCCGCTGCACATCGCCGTCACGGTCGGTGTACTCCAGCTGGAACTCCACCTGCGGCTGCTCGTTGAGGTAGGTGCCGGTCTGGCGCACCTTCAGTACCCTGGCCTCCACGCCGATGCCGCGGTACTTCAATGCGTCGCCGCGCGCATCACCCTGCAGCAGGCGGCCAAGCAGGCGCAGTCCCAGCATGTAGCCACACAGCACCAGTGGGCACACCAGCAGCGGGTGGCCGAAGGACAGGAAGGTCCAGCCAAGGCCCTCGCTCTGCAGCCGGTAGGCCGCCACATAGGCGGCGGCTACAAGGACGATGCCGATCGCAGCGCCGATGCTTCGCCGCCACAGGCTGGCGACATCCAGTTCGGGCTGGGCACCGTCCAGTACCACGTTCGGGAACGCGCCCGGCGTCCGGCCCAGGCGTGCATTGATGTGCCTGCCGACGCCGAAGCGCTGCAGTTGCGGCTTGCTGTCGACCACCAGCAGCTGTTCGCTGATCGAGGTGCCCGACAGATTCTGGAAGGACAGCTGCAGTTTCCATTGTGCGAATCCACGCACGTGCACACCGGTCTGCTCGGCGTGTTCAATCAGCGCATCACGAGGTTCGCCATCGGCGAGGATCGAACGCACGCGATGCAGGGCGCGCGGCGGGCCGAGCAGCAGGGTATGCAGGAAGGCGAGCAGCAGCGCCAGCCATGCACTCAGTGACAGGGCGAGCAGCAGTAGTGCCAGCCACGGCGCGCTGCGATCAGCCAGCGCCACCGGCCAGGAGGTGCCGAAATAAAGGATGCAGGGGAAGGGCAACGCGAAGAACAGCAGGAACGCGCCCCAGAACCAGAGATAGGCTTTCATGGGGGGAGGTGGCAGGCCGGTGGAACAGGGCGCGTAGCGTACTACGCTCAGCGGAACTGCAGGGTAAGCAGGTAGTAACGACCCAGTGGATCGTCCAGTCCCGGCATCTGCCCGCCATTGCCGTCCAGGTAGTTCACCGGCTGCGCATCAAGCACGTTGTGCACGTCCAGCGCCGCGATGACGCGCGGGCCCAGGCGGCGCGCCAGGTGCAGGTTCCAGCGCAGCTGGCGCGGGTTCATGCAGTGGTTCTGTTCGATCTGCCGCTGCGGGCACTCGGCGCCGGGCAGCCATGCACGGGTGCGGCCCACCTGGTTGCCGCGCAGGGCGATGTCCCAGTTGCTGTTCTGCCATTGCACGTTCAGGACCGCCGCCATCTCGGGCGTGACATGTCCGCGCAGGTCGATCGCCGGTTCGTGGTCGCGACGGCGGCGCAGCTCCTGCTGCTTCAGCGCGTCCAGCGAGAACATCCACTGGCCGTTGCTGCCGGTGTCGATCCGGTATTCGCCACGCAGCACCCAGTTGCGGGATGTGGTACGGCCGATATTGTCGAACGACAGCCGCAGGCTGCTCAGGTTGCCATCCTCATCCAGCTGCCAGGTATCACGGTTCCACACGGCATCGGTTGGCTGCAGCGCGAGGATCTCATTGCGCAGTTCGACGATGTTGTGGGTCAGCGAAAGCGAGAACGCATTGCTGGGTGACCAGGTCGCCGCCAGCGAATGGCTGCGTGAGCTCTCGGCCTTGAGCGTGGTGTTCTCCGCCACATCCGCAGTGACCACGCAGCGGCCGTCGGGCTCGCTCTGTGCACAGGGCGGCAGTGCGCTTGAGGCGGGCAGAGTAAGGGTGCCGAACTGTCCTGGTGGACGGCGCTGTTCGAACAGGCTGGGCGCGCGATAGCCGCGGCCGCTGGCCAGCAGGAACGACCAGTGCGGTGTTGGTGTCCAGCGCAGGCCGGCACGGGGCGAGAATGCCGTGTAGTCGCCGTCGTAGTCCCAGCGCGCGGCCACGTCCATGCGCAGTTCCGATGCGAGCGGCAGGCCCAGTTCCGCATACGCGCCGCCACTCTGCCGCGACAGGCGCCGCTGCTGCTGCGGCAGCCCCAGTGCCAGATCGCCCTGGCTCAGCAGGGTGTCCGGGTGGGATGTCCAGCGTTCATGGCGCAGGTCGATACCGGTGGCCAGCTGCGCATTGCCGCCCGGCATCGGCATCAATGCGCGCTGTATGCCCCACCAGCCCTGCCACTGCTCGGTAAGTCCACGGTTGCGGATCGATGGGAACAGCGACGTGGCTTCATCGGCGGGCAATGCATCGAAGCCTGGCAGGAACCTGAGTGACTGCGCAGCCTCGATGAAGGGCTTGGCGCGCACGGTGCCCGGCGTGGACAGGGTGACGTCGCTGCGCTGCGCGCTGATGCCGGCGTCCCAGCTGTGGCTGCCCTGGTCCCGGCCGATGCCCAGGGTGAGATCGGCGTCGGTGGCACGTACCTGGGGACGCACATTGCCGGCCTCGCGCAGGACGCTGTTGAAGGTGTAGCCGTACAGGCCGAGGGCGACGGCGGTCGGGCCCAGATCGAAGCGCTGCCGGTTGTGGCTGGCGCGGGCTTCGGCATAGACGTAGCGCCCCTGGCCACGCTCATGCCGGTAGCGCAGGTAGGCCGACGCGGTATCGGAGGCCGGTTGAAGCGAACGAGGGCGCGAGCTGTCGAACCAGCAGGCGCCATCGCGTCGTTTCAATGGTCCGTCGCAGCGCGTAGCGGGCCAGTAGTCGCCATCGCGGAAGGCACCGATCAGGTACTGCGACGTCTCTGCGTGCCAGTCACGCTGGTCCCCCGCCAGGTGATCGACGCGATGCAGGTCGATGCCTGCGAACCAGCGGTCGCCGTTCCCGCGCAGGCCTCCGGTGGCGGCCTGCACGCGGTACTGGCCAGCGTCGCCACGGCTGCTCAGGCCGGTCTGCAGCGTCGCCTCCGGGCCGTCAGCCTGGTCGCGCAGGATGATGTTGACCACGCCGGACATGGCATCGGCGCCGTAGATGGCCGAAGCACCGCCGCGCACCAGTTCGATGCGTTCGACAAAGCTGAGTGGAATGCCGCCCAGATCGGTGAGCCCGCCCTGCTCCAGTGACACCATCGGGTAGCGGGGCAGGCGCCGGCCATTGACCAGGAACAGTGTGGCGCGTGGTCCCATGCCATCCAGGCTGGTGGTGGCGGCTGCACCGACAGGCAGGTACTGCGAATCGCCACTGCGTGCGCTGCTCATC
The DNA here is from genome assembly GCF_059371315.1 of Stenotrophomonas sp. YJH_SMC_8. Classification (NCBI taxonomy): domain Bacteria; kingdom Pseudomonadati; phylum Pseudomonadota; class Gammaproteobacteria; order Lysobacterales; family Lysobacteraceae; genus Stenotrophomonas; species Stenotrophomonas sp. YJH_SMC_8. Next base: position 118,185 of record NZ_JCAFUL010000003.1, on the reverse strand, counting down.
GCTGGCAGTCCGTTCATGCCGGGCAGGTGCCGCAGCAGGTCGAACAGGCTGCCGTAGCCGCTGCGCAGGATGTCTGCGCGATCGATCGTGGTCACCGGCAGGGTGGTCTGCACGGAGGTGCGCGGCAACCGGCTGCCGGTGACATGGATCGGCGCCAGGTCCACCTGGGGTGGCGACTGTGGGGGCGTGTGCGGGCGCGGCGCGACCGTTGCCGGAACCGGCGGCGCAGCCGCGGGCGCGACGCGGATGCGGCGGACCACGAAGCCTCCGGACGGTGTTCGAAGGATGGTCACCGGCATGCCGGCGACCAGCTGTTTCAGGGCCGATGCTGGATCGGCCAGGCCATGGGTGCCGTTGGCATGGAGCCCCGCCAGTTCCCGGGCATCGAACACCAGAGCGATGCCGCTTTGCCGTGCCCATTGCTGCAATGCCGAAGGCAACGGGCCAGCGTTGATGCGGTAGTCGTGGGTGGCGGCCGGATCGCCTGCGAGGGCGGCAGGCGGCGCGGCGACCAGCAGCGCCAGGCACAGCAGGGGGCGGAGCAGCCCCCACTGCAGCGCGCCTGGTCCTGCCATCACCGCAGGCCTCCTCAGTACGTGCGGCGCAGTTCCAGCGCGCCATCCGGGCGCGTCTGGCCAGCAATGGACCAGCCAAGTTCCAGCGCGGACAGCAACTCCTGTGCGTCACCTGCGCGGAACGTGCCGCTGACCGCCAGATCACTGATCTCCGGGTCAGCGATCACCAGCGGTGCATGGCCATAGCGGTTCATGCGTTCGACCACGATCGACAGCGGGGTGGCATCGAAGACCAGCTGCCCGTGCAGCCAGCCTTCGGCGGCTGCCGTGGAGGACAGCGCTGGACCGGGCTGGATGCGCCCGGAGGGCAGTACCTGCAGTTGCTGGCCAGGGGCCAGCGTGTGCTGGGCGGCGCCGTTGCTGACTTCCACCGCGCCCTCCAGCAGCGCGACCTCGACCAGGCCATCGTGCAGGCGCTCAACCTGGAAGGTCGTGCCGATATCGCGGATCGTGCTGGTGCCGGCGCGCAGCTGCAATGCCTTGCTTGATGGCGCGACCTGCAGCTGCAGGCGGCCGCGTTCGAGGTCCAGCTCGCGGTGGCGCCAGCCGAAGCGGGCATGCAGCGTCGTGCCGGCATCGAGCATGGCCACGCTGCCATCGGGCAGGGTCAGCCGCTGTGCCTGATGCGTGTCATTGGCAAAGCGTTGCGGGGCAGGGTTGCCATCCACCGCTACCATCCAGCCCACGCCGATGGCCAGGCAGATACCCGCGGCTGCGGCCGCAGCAGGCAGCCAGCGGCGCCGGGCAGGCCGTGCCGCGCGCGCCGCAGCCGTCCGCAGCCACGGGTCCGCAGCCAGGCCCTGGCCCTGCTGGAAAAGGTCTTCGGCCTGCACCCAGGCTTTGACATGGGCAGGGTCTTCAGCAAGCCAGTCTTCGAACGACTCGCGTTCGGCCGCGGTGCAGTCCGGAGCTTCCAGACGCGCCACCCAGGTGCTGGCGCGTGCGAACAGCGAGGCGTCTTCCCTATGCCGGTGGCTGCTCATTCGGTATCCCTGTCGTTGTGCAGCGGATCCGGTCCCAACTCCTGGCGCAGGCCCTGCAGGGCACGGGCGATATGTTTTTCCACGGTCTTGGCTGTAATTCCACAGTGCCGCGCGATCTGCGTATAGCTCATGCCGGTGATCCGGTTGAGCAGGTACACCTCGCGCGCGCGCTCGGGCAGTTTGAAAAGGGCCTGCCGCAGCAGGGACAACATCTGCCCGGACTCTGCCTGGCGCAAGGGGTCCGGCGACGGGCTGGTGGGCTCGTCGTGACCATCATGCTCGGCCAGTGACAGGTGCGGTCGCGACTGCGGCGATCGGCCGCGATCGGCCAGGCGATTGCGCGCGATACGATACAGCAGCAGGCGCAGTTCGTCGGTGCCGTGCGCGCGATAGCGGATCAGCCGCTCCATGCAGTCCTGCGCGATGTCCTCCGCGTCCTCCGGCCCGACGCCTCGTGTGCGCAGGAACGCACACAGTGGCGCGCGTTCCTCGCGTACGAACGCGATGAAGGCGTCCGCAGGCGCGGGTGGCTCCGGCGCGTGGTGGATCAGGGGGGACGGGACGGACAGGGCTGGCCTCGGCTGACGTTGGCGGATGCGCCTTCGAGTTTTACGCGACGATGACCGGATGGGGAAGAGTGCAGGGCACCCCCTCTCTCATTGTGAATGCATTCATTTTTCCCGGCCGGTCGCGCTGGGGGAGATTCCGGCGTTCTGCCGTTTGACTCCTTACCCGCGTGTTGCGGGTGGAGAGAGAACGTATGAAGCATTCGAAGTTGAGCCTGGCCCTGGCCGGGCTGATCGGCGTTGGTGCCATCGCGGTGGCTGATGACGTCATGGCAATGAGTTATCACGTGCAGGGGGATCGCATCTTCCTGAGTGGCGGGGTGACCTACGCCGACGTGGTGTCGCTGCCCGCGCTGCTGGCCAAGGCGCAGGCCGAGGGCCGGCCGATCCGCGAAGTGGTGCTGCGCACCTCCAATGGTGGCGCGCTGATCGCCGGCGAGTGGCTGCAGGGCGTGATCCGCACGTCCGGCCTGAACACCATCGTGTCCGGCCACTGCATTTCGTCCTGCTCGATCATGCAGTCCGGTGGCGTCGAGCGCTATCTGGCCGGTGACCTGCCGATCGTCGATTCGGTACAGATCCACGCGGCCAGCAACAGCGGCAAAGTGATCTACACGCCGTCGCCGCGGATGACCCAGATCTACACCGGCAACTACGGCGGCGGCATCGATGCCGGGCTGCTGCACAAGGCCATGTATGAAGTCGTGCAGCCCAACGGCCTGCTGGTGTTCCGCGATCCGGCGCGCACCACGGGTGCCTCGGTCACTTTCGATCCTGATGGCAGCGGCAGCAAGCTGGAGTCGTTCCCGGGGCAGGACATCTACAACAACAGGATCATCACCGCGAAGGGCTACCGCGATCCGGGCGATACATTGAATGTCGCCGCCAACGTGAGCGGCGACATCAACCCGGGCTACCTGCGCACCGGTCGCCAGCTGCAGACCTTCGTCGATGATGATTTCGCGCGCTGGAACACCAACTGGCAGTCCAGCTACATCAACCTGGCGCAGAGCATCTACAACGCGTCCAGCAATGGTCCGCAGGGCATCGGCGCGAACTCGGTACAGGACTACCAGAACGATCCCACATACAAGGCCCTGCTGCTGTCCAAGCTGCGTCTGGGCGACCTGGATGCGTCCACGCTGGACAACTCCATGGGCGTGATCCGCGTGACCAGCGGCGCGACATGGCGGACCTCCGCGACCACCGGTGCCGACTTCATGCTGGTCGACAACGGCACCATCGCACTGGAAGGCGGCGCCCTGCGCGCTTCGGAGGTGCGGGTAATGGGCGCAGGCATGCTGGTCGGCAATGGTGACGTGGCCGGCACCGCTATGGATCTCAGTGCGCTGGCCAGCGGTAGCCGCCCGTCCTGGCGCGAGGACGGCTTCAACCGCCTGCGCGTGTACGGGACCCTGATGCCGCGCGGCGGCGATCTGGTCACCCATGGCTACGTCAACATCATGCCGGGCGGGAAGGTGTTGTTCGATGTGACCGAGAACGGTGGCACCACTGCCGGGCGCGTGCGCGTGGGCAGCTTCTTCGACCAGTCCAGCGGCAAAGTGAATGACGGCGCGCTGGTGATCTCCAAGGGCGCCTTCCTGGAGCTGAATGTAGCGCAGGGCTACTACGGCCAGGATTTCCGTCGCGATCTCGTGCAGGGCCCGATCTACCAGGGCGGCTTCGAAGACGTCGTGCGCCTGGGCGACACCGGCTACAGCGCCAGCATCACCGGCGGAGAAGTGTTCCGCCCACGCCACAACTCGCTGCTGAGCTTCAACGTGAAACAGACCGCGGATGGCCTGTGGTTGACCGCCAACCCGGGCTTCGACCAGCTGGGGCTGTTTGCCAATGGTGCTTCGGGCGATGCCCTTGGCCGTGCGCTGGCGACCGCTTCCGATCGCAGGGACGGTGGCCTGAAGTCGCTGCTCGGCGCGCTGCAGTTCGCCGACCGTGATGTGATCGCACAGCAGGCCGGTGCCCTGCGCGGTGACGCGCACGCGAGCCTGCGCCTGGCCGACAACGCATTGGTGGGCAGCATCGGCAACGTGGTGCAGCAGCACCAGGCCGCGATGCGCAGTGGCGGTGATGCCGACGGCCTGGCCTCGCAGGCCGCGCAGTCGGTGTCGGCGCAGCCGGGCATGCGCCACGGCAGCCTGTTCAACCAGCTGGCCATGCATCTGGTCGAGCCGGCGGCGGGTGGCGGTGAAGGCAGTGGCTCTGGTCGCAACCATGGCCTGTGGGCGCGAGGTTTCGCCAGCCACGGCCGCATCGATGCCGACGGTGGCGTGGCCGGCTTGAGCCATAACATCGGCGGCATCGTCGTCGGTGCCGATACCCGCGTTGCCGATGACCGTGTCACCCTGGGCGTCAGCGTGGCAGCGGCAGATATGTCGACCAAGGGCCGCGACGGCTCCGACTTCAGCGGTGACGTGCGCGCGCTGGACGTGGGCGGCTACCTGGACGCGACCTATTCGCGCGGCTATCTGTCGGCGGCGGTGCGCTATACCGACCTGCGTCATGACACCCGGCGCAGCGTCAGCGGTATCGATGGCCTGCAGCAGTCGCTGCGCGCCAAGTACAACAACGATGCGATCTCGGCACGGGTGGAACACGCGTTCTCGTTCACCACCGGCAAGGGCCTGGTGATCCAGCCGTTGTTGCCAGTGGTGGACTACGCGCGTACCTCGGCCACGCGCTTCAATGAAGGGCAGGGCGCGGGTGCTCTGGTCGGTCGCAGCGGCAGCCTGGAAAGCATCCGCGTTGGTGCCGGCCTGCAGCTGTTCAGGACCTTCGAGGGCAACAACGGCGAGCGCATCACCCCGCGTGCGCGCGTGGTCTGGCAGAAGGAGCTGGGCGATTCGCAGGCCCGTTACAGCAGCGGCTTCGCCGCAGCACCGGACCTGGTGTTCGGCGCCAGCAGCCAGGCCGTGGGCGAGCAGGTGCTGGCCTGGAACCTGGGCGTGACCAGCCGCGCCAGCGAACGCCTGTCGATCATGGCCGACTACGTGGGCGAGCGTCGTGACGGGCAGATCCAGAACGGCGTGATGCTGGGCCTGGGCTACCGGTTCTAAGTGGTACAGGGCACCGGCGATGTTCGCATCGCCGGTGCCATCCCCACGGACGCGTGGCTGCGGTATGGTCGACATGGCATTCCACCCAGGTTCTTCCATGCAGATCGCCGTCTTCAGCGCCCGACCCTACGACCGCCGATTCCTCGACGAAGCCAACCAGCGCGATGCGGCGGGGCAGGGTTATACGTTCGCCTACTTCGATGCCGCGCTGGATGTGCATACCGCAGCACTGGCACAGGATTGCGCCGCCGTCTGCGTGTTCGTCAACGACCGGCTGGATGCGGCGGTGCTGCGTGCGCTGCACGCGTTGGGCGTGCGTGCGGTGCTGCTGCGCTGTGCGGGCTTCAACAATGTGGACCTGGCCGCTGCGAAAGCACTGGACCTGTTCGTTGCCCGGGTGCCTGCGTATTCGCCCGAGGCCGTTGCCGAGCATGCACTGGCGCTGGTGATGACCCTCAACCGCCAGACCCATCGCGCCTACAACCGCGTGCGCGAAGGCAACTTCATGCTCGATGGGCTGCTCGGGTGCACCCTGCATGGACGCACCGTCGGCATCGTCGGTACTGGCAAGATCGGGCAGGCTACCGCGCGCATCTTCAAGGGCATGGGCTGCACCGTGCTGGGGCATGACCCGTATCCGTCGGCCGCCTTCGCGGGTGTCGGCGAAATGGTGGCGCTGGATGAACTGCTGGCGCGCGCTGACATCGTCTCGCTGCATTGCCCGCTGACGCCCGATACCCAGCACCTGATCAATGACGCGTCACTGGCGCGGATGAAGCCGGGCGCGATGCTGGTCAATACCTCGCGTGGCGCATTGGTGGACACCCATGCGGTGATCCGCGCGCTGAAGTCGCGCCGGCTCGGCCACCTGGCTATCGACGTGTACGAACAGGAAAGCGCGTTGTTCTTCCAGGACCTGTCCGGCGAGATCATCGACGACGAGGCCTTCCAGCGCCTGATGACCTTCCCCAACGTGCTGGTGACCGGCCACCAGGGCTTCTTCACCGTGGAGGCGCTGCAGGAGATCTCGGCAATCACGCTGGGCAACCTGGCCGATTTCGCCGCCGGGCGGCCCTGCGCCAACCGGGTCGAGGCGGGCTGAGCCGGGTGGATTGACCGCCGGGGCGCCCAACCCGTAAAATCGCGGGCTCCGCCGGAATAGCTCAGTTGGTAGAGCGGCGCATTCGTAATGCGTAGGTCGCAGGTTCGACTCCTGTTTCCGGCACCAGTTGCTATGAAAAGCCCCGGCCTTGGTCGGGGCTTTTTGTTTGGGCGCGCTCGTGGAACTCTTTGATGGGAAAGGGGTTCGCGCCCAGCTGAGTGCTGGCCGGGCTTCGTTGCTGCGAGTTGCGGATGGGTCGTGTCCGCGCGCCGAGGCCGCGGTACCATCGACAGGGAGGCTTCAGGGTGACTTAGCTGGAGACGATACTTCCCTGTACAGCCGTTATCCTGAGATCCGGGATGCTGCTGGGCCAAAGGCTGATGAGCGGGACGCTCTTGCAGTTCCGACAGATGACTGACGAGAAAGGTCGCCGTCTTTAAGCCCCGCTCGAAGACCCCGCTCGGGCAAGATCATACCGGCTAAACTCTCACGAGTGTCGATACAGGGGAATGGAATGCCTTCGAAGATCATCATTGAAAACCTGCGCCATATCAAACGTCTAGAATTTGAAATCCCGAGTCAGGGATTGTGGCTGCTTACTGGTGCAAATGGCACGGGGAAGACTTCACTGCTCGGATGCATCAGGCGTATCGGATTTAGTAACTCCTTTCCCCTCCATTTCCCTGCCTCGAAAAAATCCGATCGATTGGATTCCTACGAGGGAGCGACAATCTCTTACGAGACACCAGGTGGAGACGTTTCATACACGTACCGAACTGAACGGTGGGTTCCTACGCCGAAGAAAAACAGCAAGGTTCTATCGCTCTTGCCGTACCCGAACGTGCTTTACATTGCGGCGAATGCAGATCGAATCGAGCCGAGTCAGGAGGATTTCTCGCCTAGACGAGTGCGCGCCGCCCCGCAAGGAATAATTGATGCAGCTAACAGGATATTCTGCACGGACAAGTTCGACGCTTTGAAGACAATCAATGTGCGCCGAGGAGTGGGGAGTCAGGCGTTCTTGATTGAGCTTCCCGATGTAGGAGGAAAGAAGCAGTACTTCTCAGAAAAGAACCTTAGCTTGGGTGAGCTGTGTATCATTAAGCTGCTACGGATGCTGCAGGATTGCCCTGACAACTCCCTCTTGTTGATAGACGAGCTTGAGCTTGCGCTTCATCCTACAGCACAGGCAGAGTTGCTTAGCCATCTGGGTGAGATTGCTGGCAGCAAGTCCTTGACCGTTATTGTGTCTACGCACTCTTCCACATTGATCAAGCAAGCCTCACGTGACAGCCTGTTGTTCCTTCAGGAGACGGAAGACGGCGTTGTTCAATGTACACGCGGCTGCTTCCCGTCTTATGTCCTGGGCGCACTGGCCTATCGTGAAGAGGCGGCATCCGACATTTTGATATATGTAGAAGATGAGTCTGCCCGAATTGTTGTGGAACAGTTGGTCCGGCATGCGATGACGCGTTTGTACGCAGACGGATCTATCTGTCCAGGTGTTAGTGCTGTTCCGGTCGGGGGGTTTGCAAATGTGCTTCGTTTTTTTGTTCGTCAAACTCCGTTGCTTCCGGCGATCACAAAGGCGTACATGGTCCTTGACGCAGATGCTCAGCAGTCAATCGCGGATGCAAGGGTTGAGGAGATTGTTAGAATCGCGGCGGAACAGGCTGCAAATATTTCCTACCTGCCTTACACGCCAGAACTGGGCCTTGTAGAGTATCTTCATGGAAATAGAGCGGAAGCGTTGATGAAATTGAGACAGCATTTCGTCCTCAACACCTTGAGTCTTCGCGCTCAAGACATTCCGTTAGTGCCGGATGATGCGGCCAAGCCCCGGAAGGTGGCCAAGGGAATCGTGGATAAGGTTTGCGATCTGTTGGCTCAACAGCTGCCTAATGCAAGTTCATTGGACGTCGAGGTTGCATTGCTGAAGTTGCTAGCGGACCACACGTTCAGAAACTCGATGCATAGAGTCATGCAGCAATTTGGACCGATCCTTCGGGGATAAGCGAAGCTGCGCGCGGACGATCATTATCCAAACACCGTGTCGCATCCTGTCCTAAGTTGGATTTATCGCCACTTACAGGGCAGTCATTTAATGTCAGTCGCCCTCACCAAACGCATCGGCTTCACCGCTGAGCCCAAAGAACGCCGCTACGAGCCCAGGGACACTCGGGTTCGTGGGCTGTTCTTCGTGTGCAGCCCTTTGGACATAAGGCATGGATCGTGACATGCAAGGCGCGTGGGCGGGATAAGATTGCGCCCAATCAAACCAGCGCTTTCAAGGACCGCCATGACGGCAGCGAAGATCCAGCACTACGTTCCGAAGTTCCTCTTGCGAAAATTCGGAACAGGGAAGAAGGACCAACTCTGGGTCTTCGACAAGGCCTCCGGACGAAGCTTCCAGACGAACGCCAAGAATGTCGCCAGTGAGTCGCGCTTCTATGATTTTGTGGTCGATGGTGCTGACCACTCCTTGGAAGATGGACTGTCAAGGATCGAGTCGCAAGCGAAACCCATCATGGAGCGGATTCTCCAGGATGATTCTGTCGGCGCAATTCCAGCCCAAGGCCGCGCTCTTCTGGCCGCATTCCTTGCTATCCAGTTCGTTAGGACGCGAGCCTTCCGGATGCAATGGGAAGACATGCGCCGCTTGCTGCGTGAGAAGATTGATTCCATGGGCGACCACGTCGCACCAGGTTCCCAGGCTGAAGCGCTCACTCGCCCGCAGACCGAGAACGAAATCAAGATCGACACAGCACGAATGATCTTGCAGGCGCCGACTGACTTCGGCCCTCACTTTCTCAACAAGGTCTGGTTTCTGGCGAAGACCACGAAGACTCATCCCTTCATGATTGGCGACAATCCGATCGCTCTCCAGAATCATATCGAAATGGGGCCGTACGGCAATCTCGGCCTCGGTGTTAAGGGGATCGAAATCTACTTTCCCCTTTCTTCAACACGTGCTCTCGCCATGTGGTGCCCATCGGTGGCTCAACAGGTGACTGAGGCGGCGAGCACACTTCGCTCCTTGCCAATCCAGCTCACTGCGTCGGTCGTACGCGACCGTGAAGGAATTTTCGCTTTGGACGATGCCCTGTCCCTCGGCACAGCGCTGCCTTACAAGCCGGAGCATGTGATGAACTTCAATTCACTTCAGGTAAGCCGAAGCGAACGCTATGTTTTTTCCTCAGTGGGAGACTTCTCATTGCCCATCAGGATGCTTGCAGATCATCCGATGCTGAGAGGTGGTCCGCGAATCACCGATATGGCAAGCAAGAGAACTTCGGTCGAGTAAACGATTCTCGGCTGGTCGAACGCCCGGCATTTGCACTTCATGGATTCATGGGCGCGAGGTTTCTACGGAGCCCTGGGTGATTGAGGGGCGGGGCTCAATTCCAAAGATTGATCACTCTTGAGATGGCAAGGATAGCTATGATGCCCAACGTTGTGAGGAGAATTAGAAACATGTATTTGCTGAGCGGTCTGAATAGCATGTACGCTCCTTCACCCTTTTTTACTCTTTGCCATTCAGTAAAGAGGAGTTTGCGGCCCTCTTCTTGGAGTTCGGTCAGTAGGTCATGGCTAGATGCTTGCAGAGGGCGCTCACTCCATTCCTTCTTGTCGACTTTGGTGAGAAGGTAGATGACGGGCTGATGCTTGCGCGGATCTAGGCGCATTCGCAACATCGCGATGTTCCTTTTTATGGAAAGCATGTCCTCTGCAAATTCTTTATGTATCTGGACTTCTGCCGTTCCCTGTGCTCTAAGTCTTTTCGATGATTCTTGAATATGAAGGCATCTTGCAGAGATCTCAGCGATCTCGGTTCTGACGGTGTCCATCCAGGCTAGGCGGAAGTCTGAAATTTTCGCATCTTTGGATAGCGTGGCGGTCAAGAAGGTGACACCTGCGGCGACGGTGGCGGCGATGACGGTTCCGATTGCTGTCCATAGGTCTTTTGAGGGAAGTTCCACTTTGCCGTCCTGTTTGATCTCCTTGGAAGTATCGGCTGGGAATGGCGAACGCTTTAGCCCTTGCGTTCTTCCTCCTCGTCATGGCGCGGACGATCCTCATCCAAACACCGCCTCGCATCCTGTCCTAAGTTGGCCTTATCGCCACTTATGGACAACCCGCCCAATGTCATCCCCCCTCACCAAGCGCACTGTGCTCACAGCTGAGCCCCGAGATCGCCCCTACGAGCTCAGGGACGCTCAAGTTCGTGGGCTGATTCTTCGCGTGCAGCCGTCAGGGTACAAAGCTTGGATCGTCACCTGGGCGCACGGTAAGCGTCGTACCTTAGGTTCGGTCGAACATCTGGCACTTGATCAAGCTCGCGACCAAGCCCGGCAAGCTGTCGCTGAATACATTCAGTCCGGATTGCCGACACTCGCAAAGTCCAAGCCCACCAGTTGCACGCTCGAAACACTGCTCAATGATCACTTCGAGCCTTGGGCGATAGCTGAGCTCAAGGGTGGTCGTCAGTACCCGGACCGCATCCGATCGGTGTTCCCGTGGCTGCTGCGCCGTCAGATCATCGAAATCGACGTGCCCACGATGGAGCGATGGTGGCGCGGGCGTGTCACTGGCCCCGATGCCGTCACCAAGGCTACTGCAGCGCGCGACTTCGCTTGCCTGCGGTCTGCCTTGACTCGGGCCGCTGAGTGGAAGCTGATCGAGAGTAACCCCCTCATGGGCATGCGTCAGCGATCAGCAGCTAGCCGCAAGGTTGTACGGTTCCTGTCGCCAGATGAAGAAGCGATGCTCCGGGCTGCACTGGCAGCGCGCGATCTGGCTGGCGTCGAAGGCAGGGCGAACGCCAATGCGGCCCGGCGTAAGTACCGGCAAGCGGTTCTGCCTGATTTGCCGATGGACGGGTACGTCGATCACCTGACCCCGGTGGTTCTTACAGCCATTAATACCGGTATGAGACGTGGTGAGCTGTTGTCGATGACATGGGCTGACATCAACTGGGAAGCCAAGATGCTGACTATTCGGGCCGAGAACGCCAAGTCCGGTAGGCAGCGTCACATCCCGTTGAATGCCGAAGTCATGGAAGTCCTGCAGCGTTGGGCTGGGCAAGCGGGCGAGCGCCGTGCGGGCAAGGTCTTCGACGTGACCGACATCAAGAAGGGGTGGGGAAAACTCATAGCCGATGCCCGCATTGAAGAGTTCCGTTTCCATGATCTGCGCCATCATTTCGCATCACGCTTGGTGCGGGCAGGCGTGGACCTGAACACCGTGCGGGAGCTCTTGGGACACGCAGACATCACCATGACTCTTCGCTACGCCCACCTGGCCCCGGACACCCTGGCGGCGGCAGTTGCCAAGCTGGCGGCGTGAGAGGCCTAATCCCTCTGCTCCCCAGCCAAACGCTCTAGCTCTTCCCGCATCCTTTGGCGCTCCCCAGAGGGAAGCTTGGCGAAAGCCAAGATCGCCGCAGCTAGGTCATCGTCCTCAGCGAACAGGTAGGCGACCGGTACATCCAATGCCCTGGCCAACTCTGCAGCCTTGGTCATGTCAGCTTGATTTCGTTCGCGCTCGTACCTGTTGATCAGCACGGCACCACGGTTCTTGTCCTGGTCCTTATCCACCAACGCCCCCAGCGCGCGCTGGGACAGCCCGCGCAGTGCTCGAGCTTCGGAGAGCCGCTTGGAAAACGTTGCAGTAATGACAGTGGGCGAGGGCACGCGGAGGTAACGGTCTGTGAACCTGCAGCAGCATGGGCCATATACCTGATCAGTAGAAGTCATTACCATATCAGTATATGGCGTTGTGCGAGGTATGACTGGCCGCATGGGGTGGCCGGGCCCGTCAGCGCTCAGTCGGGGACGTTGGGATGAAGAACCGGATTACGCATGTTGCCGTCATGTCGTTGGTGCTGACGGCTGTTGTTCCCGGGGAGGTGGTGGCTCAACAACAGCGGTCTTACGACCGTTTCAAGGATCGAACCTCCTACGAGGCCAAAGTGGAGCTATCGGAGCTGTCCAAGACCAGCAGGGGCATTTCTCTGAGCCTGCAGAGCGTGGTAGACGGAGACCGCGCTGTTACGAAGTCGGACTCTTTCACTGTTTCGGCCATCGTCACCTTCAACATGTCCTATGACGTTCGCTGTGCCGGTACAAGCTTTGACATGCTCGTGGACGGAAGGGCTGTTTCGCTTCCCAGCGACATGCCCGCCTTCAATCGATACGAGTACGCCATTCTTTCGTTCGGCAAGAAGATGACCTTGGCAGAAGCAGGGGCCTTCACCGGTGCCAAGAGGATCGAGGTCCGAGTCTGCGATACCGAATACAGCCTGGACGATGAGCAACGCGCTGCACTGCGTGATCTGGTCAAGGACGCTCAGGTGGGTAGTTCAACGGGTGGCTGATGTCGGAAACCCTCGCACATCCAATCATGGAGGAGAGAACATGCAAACCAGCGATTCAGCAATCAATCTCTATCAATGCCCGGCTTGCCGTGCTGCCATCCCCTCGGGTAGATCATCCGCGAAGTGTCCTAAGTGCTATGCGGACCTGCCCAAGGCAATTGTTGAATCGAATCGCGCTACCGCGAGCGCAGGGCAGGAGCTTGGGTCTGCGACGTTGTGCGTGGTGTTGGGCCTAGCTGGGCTTGGGATCGGGCTCTACTTCTTGATCAACCCATCAGCAAGCGGCTACAGCCACATAGCGAACATGCACGCGCTCGCTGTGGGACAAGCTCTGACCGTCACTGGGGCTGTCTTGCTTGGGTTCAGCATTCGCCCTCGATAACTTGCTCGCTAGCTTGATCGGGCCCGTTGGCAGAGATGTCAGCGGGCCTTTCGTATGTGCCAATGTCTGCGATCTGGGGCCATCTTCTATTGAGGATGTTATCCGTAGTCAGAAGCGTACTGGCACGCCCTGCCGCGCGATGTGGGGCGCTCCGTCGACTATGCACGCAGGGGTGTAGCTGCTCAGTCCGACGAGCGCTATGACGCGATTGATTGGCATTGCTGACGCTCCTATCAAGCAGAGGGTCAGGATCATCCGCATCCAAGTCGCGAAGTCCTAGGTGGTACGCGGAGAACGCAGTGCCTGCCCGACGAAGTGGAAGCGAGGTACGGACAACTCCATACAGGCATGCTTAGTCGAACCGGGCGCGCGCTCGCGAAGCAGCAGCCCTCGATTCCTCCTGATGCTTCCCTACTGCGATCTTCGTTTCCTTCTTCGACAGTGTGCGCATGTAAGCAACCCTGCGCCCCTCATCCTGTTCATGCGTACGAATCAGGTTCAGCTTAGCCACGGTCTCTAGGAGCTGCTTCTTCGCCGTGGGCGAGAGCGCCTCGCTAAGGCCGTCGAAGGTGTCCTCCCAAGCGACCGATCCTCCGGCCAACATCGAGCGACCTAGCTTCGTAGTGGCAAGCGCTTTAGAGCGTTCATTCAGCGACTTTTCTGTCACAAGGCCGTCGCGCTTCATGCGGCAGACGAGCACCGACATTGATCCGGGTGTTGTGTTGATCATCCTAGCAAGACTGGCACGGGTCATCGGATACGCACTTCCGGCTTCTGTCCGGGCAATCGCATCTAGTGCCAGGAAAGCTGAGGTAGACAACTTGTATGTCTTCAAGCGGGCCTCGAGATCGCTCGAGAGCCCATTGATCAAGATCATTAGCGCCTTGAATTCGGCGTGCGGCAGTTGGCTCATGCCACATCCTAAGATGGTGGACCAGTTGAATTCAATGGGTCCGCCACTTACTTGCTTGGCAACCTTGTTTCCAGCGACGGCAATTTCGCGGCCGCTATCAACTAGGAGAGCTACTATGCGCAAGCACAACAATATTGATCGTTCCACCCGCCTCTTCGCCGCGCAGCGCGAGGGCAGGGACGCGCTGCACGCCGCGCAGAGCTCAATTTCTGAAACGATCATGGGTGGTGAGCAGCTGGTCGCGGATAAGGCGTGCGAAATCCATCGCGCCTCCACCTACAGCGAGATGACTGCATTCGAGGCCACTACTGAGTTTGCGAACATGCTGCAGCGCTACATCGGGACTACTGACCGTCGCTTCGACCTGCGCGTATGCGATGCCTCGATGTTCCGTGCGATTTGGAAGGCTCGCCAGATGGTTGACATGACCGGTATCAATTACCGCGACTACGTTCAGCGTGCCGTGACCTACCTGCGCCACTGCGGCAAGAAGCGCATCACGCCTGCGATGCTTGTTTCTGCTGATGTGCAGTTGCACGTCATGGAGCTCGATCTCGTCAGCCGTTAAGAAATCCCGCACTCCATAAGGCGCGTAGTTCCTGCGCTAGGTGTGGAAGGGCCCTTCGCACCCAGCGCTTACCGGAACGTGACGCAGCGCGCGTCACGCCAACCATCTAGTCGGTCCTGGCCGGGTTATCAGAAATGAGGTCCAACAATGACAATGGCAGCATATCGTCGTGCCCAGAAATTGGCAGCGGCAAAGAGGGCTGGGTCTGAAGCGCTGGCGACAGAACAGATGGTCCAAGCACGGGAGTGGATTGCGCCGAGCGACTTCAATGAAGAGCCGGACTTTGCGCGATCTGCACATCTGACGTACCGATACATGAGTGCGTACGAGCGCACGCAGAGCTTCTATGAAGCGTATCGAAAACACTACGTCCATCGCTTCTTGCGACGTAAGGGACGCGAGCCGCAGGGGTTCCCGAGCCATATTAGTGGCCTTGAGGCAGGTGACTTCACTAGCATCTGGCGGGCGCGCCAGCGCGCGGATGCGATGGGGGTCCCCTATGAGCGGTATGTCATTGAGCTGATGCTAGATGCTGACGCTAATGGGACGCGACAGCTGCCCCGACCGAATCAGCTTTGTAGTGACTCCAAACTCCCCATGCTGCTCGAGCGTCTGGAGGAGAAGCGGGCCGAAGGGTTCTTCGATCCCTTTGCGGGGGACTTCGATCCGCGCTTCTATGCCGTCAACTTCGTCGACGACCAGCAGCAGCTGGATACATTGGCATGGATCGAGGAGCAGATTGCTAAGGCCGGACGTGCTCGCAAACCGGTGTTGCTTCGCCGCTTCATGTGCATTGAGCAGGTGATTTCGGAAGCAGAGGCTACGCGCCGGTTTGGGCAGGAGCTCGTCGATGAGGCTAAGGCCCACCGAGGGGGTTACACGTCGCGCACTCCGGTGGTGCTTGATGCCCCCGGGCCCTCCGATCCAGCCTGCTTTGGTATGCGCACCGAAGGGCATGCAATCTGCAGCCAATGTCCGGTAGCCCAGCGTTGCACTGAATTTCGTGCCGAAGTCGAGGAAAGGGTCCATGAGCGATTCGGGGTGCTGAACGTTCCGAAGGAGCGTGAGCGCGTTGCGGTCCGAGACCGCAAGCGTCGACAGCGCGAGCGAGAGCGCAGTGGGGCTGCCATGACGGATCAGGAGCTTCACCGGGTGCTGAAGGAGGCAGGGGATCCCAAGGTGATCCAGAGGCGCGAGAAGGACAAGCAGCGCCGGGATAGGAAGAAACCCAAGAGCCAGGAGTAGGCAAGGGGCCCGGCACTGGGCGAGATGTCACGCTTCCCTATATCTATTAGCTCTTACTTATAAGCTTTAACATATATAGGGAAGCGTGACATCGAGACCTCCCAGCCCGGAGATCCTAGCGCTCAAGAGGGCGGCTTCCGGCAGGCGCTGCCGTCCCGACGCCCCCCGAGAGGGTGTATCTCCTGACGAGTTATCCCTCGGCTGGATCCCTCGTAGCCGATCCTCTGGTCTTCGCGTCCGTCAGGACCCTGTCTCGGGAGCTCTGCATGCCCTTGCGGCCTCTGCCATGTATGAAACCCTGCTTCCGATCCGCGTCATACCGAGCCTGTGTGACGTGATCATTAGCCGGAGATCTGGGTGATGCAGTTGTGGTTCAAGCACTGATAGCGCAAGTCTGTCTCTACCGGCCGGGTGCCGGTGCGGGCAGGGCTGATCGTCACTTTCGCGAGCGCGAGGAATGCTGCCGTTTGCCCCATGCTAAGCGCTACTAAAGCGCATGCTGCCTGAGTTCAGCACGCAGGACGCGGGCGGCGGTGTATGAGTCGATGCCTGCACTCGCAAGACATGGGGGCCATGTATGAAGCGTACGGTGGTGTTTGGCCTTGTAAGGGCGGTTAAAAATGTGTGCCCTTCAAGTCTCATCCCCTGCGACCGATATGCTCAAGGATGCATAAAACAATCACCGGGACGGCTACATGGATCGTTGGACGTGGATGATGGTAAGGATGTATGTGCCCGCACTTGGGGTCTTGGCGCTAGGGTTGCTACTGATGCTGCCTTTGGGAACGCTCCGGGAGAGTCCGGTGCTTGCAGGGGTGTATGCGATGGTGCGATGGGTCCCGGCGTTGGCTATCGCTGTATCGGTCACCCTTGGACTTGTCGCTACTCTAAGGCTTTGGCGCTGGGATCAAGGGCGCAGCGCTTTGGTTTGCGAATGCGGTGGCTTGCTAGGACGGGAGCGTCGTGGGCGTTTTGGTGCATATCGAAAGTGTCTCGCCTGCAACCGCAACGTCAATGATAGGTACTACACGTAGGTTCGGTTCCGGGTCCGTACACCACAAGCCGCTGTCCGCCTTGAAAGCAGGCATGAGCCCCATCTGGCTTTCCCTTGGGGTTTCACGGGCCCGAATTAGCTCAAAGTGACGGCTCCCCGGCTTACAAGGCACTTATCGGCACCCTGGCGGCCAGTTGAGGCTGGCTAAGTCGTTGTTCCCAAAGGACATTCGGCTATCTCTGGTCCCATGAGTAACTGCATCAGTACTGCGTGACCCCTTCGTGCGGCGAGTGTGGGGTCTGATGTGAGTGAGTAGTGCGCTTTCCGAATTGGTGGCTCCTGCCAGCGCTTTGGCGGGCTATACAATCCTTCCATACATACAGCGAACCGGGGACTTGCGTGAGATCGATCTATGCAAACAGGAATTCCAAGGGCGATTTTCTGCTGAACGAGTTGGAGCGATGGGCAGATCGCGGTCTCTCCGTCTGCATTGCTTCTGCATTTTTCACGGATGCTGAAGTTGTCGAGAGGTTGTTGTACAAGGGTTGCAGCGTCTATATGGTCGTTCGACTCGGATTTCCTACAAGTCCTGATGCGATAGAGCGTGTGCGAAAGCACCCGAACATGAACTTGCGAGTCTATACAAGCAGAACATTCCATCCAAAGCTCTACATCCTAGGGGATGAGGAGGCCTTGGTCGGATCTGCGAATCTGACTCGATCTGCTCTGATGACGAACCAGGAGGTTGTGGTCCACATCGATCAGCATGACGGCTGCCTTCAGGATCTTGTATCGATATTTGATGACTATTGGGCCGGCGCTTCGGTGCCGACTGACTCAGAGCTGTCGACTTACAGAGGCCTCTATCGACAATTTTCCAAGCTCGACCATGAGGTTGGAGTGCTGGAGCAGAAGGTCCTTGGAGAGCTTGGTGAGACGTCACCTGCAAACATCGATCGCAGTGAGGCCAGGCAGGATAAGCGCTCTGCCTTCGTCGATGGGTTCAGGCGTAGTTATCAGGAAACCACTTCAGCCTTCAATGTCATCAGGCGGGTCTATGAGGCTAGTGGGTATAGAAAAGTCTCTGAGGAGGAAATTCCTCTGCGCATTGAGATCGACTCGTTCCTTAGCTATGTGCGCGAGACTGTGGCAAGTGGCGACTCTTGGGCGAGTGCGCCGTTACGTTCAGAGACTGAGCAGCGGTCGATGCTTGAGCCGCTGATTGAAGCTTGGAGCCGAACCCCTTGGCCGCATTTTGAGGGGAGGATTGTCGTCGATAACTATCCTCGCTTGAGGTCTGTCTTCTCAACCGAAGATTCGATTAGCCAGGCCGACGACTCGGAGTTGTTCGATGCCTTGGCAACGCTGCACTCATTCCATGATCGATTCAGGTTCTTTGAGGGAGGGCTGCCAACCTGGAAGAAGCAGTTTCCAGCCCTCAATGACCCGGCCAAGACGAGGAAGGCCCTCGCATACATCGTACATGGCCGAGGAGACGTCGTGGAGAGGATGGCGAACGCCATCTACTCGCCGAAGTTCAAGTTGAATGAGTTTGGGCGGGCGAACGTACAAGAACTGGTTGGCTGGACCAACCGCGAGGAGCTGCCAATCATCAATGGTAGAACGACAAAGGTCTTGCGGTACTTCGGCGCGAGAGTAAGTCAAGTAGGATGAGGTGGCTGTTTGGGCATTGCGGCGACAACGCGGCGTGCGAAGGCACTTTGGTGCCGTTCAAGCGCGAAAGGATCTGCAGAAAGAGCTACCTCACAATGGGTGCGGCACGGGCGGGTGCGCTTGACTAGATCGAGCGAACCCATCACTTAAGAATGAGGCGAAGGGTTGCCAGGCAGAATCAAAAGGTCGCAGCTCCTTTAGAGCCGTCCGTGAAGGGGGGTATCCCTCTTTTGTCTGCGATTGCGGTGAGTTATCATCTGAATTGGTGAGGCGGCATGGACATGTTGTTGGCCGATGCATTCGTCGGCATTGAACGGACCTGTTGGTCCAAGAGCGTCCCCGCTGTCCCAATGTGGACTTTGCGCACTTAACGTTACATTACGCGGTAAGTTGATGCCCATGTCAGCCTCACCACCTCCTATCAAGAAGACATCACTGCTCTCGCCCAACGCGATCGCGTTTAGGTCCATCAAAAGCAGGAGTGAGCTTGCCAACTGGATTGGCATCAAAGAGTCCACGCTGATTTACATACTGTACCGACTGCCCACCAGCAAGAAGTACACGGACTTCCTGATTCCAAAGAGGAATGGGGGAACTCGAATGATATCGGCGCCGCGTAAAGCGCTGAAGTATGCTCAGAAGCGAATTTCGAGCGTGCTTTATGATATCTCGCCTCCGCGCAACTTGTCGAAAGGCTATATTCCAGGTCGCGGCATTTTTGATCACGCATACAGGCATAGGCGGCGCTCTACCGTCGTTACAGCTGATATTAAGGGATTCTTTCCCAGCATCAATTTTGGCAGAGTGCGAGGCATGTTCGCGGCGGCACCTTTTGGCCTGCCTTTGGACGTAGCAACAATGCTCGCCCAACTTTGCTGCAAAGACGGTGAGCTGCCGCAGGGGTCTCCTTCCTCTCCCGCCATATCAAACATCATCTGTCGCTCTCTTGATCTAGATCTCGCTGGATTTTCGCGCAAGCATCGAATCACGGTCACACGTTATGCTGATGACGTGTGCTTCTCTACCAATATGCGAAAGAACCTGTTCCCCCTGGTCGAGCGAAATGACTTGCTGGGAGAGGTGCCGGGAGGAGAGGTATCCCGGATTTTTGAAAAGAATGGATTTGAGTTGAATCTGAAGAAGTTCAATTTATCTAAGTCCAACTCTCGTCAAATGATCACAGGCTTAATCGTCAATTCGCACGTGAATGTTCCGAGGCAATGGAAGCGGCAGCTCCGCACCCTTCTGCATCTTCGCAGCAGGATGGAAGATGCGCAGGCTACTGAGATCGTCAATACGTGGGCACGCCCTCAGGCATCAAGGAAGGGCGTGACAGAGTCTATAGACCACCTGATCCGCGGAAAGGCCAGTTTCGCGGCGTACATTGATTCCCGCTCCGGCACCAGACATATTGCATCACTGCATCGGGGATACCCCAAGCTGCGGCAGATGCTTCCTAGGATGAATCCTAGCTTTCCAGTCCGAATTATGGCGGAGGGTCCGACAGACTTGCTACATCTAGAGGCAGCATTGCGCCACTGTTCCGATCGGATCGACTTCTCTAATGTGGCACTAAGACTCCACAACTACCAAGGGGATGTCGGTGATACAGACATGATTAAGACGCTCCATCGGATCAACAAGGTTGACGTCGAAGAGCTGACCATTGGGATATTTGACCACGACAACCCGAGCTTCCTTAAGGAAATTTCACTGAACGAGGGTTCGCACGTTCGACTCGGAAGAATGGTTTTTGCTGCGTGCCTTTCTAGGCCAAAGTTCGTAACTGGGAATTACTGTATCGAATCACTCTACAGGAGAATTGATTCCTCCAGGGTTACATCAGAGGGCAGGCGCCTGTACTTCTCGGACGAATTTGATGCTGAGGGTCTTCACTCGCAAGGGGTTTTGAGGCGGCAGTACCCGAAGAAGACTGCTCTTGTGCTATCTGAGCGAGTGTTCGATCCCAAGGATCCCAACATTTCGTTGACACTATCGAAGACCGATTTTGCTGCGATGGTCAATGCTGGCGCGGCTCCGTTTAACGACATGGACTTCTCAGGTTTTCTACCCACGCTGGCGCACTTGAGAAAAATGATTGACGAGGCAATGTACTTTTCCGGAAATTCCTAAGGTTGTTTTGAACAAATATCAAGCTGGTAGAGGCTTAGACGGCGCTTACGGCCGTTCGGGTCGCTTCTGGTCAGTTTCAGGAACTGCTTCTTGGCAGTTGGAACTCAGATCCCGCACAGTGTGCCATTGGCGACGGTCCTTGCCGGTCCGCTCTGCGCGAGTAGTGCTTATCCTGTCTGTTGCTAGCCGCTTTGTTTGCTCGCGTGACTTATCGGTCGGGTTCGTAATGCGTAGGTCGCAGGTTCGACTCCTGTTTCCGGCACCAGTTGTAATGAAAAGCCCTGGCCTTGGCCGGGGCTTTTTTGTGCTCTGGTAGTGCCGGCCGCTGGCCGGCAACCAGTAGTGCCAGCCCATGGCTGGCAGCCCTAATTTCCGAACCTCGCGGCCTGCCAGCCACGCCGGCTTCCCAGGCGCTTAGCTCCTCGCACAGTTCCTGACCTGGCAACCGAAGCCGGCCATTCCTGTGCTATGAATGCACAGCCTTGCTTCGAGGCTCTTTCAGGAATTGCAGGGATGCGCAGGTTCGGGGGAACTGCAGGCGGTGTGTCCAACCGCCTCAGGAAATTCGAGAATCGAATTCGGAAGCTCGGCGCAATGGGCGCCTGGCTGTGCTGCGTGCTGCTGATGGGCCTTGGCCTGTCACCAACCGCAATCGCCCAGACCACGGTGACGTACATCCACACTGACGCCCTGGGCTCGGTCGTGGCTGAGAGCGATGTCAACGGCAATGTGATCAAGCGCAACGACTATGAGCCCTATGGCGCTTTGGTAGGTGGCCAGGTTGCGGATGGGCCGGGCTACACCGGTCATGTGAGCGACTCGGCCACGGGCCTCAGCTACATGCAGCAGCGGTACATGGATCCGCAGTTGGGGGTGTTCCTGTCGGTGGATCCGGTGACGGCACATGAGCAGCCTGTCGGGCAGTTCAACCGGTACCGGTATGCCAATGGGAATCCTTACAAGTTCACGGATCCGGACGGGCGAGTGGCCTACCAGGCCGGCAGTACCGTCTACATTCCCATCTACTATCAGGGCGCAGGAGCGACCCCCGACTTCATCGCTGGCCAGGTGAAGGCGGCCGCCGGTTTGGTTACTGAAGACGGTACCCGGTTCGTCATCGTTCCGCTTCGCAACAACATGTATCCCCGCGGCAACATCATGGACGTATCGCCAGGACAGAATTCAAATACGATCCGTGGCGAAGGCATCGTGAGGGGATACAACGGATCGGTGGCCCATATCGACTCCACCCGCAGTGATGCCAAGGGGGCGACCCTGCATGACTCTCTGCACTTTGTGCCGGGTTTGGGGGATGGCCGGAAGTCCGATGGCTACCTTGAGGCGGCGGGCAAGGACGGGGGGCGTGCATTCACTGGTTACAAGCCGGGATTCGGCAAGGACCAGATCATGGCCAATACTGGAGGCAACCTGCTGAAGTCGTTTGAAACAAGCTTCATGAACCACGCATACAACGGCAACGGTAGCGAGCAGCAGTTCAAGACGCTCGTTGAGGATGACAAGAGAAAATGATCGCGCGGATTGCTTCTTCGGGTGTCGTGCTGATCGCCTTGCTCCCGGCGGGGGCATCCGCTGCGCCGCCGGCCTCTGTGCCGCAGGCCTGCGCGCCGACCTACTGCATTGAGGTCGGCGCCACGTTGCCCGACCGGCCGGTGACGATCCGAGTTGAATCGATGGTTCCCGCAGACGCTTCGACGACAACGGTGGACATGGGGCGTGGATTCTCAATTGCCTTCCATTCCCGGTATGTCGAATGGAAAGCCGGGCGAATGGGCCTTCCGCCCGCGCGATGGACACCAGGCAAAGCCAAGGCGAGCGCGGCAGCCTGCCTGAAGTGTGGCGCGCCGGGCTGGAATGAAGTCATGGGCATTGCCATGACCGGCATCCCCGAAAACTATGGCAATGACCTTTCCGGTATCAGTGTCTGCTTCTGGCCGCTTGATCGTTCATCGGCCGGGCACGGGGACGGCAGAATCCTGCGCCTTGGGGAGAAGGTCTGCATCGCAGATCCAGCCCCGCAGCGCTGAGCAGCACGCCTGCGCAGGGTCTTGCCTCAAAAAGCAAGATCGAAGTAGTAGACCTTCTTTGCTCCGAACACGCCGCATCCTTCGCTGGTTAGGGCGTGGAAGCCGATCGGTGTCCGCGATGACGCCGCCGACAGGATGGCCGCGTATTTTTCCCGTCCGGATTTGTCGCTGGACAGATCGATTACCCAGCGCCCGTCGGAAACACACTCGTTGTTGGTGGGCTGGCCTTCCAGCCATACGGAAACGAACGTGGATTCGACAACCAGCTTGGTGATTTTTCCGGTCTGGTGTGTATCGGCCCATGCGCTGCCGGACAGCAGCAGTGCACCGAGCGTGATAGCGAGCTGTTTCATGTCTTCCCTGCAGGCCCGGGTGATCAAACCCTATATATAGCGCAGTACGTGCCGGATCTGATGAGCACGAGCATCATCAGTTGCCGCAGAAAGCCACCGATCACCCCGGCCAGCACCCCGGCCGCGATCCGCATGGCCAGCCGGACCCATCGCCCGGCGCGTTCCCGCAACCAGGGCAGTACCGCCGTTACCTGTGCAGCCAGCAGCAGCACCACCACATCCAGGCCCAGTGCATCGACCAGCGACAGCAGCGGCAACAGGTCGGGATTGCAGGCCAGTACAAGCAACAGCACGCTGCACAGCAGCGCAAAGGCCCGACGGCTGGTCGGCAGGGTGGTCCGGCGAAGTAGACGATCAATCAAGGGCATGAATCTACGGGTCCTTGTCAGAGCGGTGCATGCAGGCG
The DNA here is from genome assembly GCF_059371315.1 of Stenotrophomonas sp. YJH_SMC_8. Classification (NCBI taxonomy): domain Bacteria; kingdom Pseudomonadati; phylum Pseudomonadota; class Gammaproteobacteria; order Lysobacterales; family Lysobacteraceae; genus Stenotrophomonas; species Stenotrophomonas sp. YJH_SMC_8. The sequence continues at coordinate 94,796 of NZ_JCAFUL010000003.1, read as the reverse complement.
GTCATTCCGCGCGGACGGGCTGCCGCAGCACTGTCTTCAATCGAGCGGCTTCGGTCCTGCGCGGGTCGCTCAGGTAGATCTCATGGTGGGGGCCGGCAAAGGCATACCCCAGAGAGGGCATCAGTTCATCGTGCAGATGGGCCAGGGCCGGACCCTCGTCATCGTAGGCGCCTACGTGAAGCGTCTGCAGGCAGAGGCCTTCTTCGAGAATTTCGTGGCGAAGGCTGGCCGGAACGTCGCCCAGTTTCTTCGCCGCCTTGGCAATGGCAGCCTCCAACTGCGCTGGACTGATCCCGTCAGGCGTGCGGATCATCACCGTCCACCTCCACTCATCCTTGCGGCGTGCCACAAAGCTCGACGGATCCTCGGCGGTCCAAAGCGCTTCCAACGGCGGCACCACATAGTCCTGGCCCCCGGCCTTCAATGCGAACTTCAGTGCATAGCTCACCGAGTACAGCCATTGCACCGCCTGCAGGTAGGCCGGGGCGGTGTTCGGGTCGCCGCGACCATCGACCATCAGGTAGGGCAGGGGCGGTACATCGACCGGTACGAACTGGCCGGCGGGCGGTTGATAGAGCGCCCGGTCGCGCTTCTTGAAGTCGATCTTGTCCATCGGGGGCTTCCTCCTGCGCCGAGCATCCCATGCCAGGCACCGCTCAGCACGCCTGAACCGGTTCAGGTGACTTTGCCGAACGAGGGCGAACGACCCGCGAACGTCCGGGGCCGGAATGCCGCCCTGGGTCATGCGCGTGTCATGCCCGCGCACTGCGACAACGTGTCGCAGCCTGAAACGGGCCTTTCCTGCGCCTGATCATTGTCAATGCCTTTCTTAAATGGTGGGTGACGGCCTAAAATTGAAAGGCTGACTCGACCCCACCTCCCTGCCTGTCTTCCGGACCGGCGGGACCGGCTTTTGCCGGAACAGGCAGGACGGGGAACGGCATTCCCTCGCAATTGGATCGACCGATGATTCCGTTGAAAACCCTTGGGCGCTGGTTGCGCCCGGGCCTGCTGCTGTCGTTGCTGGTGATGCTCACCGGCTGCGATGCCGTGGCCATCCTCAGTCCGAAGGGCCAGATCGGCCAGGATGAGAAGACCCTGCTGATCACGGCCACCGTGCTCATGCTGCTGGTCGTCATCCCGGTCATCATCATGACCCTGACCTTCGCGTGGAAGTATCGCGCCTCCAACACCAAGGCCCGTTACGAGCCGAAGTGGTCCCACTCGACGGCGATCGAGGTGGTGGTGTGGTCCATTCCCTGCATGATCGTGCTGGTGCTGGCGGTCCTGACCTGGCGTTCGTCGCACGCGCTGGACCCGTACAAGCCGCTGGAATCGGACGTCAAGCCGGTCACCATCGAGGCGATCTCGCTGGACTGGAAGTGGCTGTTCATCTATCCGGAAGAGAAGGTGGCGGTCGTCAACGAAATCAAGTTCCCGGTCAACACGCCGCTGAACTTCAAGATCACGTCCGATTCGGTGATGAATGCCTTCTTCATCCCGCACCTGGGCAGCATGATCTACTCGATGGCTGCGATGGAGACCAAGCTCCACCTGATCGCCAACGAGACCGGTGAATTCCCGGGCATGTCCTCGCACTACAGTGGTGCGGGCTTCGCCAAGATGCACTTCACTGCCTACTCGGTCACCGATGCCGAATACCGCCAGTGGCTGGACCAGGTCCGTGCCGGCGAGCAGACCCTGGACAAGACCTCGTTCAAGGCCCTGGGTGAAGCACGCAACGCCGAGTGGTATCCGGTCACCTACTTCGGCAAGACCGAAGAAGGCCTGTTCGACTGGGTCATCGCCAAGCACATGGGCGACAACAAGCACTACGGCATGAAGCACGAGCACAAGGCCCCGGCCGATGGTGCCGCTGCCGAAGGCCACGACGCCCATGCGGGTCACGAGGGCCACGAAGGCCACGCCGACGCCGCTGCCGCTCCGGCCGAACACGCCGGACATACTGCTGACGAGCACGCCGCCGCCGGTCACGCCGGCCACGCGGGTTCGGGAGAATGAACATGTTGGGAAAACTCTCTCTTGAGTCGATCCCCCACGATCCGATCGTGCTGACCACCCTGGTCGGCGCGGTACTGGGTGGCCTGGGCGTCATGGCCCTGATCACCAAGTTCAAGCTGTGGGGCTATCTGTGGAAGGAGTGGTTCACCTCGGTGGACCACAAGAAGATCGGCGTGATGTACCTCATCGTCGCCTTCGTCATGCTGCTGCGCGGCTTCTCCGACGCCATCATGATGCGTACCCAGCAGGCGCTCGCCGTCGGCGGGTCCGAGGGTTACCTGCCGCCGCACCACTACGACCAGATCTTCACCGCCCACGGCGTGATCATGATCTTCTTCGTGGCGATGCCTCTGATCACCGGCCTGATGAACCTGGCCGTGCCGTTGCAGATCGGTGCGCGCGACGTCGCGTTCCCGTTCGTCAACTCGCTCAGCTTCTGGCTGTTCGTGTCCGGCGCGGTGCTGATCATGCTGTCGCTGTGGATCGGTGAATTCGCCGCCACCGGCTGGCTGGCGTTCCCGCCGTTGTCAGGCATCGAATACAGTCCAAGCGTCGGCATGGACTACTACATCTGGGGTCTACAGGTCGCAGGCCTGGGTACCACGCTGAGCGGTATCAACTTCTTCATCACCATCTTGAAGATGCGTACCCCCAGCATGAAGCTGATGCAGATGCCGGTGTTCACCTGGACCGCCCTGGTGACCAACGTGCTGATCGTCGCCGCCTTCCCGGTGCTGACCATCACCCTGGTGCTGCTGACCCTGGACCGTTACCTGGGTACGCACTTCTTCACCAATGACGGTGGCGGCAACGCCATGCTGTACATCAACCTGATCTGGATCTGGGGTCACCCGGAGGTGTACATCCTGGTCCTGCCGGCGTTCGGTGTGTTCTCCGAAGTCATCGCGACCTTCTCGCGCAAGGCGCTGTTCGGCTACAAGGGCATGGTCTACGCCACCGCCTGCATCGGCGTGCTGTCGTTCATCGTGTGGCTGCACCACTTCTTCACCATGGGCTCGGGTGCCAACGTCAATGCCTTCTTCGGCATCACGACGATGATCATCTCGATCCCGACCGGCGTGAAGATCTTCAACTGGCTGTTCACCATGTTCCGCGGTCGCGTGCACTTCACCACTCCGGTGCTGTGGACCATCGGCTTCATGGTCACCTTCGTCATCGGCGGCATGACCGGCGTGATGCTGGCAATCCCGGCCATCGACTTCGTGCTGCACAACAGCCTGTTCCTGATCGCCCACTTCCACAACGTCATCATCGGCGGCGTGGTGTTCGGCATGTTCGCCGGCATCACCTACTGGTGGCCGAAGATGTTCGGCTTCCGCCTCAATGAGTTCTGGGGCAAGTGCGCGTTCTGGTGCTGGTTCATCGGCTTCTACGTGACCTTCATGCCGATGTACGTGCTGGGCTTCATGGGCATGACCCGCCGCCTGCAGAGCACCGTCAACCCGGCCTATGAGCCGCTGCTGCTGATCGCCGCCGCAGGTGCCTTCATCGTGGGTGCCGGCATCCTGTGCCAGATCATCCAGGTGGCCGTGTCGATCCGCGACCGCAAGAAGACCGTCGACCTGACCGGCGACCCGTGGGATGCCCGTACGCTCGAGTGGGAAACCTCTTCGCCGCCGGCCTTCTACAACTTCGGCACCCTGCCGGAAGTCACCGAGCTGGACGATTTCTGGGAGCGCAAGCAGCGTGGTGAAGCCTGGCCGAAGCCGGCCAAGTACACCGACATCCACATGCCGCGCAACACCGGCACGGGCGTTGTCATCGGTGCCTTCAGCCTGGTGTTCGGCTTCGCGATGATCTGGCACATCTGGTGGCTGGCCATCGTCGGCTTCGTCGGCATGATCGCCACGTTCATCTACCGCACCTTCGACCAGGACGTGGACTACTGGGTCCCGGCCGCCGAGGTGGAACGCATCGAGAACGAACACCGCAAGCACCTGGAAGCCCAGGGCCTGGTGAAGTCGGAGCTGAAGGCATGAGCACCAATACCTCGACCCTGAGCCACGGGCACGCCGCGCATGCGGCGGCCCATGGCCATGACGACCACGAGCACCACGACACCGGCGGCAACACCGTCTTCGGTTTCTGGGTGTACCTGATGAGCGACTGCCTCATCTTCGCCTCGCTGTTCGCCACCTACGTGGTGCTGGCAGGCGGCACCGATGGTGGCCCCACCGCGAAGGACCTGTTCGAACTGCCGTTCGTGGCATGGGAAACCGCGCTGCTGCTGACCTCGTCGCTGACCTTCGGCCTGGGCATGATCGCCATGCACCGCAAGCAGATGGGCCAGATGTACCTGTGGCTGGGCATCACCTGGCTGCTGGGCTTCGGCTTCATGTGCATGGAAGTGTGGGAGTTCCAGCACCTGATCCACCAGGGCTACGGTCCGGACCGCAGTGCCTTCCTGTCGGCGTTCTTCGCCCTGGTCGGTACCCACGGCCTGCACGTCAGCGCCGGCCTGCTGTGGCTGCTGGTGATGTTCGTGCAGCTGAAGAAGTACGGCCTGACCCCGACCAACAAGACCCGCATGGCGTGCCTGAGCCTGTTCTGGCACTTCCTGGACCTGATCTGGATCGGCGTGTTCTCCGTCGTCTACCTCAATGGAGCCCTGTAATGGCACATGACAACCATGCACACGACCACGGCACCGGCGGCGAAAGCCATGGCACCGTGAAGTCGTACCTGATCGGCTTCGTGCTGGCGGTGGTGCTGACCGTCATCCCGTTCTGGATGGTGATGTCGGGCGATTTCTCGCGCACCGTCAACGGTGTGGTCATCGCCATCACCGCGGTGCTGCAGATGCTGGTCCACCTGGTGTTCTTCCTGCACCTGGACCGCTCCTCGGAAAGCCGCTGGAACGTCAACGCTGCGGCCTTCACCGTGGTGGTGATCGGCATCATCGTGGTCGGCACCCTGTGGGTCATGCACAACATGAACGTGCACATGATGCACTGACGTCTTCGCGACGTTGCCACGCAGAAAGGCCGCCCCCGGGCGGCCTTTCTGTTTTCCTGCGGACGGGGTAGTGCCGGCCGCTGGCCGGCAATCGCGGGGAAGCCGGCCAGCGGCCGGCTCTACCGGTAGATCCACGCCATGCGTGGATGGGGTCGGAGCCCTTGCCTGCGGCAAGGGATCCGACCCCGAAACCGGGGTCTCACCCCACCCGGCGCAGGAACTCGTCGGCGTCCATCGGCCGGCCCAGGTGGTAGCCCTGCAGCTGGTCGCAGCCCAGCTCGCTCAGGTACTCGCGCTGTGCCTGCGTCTCCACGCCCTCGGCCACCACCTGCAGTTGCAGGGTGCGGCCCAGCGCGATGATCGATGAGACGATGGCGGCGTCCTCGGCATTGCACTCCAGGTCGTGCACGAACGCGCGGTCGATCTTCAGTTCGGTGGCGGGCATGCGCTTGAGATAGAGCAGGCTGGAATAACCGGTACCGAAATCATCGATGGCGATGTGCACGCCCATCGCGGTCAGGTCGTTGAGGATCGCCAGGCTGGCGTCAACGTCCTTCATCGCGGTGGTTTCGGTGATCTCCAGGGTCAGGCACGCCGGTTCGATGCGGTGCCGCTCCAATGCATCGCGCACGCTGTCCAACAGGGCCGGCGAGGAGAACTGCAGCGGCGACAGGTTCACCGCCATCGACCATTCGGAATGTCCGGCATCGTGCCACGCGCGCAGCTGTGCGCAGGCGCGGTCCAGTACCCAGTCGCCGATCGGCAGGATCAGGCCACTGCGTTCGGCGATGGGAATGAACACATCCGGTGCCAGCAGGCCCAGCTCCGGGTGCTGCCAGCGCAGCAGGGCCTCGGCGCCGGTGGCCGGTGCGCCCGCCGCGGGGAATTTGGGCTGGTAATGCAGCACCAGTTCGTTGCGCGTGATCGCCTTGCGCAGGTCCTGCAGCAGGCGCAGCTGGCGGTTGGCGCTCAGCTGCATCGACGGTGTAAAGAAGGTATAGCCGTTCCGGCCGGTTTCCTTGGTGTGGTACATCGCCGCATCGGCGTGTGCCATCAGCTCGCGTTCGTTGCCGGCATCATCCGGATACAGGGCGATGCCGAGGCTGGCGCTGACCTGCAGTTCGGCCGCGTCCAGGGTGAACGGCTCGCCCGCGGCAGCGATGATGCGCTCGGCCACGACCACGGCATCGTCGGGAATGTCGATGGCCAGCACGATCACGAACTCGTCGCCGCCGAGGCGGGCGAAGGTGTCCTGCGGGCGCAGCAGCCCGCCGATGCGCTGTGCCACCGCCACCAGAAGGCGGTCACCGAGCTGGTGGCCATAGGCATCATTGACCGCCTTGAAGCCGTCCAGGTCGCAGAACATCACCGCCACCGCGTGGTTGCGGCGGCGGGCCTTCTCGATGGCCTGCTCGATGCGGTCCTGCAGCAGCATGCGGTTGGGCAGCTGGGTCAGCGGGTCATGCAGCGCAGCCTGGATCAGCTTGTCGTTGGCGTGCGCCAGCGAGTCGGCCAGCAGCCCGGTGCGCACGCGCATCTGCCGGTCGAACAGCGAGGCCACCAGGGCGATGCCCAGGGTCGCCACCGTGGTGACGATCACCAGCACTGCCAGCCAGCGCGTATCGATGCCGCCACTGCCGACCGCGCCGCAGATGCTGCCTTCGGGGAAACGCGCGGCCGCCATGCCGGTGTAGTGCATGCCGACGATGGCCAGCCCCATCACCAGCGACGCCAGCGCGCGCAGGAGGATGGTGTTGCGCTGTTCGGTGCGCAGGCGGAAGGCAATCCACAGCGCCGCACCGGCGGCACCGATGGCTACCGCGATCGAGGCGGCGAACCAGCCGGGGTGGTAGTCGATGCCCGGCTGCATGCGCATCGCGGCCATGCCCAGGTAGTGCATGGTGGCGATGCCCAGCCCCATCAGTACGGCGCCGGCCAGCAGCCGGCGCCAGGGCAGGCTGGGGCGCGACACCAGCCACAGTGCGTAGGCAGAAGCGCCGATCGAGACCGCCAGCGAATACAGGGTGATGCCGAGGTCGTAGCCGACCGGGATCGGCAGGTCGAAGGCGAGCATGCCGATGAAGTGCATCGACCAGATGCCCAGGCCCATTGCCGCGGCGCCCCCGGCCAGCCACCAGCGGGCCACGCGCCCCTCGGCGGTGGCCAGGCGTCCGGCCATGTCCAGCGCCGTGTACGAAGCAAGGATGGCCACCAGCAGGGAGATGATGACCAGGCTCTGACTGTAACTGCCAGTCATGTTGAATCCAGTGGGGGAGGGAGGGGCGCCCGCAAGGCGCACGCCCGCGACCCCTATCGGCGCGGGTGGGCGGGACTTGAGCGGTCGCAGCACCTGCGACCCGGCTCGGCTATCCTGCCACGCCTGTTCCCGTTGCTGGAAATCATCCAATGGCAAAAGCCCGCACCGCCTACGTCTGCAATGAATGCGGCGCCGAATTCAGCAAGTGGCAGGGCCAGTGCACCGAGTGCAATGCCTGGAACTCGCTGTCGGAAATCGTGCTGGAGAGCGCGGCCGCGGCCAAGGCGCCGGCGTCGCGGCGGGCGGGCTGGGCGGGCAAGATCGATCCGCCGAAGATCACCGCACTGAAGGACGTGGAGCAGACCGAGCACCGGCGGGTCAGCACCGGCATCGGCGAGTTTGATCGCGTGCTTGGTGGTGGCCTGGTCGAGGGGGCGGTGGTGCTGGTCGGCGGCGACCCGGGCATCGGCAAGTCCACCCTGCTGCTGCAGGCGGTGGCGAAGATGGCGGCCGAACTGCCGGTGCTGTACGTCACCGGCGAGGAGTCGCTGGCGCAGGTGGCCGGCCGCGCGCACCGGCTGGAACTGCCACTGGATGGCGTCAACGCGCTGGCCGAGACCGGCGTCGAGTCGATCCTGCAGCATGCCTCCAGGGCCGGCCCGCGGTTGATCGTGGCCGATTCGGTGCAGACCCTGTGGACCGAGAGCCTGACCGCCGCGCCGGGTTCGGTCAGCCAGGTGCGCGAGAGCGCCGCGCGCTTGGTGCGCTTTGCCAAGGAGACCGGCACCGCGGTGTTCCTGGTCGGCCATGTGACCAAGGAGGGCGGCATCGCCGGCCCGCGCGTGCTCGAGCACATGGTCGACGCGGTGTTGTATTTCGAAGGCGAGAGTGGCAGCCGCTTCCGTTTGCTGCGCGCGTTCAAGAACCGCTTCGGCGCGGTGAACGAGCTGGGCGTGTTCGCAATGGGCGACAAGGGCCTGAAGGAAGTCTCCAATCCTTCGGCGATCTTCCTGTCCGGTGGCAGCACGCACCAACCCGGCAGCTGCGTGATGGTCACCCGCGAGGGCACCCGGCCGCTGCTGGTGGAGGTGCAGGCGCTGGTGGATGCTTCGCCGCTGTCGAACCCGCGCCGTGTCGCGGTCGGCCTGGAGCAGAACCGCCTGGCCATGCTGCTGGCCGTGCTGCACCGTCATGGTGGCGTGCTGGTCGGCGACCAGGACGTGTTCGTCAATGTGGTCGGGGGTATCCGCGTACAGGAGACTGCGGCCGACCTGCCGGTGCTGCTGGCGGTGCTGTCCTCGCTGCAGGACCGGCCGCTGGCGGAAAAGACGATTGCCTTTGGCGAGGTTGGCCTGTCCGGCGAGATCCGTCCGGTGCCCAATGGCGAGGACCGCCTGCGCGAGGCCGCCACCCATGGTTTCAAGCGCGCCATCGTGCCCAAGGCCAACGCACCCAAGGGCGGTTCGGTGAAGGGCATGGAAGTGATCGCGGTGGAACGCCTGTCCGAGGCGATCGAGGCGGCGTAACACCCGTCCTGTAGAGCCGAGCCCACGCTCGGCTGCCTTTGGTCGGACGAGCAGCCGAGCGTGGGCTCGGCTCTACAAACGTCAAGCACGGCAACGGTCAGGCTGCCTGTGCTAGTTTTTCCCGCTCGACGAAGGCGCCCTCTGGCGTCTTTCCGTGCCCAGGAGTAAACGATTACATGCAGGACACCGCGCTCACCGCCCCCAACGCCGAAATCCGTCGTGCCGGGGTCGATCTCAATGGACTGATGACGGTGCTGGGCAAGCACCTGTATTCCACCCCGGTGGTGGCGCTGCGTGAGCTGGTGCAGAACGCGCACGACTCGATCATCCGCCGTCGCATCGAACAGCCGGGCATCGAAGTGCCTTCGCGCATTTCGGTACAGGTCGATGCCGCTGCCGGCGTGCTGCGCATCACCGATACCGGTGCCGGCCTGACCCGCCAGGAAATCCACGACTACCTGGCCACCGTCGGCGTCGGCTACACCCGTGGCCTGCGCCAGGGCGGCGAGGACGACGAAGGCCTGATCGGCATGTTCGGCCTCGGCTTCCTGTCGGCCTTCGTACTGGCGCGCAGGGTCAGCGTGCGTACCACCTCGTACCAGACGCCGGAGCTGGGGCATCTGTACGTGTCCAGCAACGCCGAGCAGTACACCGTCAGTGAAGTGCCGGCGCGGGCGGTCGGTACCGAGGTGGAACTGGAGCTGCATCCGGACTTCCTGCCGCTGGCCAACGAGGCGCGCCTGCACGAGGTGCTGGGCCGCTACTGCGCGCTGCTGTCCGAGCCGATCTTCATCGGTGCTGCGGCCGAGGCGCTCAACCCCGAGCCGCCGCCGTGGCGTGGCCAGGGCGACGTCGCTGTGCATCCGGTGCAGGCGCGTCGCCAGGCGCTGCAGTTCGCAGCACGCTTCGAGCACGATTTCGAGCCGATCGTCACCGTGCCGTTGCGCGCGGATGGCAACAGCGATGCCACCGGCCTGCTGTGGGTGCAGGACGGTGCTACCTACGGCACCAGCGACAACCGCAACCTGTCGGTGTTCGTGCGCGGCATGCTGCTGGACGACGACGCCCGCGACCTGCTGCCCCCGTGGGCGGGCTTCATCGGCGGAGTGATCGAATCCTCGCGTCTCACGCCGACCGCCAGCCGCGAAGACCTGCAGCGCGACGACCAGTACCGCGCCGTGCAGCATGCACTGCTGGAAGCGCTGATCGACGGCCTGGCCGACGTCGCGCGGCAGCAGCCGGAGGCCTGGCGACGCGTTCTCACGCGCCATAATGAGGCCTTGCTGGGCGCGGCGCTGTGTGATGACCGCCTGTTCGACCTGCTGCTGGAGCACGTGCGCGTGCCGACTTCGCAGGGCGACCTGCCGGCCAGTGCGCTGCCGGCGCGTGGTGCCGTGCATGTGATTCTCGACAATGGCGGTGGCTTCGAGGAGATGCTGTTCCGCGCGATGGGCGTGCCGGTGGCGCACGGCCATCGCTATGCGGTGGTGCCATTCCTGCGGCGCTGGGCCCAGGCCAAGGGCCTGCGCCTGGTCGAGCTCGGCACAGAGCAGGGCAACCGCGCGCTGTTCCGCACTGACGACAGCCTCGACGAGGCGCAGCTGGCATGGCTGCGCGAGCAGCTCGGCGATGGTGAACAGCTGCTGCCGGCACGTTTCAGCCCGGAGGCATTGCCGGTGGTGGTGGTGCCCGACCGCGAGGCCGAACTGAAGCAGCGCCTGGAAGACGACGAGAACGACAAGCGCGTTTCAATGGCGGCGCTGCGCCTGGCCCGGCAGTTCACCGCACGCATCGAATCGCGTGCGCCGTCGCGGCTGTACCTCAACCTTGACAATCCGGCCGTGCAGGCGCTGTTGCGCGCCCAACGCGACGGGCACCCGCAGGCCGAAGCCGCAGCACGCCTGCTGCGTTCGCTGAAGATCATCGTCGCCGCGCAGGGCCGTCCGCTGGCCCGTGCGACTGCCACGCCCGGCCCGGACCTCAACGGTGCCTTCACCGATATCGCCGGTGCCCTGCAGCAGATGCTGCGCTGAGCACCGCCCCCTCTCATCCAGCTTTCGCTAGACAGGAGCACTTACCCCATGGACATCTGGAACTGGGTCGAAAAACTGCAGGGTGACCTGCGCCAGGCAGGCCAGGCGCAGAACGCGCACCTGCTGAACCGTCTCGCCGACGAGGTGAGTGAACTGCAGATCGACCGCGTCGATGCGTTGCTGCCCGAAGCGCGTGCGCTGGGCAAGGCGCTGGACAACCCGTGGGTCGACGTCTACGTCGGCCACTGGGCGCTGCGCAACCGCGTCGGCAACCGCGTCGAAGGCGAGAGCGCGCTGGGCGAAGCGGTGGCGCTGTTCGAACGTGCGCACCGTGAGGACACGCTGGAATGCCCGCAGTCGATCTGTGTGACCCAGGATCTGGCTGCCTGCTACGGCAACATCGATGGCCCGGGCTGGGTGCCCGAGCGCATCGAGGTCTGCGATGAAACACTGGGTCGCATCGACCCGAGCTGGGCCTGTTTCCAGTGCCTGAGCTGCGAGAAGGCCGATGCGCTGCTCGATGATGGTCGTGGCCAGGCGGCGCTGGATTACCTGCAGGCGCAGGCCGATGCCGTGGAGGCCTGTGGCAAGGAAGTGTTCGACAGCTTCCCGGAGATGCAGATCAAGATCCTGCTGGGAATGGGCCGTGCCGATGAGGCACTGGCGCTGATCGAAAAGCGGGAGGCCGAAGTTGCTGCGTCCGGAGAATACGAGCCGGCCAACTGCACGGTGCCGCGCCGCCTGTCCAAGGCCTGGGCGCTGGCGCAGCTCGGCCGCGACGAAGAGGCGCTGCAGCAGCTGGTGCCGTGGAGCGAGCTGACTCCGAACTACTGGCGCCTGTGGGCCAACACCGCCGCCGCGCTCTGTCAGCGGGATCCTGCGCGCAACACCTGGGATCTGGGCACGCGCTTCAACACGATCATCGAGCACTTTGCCCGGGTCGGATCGCATCGCCTCCTGATCGAAGTGGCAGCGCTGAGCCTGGAGCTGGCGCTGCAGCGTGGCGCTCGCTGGGTCGCACTGCGGCAGCTGGAACTGGCGCGCACCCATCTGGCGCAGCTGCGCCAGGATCGTGGTGCCGCGGCGCTGGTGGCCGGCCTGGCCGCGCGCATCGACGCGTTGCCGGATGTCGCACCGCTGCCGGTGCCGGCCGCTGAACTGCTGGCATGGCTGAACGAGCAGGGCGAGCAGAACCAGTCGCGTGATCCTGAGCGCGAGGCGCAGTGGCTGCTGCAGGCACAGGCGCAGCTGCCGGATGATGAAGCACTGGCCGAGATGGCCGCTTCCGCGTTGAGCGCCTGTGGTGCACAGGCGGAAGCGCGCGCATTGCTGTGGCGATTCGTGCGCACACACGCTCAGGATGATGGCCCGGCTGCCTACACGCTGATGCGCTGGCTGACCGAGCAGGGCGACGACGACGGCCTGCGCCAGCTGGCGGATACCTACCGCGGCAGCGTGCCGGTGTTCGCGCACTGGTGCGAAGTGCAGCGCGCTCGTCGCGTTTCCGACTGGCCGGCGCTGGAGCAGGCCGCGCAGGCGCTGCTGGCCGCCTCGCCAGGTTCGCACGGTGCGCGTGGCACGCTGGCGCGCATGTACATGGAAACCGGCCGCTTCAGCGAAGCACAGGCCTGCTATGCGCAGCTGGTGGAGCTGCTGGAAGAACCCAACGCCGCGCACTGGGACCACATGAGCGCCGCCAGCGCGGCGCGGGATTGGGACGCCGTGCGTCGCTCGGCGACGGCGATCGGCATGGAGCTGTCCAGCCAGGACGGCGTGGTCGAAGAACCGTGGGGCTGGGTGATCATCCGCAGCGAAGAGAATGGCGAGCCGATGGAGTACTACGCCCGTCGCAGCGGACCGGTGACCGCGCGCATCGTCGAGAACGCGCCGTCCAACCGCGCCCAGCAGGTCGGCGACTGGGTGGTGTTCGATGCCGCGCTGGTGCATCCGGCCCCGGAGGAAGAAGAAGCGCGCGAGCATTTCATCCCGACCTATGCGCAGGTGCATGTGCTGGAGCGCGGCGGCTTCGCCCGCAGCTGGATGATCGATGGCGCGCACCCGGGCGAAGAGGCCTGGAACATCTTCGTCGAGGCGGCCGAAGCACAGGGTTGGAAGGTGTGGTCGCACAGCCGCGCGGACTACACCGTGACCGATCCGGCCGTGGAAGAGGGCACCCTGCCGGGTGTGCTGTTCACCGTTGCGCAGCCGCAGGATCATGCGCCGCTGGCACTGCATCGCTTCCTGCAGCAGGAAACCGCGGCGTGGCCACATCCGCATTGCTGGCTGCGCCTGGCCGAGGCCTGTGACCAGGATCGACAGCCGCACCTGGACGTGATCGAGCGCTACGGGCTGTAATCCCGGTATCGGGTAGTGCCGGCCGCTGGCCGGCAGCCCCTTGGATATCTGCAATTGCCGGCCAGCGGCCGGCACTACCTCAAGGACGAACACAATGCGAAAGACAAGGACGTTGATGATCGCCGGGCTGCTGCTGGCCCCCACCGTGCAGGCTGCACCTGCATGCCAGGAGCCAGCCGCTGTGGCCCGCGCCTTCTACCAGGCGACGACCGGCAATGGCGACCTGCTGGAGCCACCGCCCGCGCTGGTCAGCCCGGCCTTCAGCAAGGCGCTGCGCGGCGAGCGTGCCTGCCAGGAACGCGAACAGGGCATCTGCACGATCGATTCCGATCCGTGGCTGGATGCGCAGGACGGCGACATCGACAGCCCGGTGCGCTACAGCTGGAAAGAGACTTCGGCGACTACCGGCCAGGTCGAAATGCGGTACTCGGTGTGGAAGGCTGCCTACGTGACCCGGTTGCCGATGGTGCGCCAGGCGCAGGGCTGCTGGCAGGTCGATGACATTCTCACCAACAGCGGTCGCTCGGTGCGGAAGATCCTGGCCCAGCCGGTGCCTTGACCGTCTGCGGCATCCACGCATGGCGTGGCTCTACGGCGCTCCGTTTGCCGGCCAGGTGATGTTGGGGCGGGTGCCGACCGTTGGTCGGCACACCGCCTATCGCGTATGCCCGAACACCAGCTCGATCACGAACTGGCTGCCGAAGAACGCCAGCAGCAGCAACAGCATCGCCGCCAGCGTCCAGTGCACCGCCTTCATTCCGCGCCAGCCGTAGCGACGGCGGCCGATCAGCAACACGCCGAATACGATCCATGACAGCACGCTCAGCACGGTTTTGTGCACCAGCTTCTGCGCCAGCAGGTCATCGACGAACAGCACGCCGGTGACCAGGGTCAGGGTGAGCAGCGCGAAGCCGACGGTGATCACGCGGAACAGCAGAGATTCGAGGTCGGCCAGCGGCGGCAGTGCGCGCAGCCACGGGCGGAATTCACGACGGCGCAGGGCACGTTCCTGCAGCCACAGCATGATCGCCAGCAGCGCGGCGATGCTCAGCGTCGCGTAGGCCAGCAGCGCCAGCCAGGCATGGCTGGCCAGGCGCCAGCCCAGCACTTTGCTCGGTTCGTGGCCGTAGCCGTGGTAGGCCAGCAGCAGCACGGCAGCCAGCGGGAACACCACCACGCCCAGCGCCGACATCCGCCCTCGCGCGCCGACCAGCGAGGTCAGCCAGGCCATGCCCAGGCCGACCAGCGACAGGGCGGCGAAGAAGTGCATGTCCGGGCCGCCGTTGGTGCGCATCGCGACCATCACGTGGTAGCCGCCGTGCAGCAGCATCGCCGGCAGCGCCGGCCACAGCCAGGTGGGCGCGCCAGAGGTTCCATCGCGGCCGAGCGCGCGCACCAGCAGGGCACTGGCAGCCAGGTACAGCAGGACGGCGATGAGAACGATTGTCATCGTTGCAGTTTCGCATACCCCCGCGGTGGTGGCGACGGCCGCGGCGTCGCAGCCCGGGGGCAGGGGCGGACCCGTTATACTGTCTGCCTTATTGTCCCCCGCTTTCAGACAGGTTGCGCCGCATGTTCGAGTCCCTGACCCAGCGCCTTTCCGGCACCATCGAGCGCCTGCGTGGCCGTGGCCGCCTGACCGAGGAGAACATCCGCGAGGCGACCCGCGAGGTCCGCATCGCGCTGCTTGAAGCCGACGTCGCGCTGCCGGTGGTGCAGGCCCTGATCGAGCGCATCAAGGTGCGCGCGGTCGGCCAGGAAGTGCTGAAGTCGCTGACCCCGGGCCAGGCCCTGATCAAGGTCGTGCGCGACGAGCTGACCGCGGTGATGGGTGCTGAAGCCAGCGACCTGAACCTGAATGTTCCGGCTCCGGCCATCATCCTGATGGCGGGCCTGCAGGGCGCCGGCAAGACCACCACCGTGGGCAAGCTGGCCAAGCACCTGAAGGAAAAGCGCAAGAAGAAGGTGATGGTGGTCTCGGCCGACGTTTACCGTCCGGCCGCGATCGAGCAGCTGAAGACCCTGGCCGAGCAGGTCGGCGTGCTGTTCTTCCCGTCCAGCGCCGACCAGAAGCCGGAGGCCATCGTCCGCGCCGCCATCGACGATGCACGGAAGTCGTTCGTCGACGTGCTGCTGGTCGATACCGCCGGCCGCCTGGCCATCGACGAAGCGATGATGGCCGAGATCAAGGCCCTGCACGCTGCCGTGAACCCGGCCGAAACCCTGTTCGTGGTCGACGCCATGACCGGCCAGGACGCGGCCAACACCGCCAAGGCCTTCGGCGACGCCCTGCCGCTGACCGGCGTGGTGCTGACCAAGACCGACGGTGACGCCCGTGGTGGTGCCGCGCTGAGCGTGCGCTACATCACCGGCAAGCCGATCAAGTTCGTCGGTGTCAGCGAAAAGCCGGAAGGCCTGGATGTGTTCCATCCGGACCGTATCGCCAGCCGCATCCTGGACATGGGCGACGTGCTGTCGCTGGTCGAGCAGGTCGAGCAGCAGGTCGACAAGGACAAGGCGGCCAAGCTGGCCGAGAAGGTCGCCAAGGGCAAGAAGTTCGACTTGAACGACATGCGTGACCAGCTTGAGCAGATGCAGAACATGGGTGGCATCGGCGGCCTGATGGACAAGCTGCCGGGCCTGGGCAACATCCCGGATCATCTGAAGCAGCAGGTCAGCCAGGGCAAGGAAGTGCCGCGCATGATCGCCATCATCGGCTCGATGACCAAGAAGGAACGGCGCAACCCGAACCTGCTCAATGGCTCGCGCCGCGCGCGCATCGCCAAGGGCTCGGGCGTGACCCCGGCCGACGTCAACAAGCTCATGAAGCAGTACATGCAGATGGAAAAGATGATGAGCAAGATGGCCGGCGGCGGCATGAAGGGCATGCTGCGCAGCATGAAGGGCATGATGGGGGCCATGGGCGGCCGTGGCATGCCGTTCCGTTGATCGACGTGAGGGCCGAACGCAGGTGCCGGGATCGGCACTTGCGTGCCCCGGCCCGTATTGCTTGACTACCTGCCGTATCTGACAAGGGAATGTTCATGAACAAAGTGATCGTGGCGATGGTCCTGGCCCTGGGCCTGGCCGCATGCAAGGACGACACTTCGGTGTCGCAGAAGGCCGGCAGTGCCATCAGTGGCACGGCGGCTGATTTCGTTGCGGGCCTGGGCGAGGGCGTGGACAAGCGCATGAACGTGACGCTGCAGGCCGATCCGGGCCTGGCCGCACATGGCCTGACCGTGACCCTGGGCAAGAGCCGGGGCATGGGTTCCAAGGAAGCGGCGGTGTATGTGGTGGCCGACAAGGCCTTCAAGGGCAAGCTGGTGGCGCGCGCGCTGGACGCCGATGGCACCGAGATCGGCCGTGCAGCGGCCGAGGTGGAGTTCGCCGCAGACGACGCGCGCTACGTGACCTTCCAGTTCAACGAGGAAATGGACAGCCAGCTGGTGCGCACCTACGCGGTGGTGGCGCGCTGATCCCTGTGCGACCGGATCTACGGATCCGGTCTCGGCGACTGGCGTATGCTGGGTGGTGACTTCTCCCACAGGTATGTCGCGTGAACGCATCGCCGATTCTTGAACGCGCCGACACCTTCTGTCGGCGTTTTTCATTGCAGCTTCCGGTCCTGCTGGCGCCGATGGCCGGCGCCTGCCCCGTACCGTTGTCGGCTGCGCTGGCCAACGCCGGCAGCATGGGGGCGATGGGTGCGGTGCTGTCGTCTTCGGCCGATATCGGTCGTTGGATGGACGATTTCCGCGCCGCTTCGGCCGGCCCGGCGCAGGTGAACCTGTGGGTGCCGGATCCGGCACCGACCCGTGATGTCGCCGCCGAAGCTGCCAGCCGCGCCTTCCTCGCGCAATGGGGCCCGGACGTGCCAGCGAGCGCAGCCGACGCCACGCCCGCCGATTTCGAAGAACAGTTCGCCGCGCTGCTGGCCGCACGCCCGGCGGTGGCCTCGACCATCATGGGCGTGTTGCTGCCGCGCCACGTGCAGCAGCTGAAGGACGCCGGCATCGCCTGGATCGCGTGCGCGACCACGTTGTCCGAAGCACGCGCTGCCCAGGATGCCGGCGCCGATGCCGTGGTGGCGCAGGGCGTGGAAGCGGGTGGGCATCGTGGTTCATTCGATCCGGCGATGGCCGAGCGCCAGCTGGTGGGCCTGTTCGCGCTGCTGCCGCGTTTGGCCGATCACCTGCAGATTCCTGTGATCGCCGCCGGTGGCATCGCCGATGGTCGCGGCATCGCTGCGGCGCTTACGCTGGGCGCCAGTGCCGTGCAGATCGGCACCGCGTTCCTGCGCACGCCGGAAGCGGCGATTGCGTCGGCGTGGGCGGACGGGCTGGCTGCCAGCGAACCGGAAGACACCTGGCCGACCCGTGCGTTCAGTGGTCGTCTGGGCCGTGGCCTGGCCACGCCTTATGTGCGCGCCGCCGCCGCGGAAGGTGCCCCGGCGCCGCGTCCGTACCCGGTGCAGCGGGGCCTGACCGGGCCGATGCGCAAACAGGCCGTGCAGGAAAACCGCCTGGCCGCGATGCAGGCCTGGGCCGGGCAGTCGGCGTGGATGGCGCCGGCAGAGCCCGCTGCCGAAGTGCTGCGCGGTATGTGGAACCAGGCGCAGGCGTTGCTGCGATGACGGTGACCTGCAACGGCCAGCCGGCGCAGGTGGAGGATCTGCTGCCCGCGCTGGTGAATTACGGCCATTTCACCTCGCTGCAGGTTCGCAACAACGCCGTGCAGGGGCTGGGCCTGCATCTGGCGCGGCTGTCGCAGGCGACGCGGGAGCTGTTCGGCAGCGCGCTGGACACGGTGCAGGTACAGGCCTGGATGGTGCAGGCATTGCAGCAGGCAGGCCTCGCCGATGCCTCACTGCGAGTGACGGTGTACTCGCGCCGCTTCGATTTCCGCAATCCGCTGGTCGCCGTGCCGGTGGACGTGCTGGTGGCGGTGTCCGCGCCGGTGGCGCTGAGTGCACCGAAGCGCGTGCGCAGCGTGGCCTGGCAGCGCGAACTGCCGCAGATCAAGCATGTAGGCACGTTTGGCCTGTTTGCCGAGCGCCGTGCGGCGATGGCGGCCGGCTTTGACGATGCCCTGTTTGTCACCGCCAGCGGCGAGATCAGCGAGGGCAGCACCTGGAACCTGGCCGTGCACGATGGTGAACGGCTGCTCTGGCCGCAGGCGCCGGCGCTGCGCGGGACGGCCGAGACGCTGCTGAAGCGGCACTGGCCTGGGTCGCAGCTCACGCTGCCGCTGGCGTTGGCTGAACTGGACGGCGTGAAGGCGGCTTTTGCCTGCAATGCCAGCGGCCTGTGGGCGCTTGAAGCCATCGACGGGCATGTCCTGCCCGGTTCGCAGACCTTGGCTGAACAGGGAAGGGCGGTGCTGGCGGCGGTGCCTTGGCAGGGATTGGGGTCAGATCCCTTTTGCGTCCCAAAAGGGATCTGACCCCCGGCAAGCCCCCCCGGGGTTGGCTCGGCCGGGCTCTGCCGCTATAATCGCCCGCTTACCTCGCCATCCTGGCGACTGGGCAATAGGAAAAACACCATGGTCAAGATTCGACTGACCCGCGGCGGCGCCAAGAAGCGTCCGTTCTACCACATCATCGTCACCGACGTGCGCAGCGCGCGCGACGGCCGCAACATCGAGCGCGTTGGTTTCTACAACCCGGTCGCCCAGGGCGGCGAGAAGCGCATCGAGCTCGACCTGGCCCGCGTTGACCATTGGGTCAAGAACGGCGCCCAGCCGACCGACAAGGTCCGCAACCTGATCAAGGAAGCGACCAAGTCCCAGGCCGCTGCGGCCTGATCCTGACGGGCCACGCTTCGGCGTGGCTCTCTCGGTTGAAGCAGATGAAAGATATCGAGCGCCGCATCCTGCTGGGCAGGGTTGTCGGCGCTTTTGGTGTGCGCGGCGAGATCAAGCTCGAGTCCTGGACCGAGCCACGTTCCGCCATTTTCCGTTACCAGCCGTGGATCGTGCGCAGCCCGTCCGGCGTGGAAACCACGATTGA
Organism: Stenotrophomonas sp. YJH_SMC_8; assembly: GCF_059371315.1. NCBI lineage: Bacteria > Pseudomonadati > Pseudomonadota > Gammaproteobacteria > Lysobacterales > Lysobacteraceae > Stenotrophomonas > Stenotrophomonas sp. YJH_SMC_8. The sequence continues at coordinate 75,617 of NZ_JCAFUL010000003.1, read as the reverse complement.
AGGTGTGCGTGGCCGCGACAGCGGCAAGCACCTGGTCGCCCGTTTCCCCGGCGTCGAGGACCGTGATGCGGTCGAAGCGATGCGCGGCACCGAGATCTACGTGGCCCGCAGTGCCTTGCCGCCGCCGAAGCCCGATGAGTATTACTGGGTGGACCTGGAAGGCCTGGATGTGAAGACCACCGAGGGCGTTGCCCTGGGCCAGGTCTCGCACCTGTTCAGCACCGGCGCCAATGACGTGGTGGTGGTCCGGGGTGACCGCGAGCGGATGATTCCGTTCGTGCAGCCGGACTTCGTCAAATCGGTCGACTTCGAGGCCAACCTGGTCGTGGTCGACTGGGATCCCGAGTTCTGAGTGTGAGCATGCGTTTCGACGTCATCACCCTGTTCCCCGAGTTCCTCGCCCAGTCCGCTGGATTGGGCGTGGTCGGGCGTGCGCAGGAGAAGGGGTTGTTCAGCCTGCACGGCTGGAATCCCCGTGATTACGCCGAAGGCAACTACCGCCGGGTGGACGACCGTCCGTTCGGCGGTGGCCCGGGCATGGTGATGCTGATCGAGCCGCTGCAGGCCTGCCTGCAGGCGATCCGCGATGCTGATCCGACCCCGGCGCGGGTGATTTACCTCAGCCCGCAGGGTGCGCCGTTGACCCAGGCCAAGGTGCGGGAACTGGCGGCACTGCCGCGCATGGTCCTGCTCTGCGGCCGTTATGAAGGCATCGACGAGCGTTTCCTGGAGGCCAATGTCGACGAGGAGATTTCCCTCGGCGACTACGTGCTGTCCGGCGGCGAACTGGGTGCGGCGGTGATCATCGACGCCGTGGCCCGCCTGCAGGACGGGGCCCTGAATGACGCCGAATCGGCGGCCCAGGACAGCTTCGAAGGTGACCTGGGCCTGCTCGACTGCCCGCATTACAGCCAGCCGGCCCAGCATCCGCTGGGAGACGTGCCGGATGTGCTGCGCTCGGGCAACCATGCGGCCATCGCCGCCTGGCGCCGCCAGCAGTCGCTGGTCCGTACCGCCCAGCGGCGCCCGGACCTGCTGGATGAACAGGCGCTGGGCAAGGCCGACCGCAAACTGCTGGACCAGGCCCGCCAGGCCCAGAGACAGAAGGCCAACCCCTAGCGCAGGGCTGGCTTTATCGGCTATCATGGCCAATTACCGCCAGCCCCGGCCGGCGCGCGCAGTACCCACAACAAACGTGCAGCACAGTCCGGTGACTGCATGAGCCTACGTTGTCGACACGACACGCCCACCCGAACAAGAATCGGTGTAACCCATGAGCAAGCTGAACAAGTCCATCGTCGCGGAATTCGAATCCGCCCAGATCACCCGTGAACTGCCGAAGTTCAGCCAGGGCGACACCGTTGTCGTCAACGTGAAGGTGAAGGAAGGCAGCCGCGAGCGCGTGCAGGCCTACGAAGGCGTCGTCATCGCCACCAAGAACGCCGGCCTGAACTCCTCGTTCACCGTCCGCAAGATCTCGCACGGCTACGGCGTCGAGCGCGTTTTCCAGACCCACAGCGCCATCATCGACTCGGTCGAAGTGAAGCGTCGTGGTAAGGTCCGCGCCGGCAAGCTGTACTACCTGCGTGGCCTGGAAGGCAAGGCTGCCCGCATCAAGGAAGACCTGGCTGCCGCTGCTGCCGCCAAGGCTGCCCGTCTGGCCGAAAAGGCCTGATAAACAACTTCGGTTGTTGCCGCGACGGCCACCTTCGGGTGGCCGTTTGCGTTTCCGGCATCGCATCGGCCACGATCAGGTGATGAACGACATCAACCCGCGCTATCCCGCCGTGATCCAGGCGGCCTTGCGCTTCCTCGACGGCAAGGGGCTGGCGCGCGTGCAGTCGGCGCCGCTGCTGCACCGCCTGCTGTGGCGCCTGGGCATTGCCCTGCCGCCACCGATCCTGGCCGGCTTCGGCATCAATGCGCTGGTGCAGGGCCTGCTGTTCGGGTTGTTCTGGACCGCGCTGATGTGGCTGATGCTGTGGCAGGGCAGTGAGCGCCCGCTGGCGCTGCTGCTGGTGGCCGGCCTGTTGGCCGGCGCGCTGTTCGGCGTGGTGATGGCGGCCCTGATGCGCTCGCTGCGCCGCCACCGCAAGCTGCCGGAGTGGCGCCAGTTCCGCGCGGGGCAGGCGGACTGAGCTGATGGCGCACCGCGCCGTGACCAGCAGGCGCGCGTCGCGCTAGGCTGCCGGCATCATCCCGATGGACGTGCCGTGCGATGCCCGCCAAGCGAACCGCACCCTCCGCCGCCCCAACACTGCTGTCCGGCGGCAACCCGCAGATCGCCAAGGGCGAGGGCAATGCCCCGGTGCAGGCCTACATTGCCGCCATGCCGGACTGGAAACGTCCGATCGGCGAACAGCTGGATGCGCTGATCGAACAGGCCGTACCCGGCGTGCACAAGGCGGTGAAGTGGAACTCGCCGATGTACGCGGTGGCCAGGGGCGAAGGCTGGTTCCTCAGCTTCCATTGCTTCACCCGCTACATAAAGGTCGCGTTTTTCCGCGGCGCAGCGCTGAGGCCGGTGCCGCCGGAGCCGTCCAAAAGTGCCGATACGCGTTACCTGCACATCGAGCAGGATGGCGTGCGGGATGAGGCACAGTTCCTCGACTGGGTGCGCCAGGCGGCCGCATTGCCTGGAGAACGCATGTAAGTCCACCGTTACGATCTCCTTGCCGACGAGAACCGCTGATGACCACGCACGTGCCGAACCCTGACGACGCCGGAACCACGGCGGCTGAACTGATCGATGCGCGCATCGCCGAGCTGGGCGACTGGCGCGGCGAAACGCTGGCCCGCGTGCGTGCATTGATCCATGAGGCGTTGCCTGACGTGCAGGAAACCTGGAAGTGGCGTGGCACGCCGGTGTGGGAGCACAACGGCATCCTGTGCACCGGCGAGACCTACAAGCAGGCGGTGAAGCTCACCTTCGCCAACGGTGCGGTGCTGGCCGATCCGAAGGGCCTGTTCAACGCCAGCCTGGAGGGCAACACGCGGCGTGCGATCGACATCCATGAAGGTGCGATGCCCAATGCCGCGGCGTTGAAGGCGCTGTTGCGGGAAGCCGCGAAGTACAACGCGGCGAAGAAAAAGCGGTAGTGCCGGCCGCTGGCCGGCTGTTGCGCGATGCTTCCGGAGAGGCATGAAGTTGCCGGCCAGCGGCCGGCACTACCGGGGCGTTCACCGGTCCATGAGGTTGCCGGCCAGTGGCCGGCATTACCGCGGCGGCGTTGACTCCAGTGTCGCATCCGGGTCGGCCACCGGTGATGGCGGGCAGGCCGGAATCTCCGACGGCGTGGCCAGCTCCTCTGCGTGCGAGGGCTTGCCGATCATCTTCGCCTTGCGCCAGCCACCCCAGCGGTAATACGCCAGCGACAGCAGCATCGACACGAACGAGCTGACCGGGAAACTCCACCAGATCGCATCGGCGCCCCAGTACGGCTGCAGCAGTTCGGCGAACGGCACGCGCACGCCCCACAGCGAACCGGCCAGGATCAGCAGCGGCGGAATCACCGCGCCGGTGGAGCGCACCACGCCGGAGATGACGAAACTGACACCGAAGAACAGGAACGAGCCGATCACCACGTGATTGAGGTGGCGGGCGATGTCCAGCGCCTGGCTGGCTGGTGGCAGGAACAGCGCCAGCAGCTGTCGGTCGAACACCACCAGCGGCAGGATCAGCGCGCCGGTCAGCAGGAAGTTGAACAGCACGCCCTGGCGCGCGGTGCCGCGCACGCGGTCCCAGCGCTGCGCACCGACGTTCTGTGCGGCCATCGACGAGCACGCTGCACCGATCGCCATCGCCGGCATCTGCAGGTAGTTCCACAGCTGCAGCGCGGCGCCGTAACCCGCGCCGGTGTCGGTGCCGTACTGGTTGACCATGGTCATCAGCAGGATCACCGACAGCGAGATCAGCACCATCTGCAGGCCCATCGGCACGCCCTTGACCACCAGCGCCTTGAGGATGGTCAGGTCGAGCTTGAACAGGCGCATGTCGGCACGGCCCAGCCACAGCGTGTGGCGCTTGTGCCGCATGTACAGCAGCAGGCCGGCCAGCGACAGCGTCTGCGCGACCAGCGTGGCCCAGGCCGAGCCGGCAATGCCGAGCGCAGGGAACGGCCCCATGCCGAAGATCAGTACCGGGTTCAGCACGATGTCCAGCGCCACCGAGACCATCAGGAAGCGGAACGGCGTGCGCGAATCGCCGGCACCGCGCAGCGCGGCGGTGAGGAAGGCGAACGCATACAGCGTCGGCATCGCAAGGAAGATGATCCGCAGGTAGGCCTCGGCCAGCGGAAGCGAGGCGGCTGGCGTGCCCATTGCCGCCAGCAGCGGGTGCGCCATGAACCAGCCGGCGATGGCGATGATCACCGACAGGCCGATGAAGAAGGTGGCACTGGTGCCGACCACGCGCCGCGCCTGGGCAATGTCGCGCGCGCCGATGGCCTGGCCGATCAGGATGGTCGAGGCCATGCCGAAGCCGAATACCGAGCCGATCAGGAAGAACATGATGTTGTTGGCGTTCGCGGTGGCGGTCAGTGCCGCTTCGCCGAGGAAGCGCCCCACCCACACCGCATTCACCGAGCCGTTCAGCGACTGCGCGATGTTGCCCGCCAGGATCGGCAGCGAAAACAACAGGAGATTGCGGCCGATCGGGCCGGAGGTCAGGTCAAGCGGCGCTTTGGCCATGGAGTGGTGATCGAATCCCGGGAGGCGCACACTAGCACCAAGCCGGTTTGCGGGATGTGGCAATGCATCAACGACTGCAGGTGACGCGGGCTCTGGCGCTGGCCTTGATCGGCGCCACACTGGCCGCATGTTCGACAGGTGACCGGCTGGGCGATACCCAGGTGCGGCCGACCGACCGCCCCGAGTGCCTGGTCGGCAGCCAGCGCCAGGATCTGTCCGCGGGTGTGCCGACCCTGATCGGCGGCACCGGCTGCCGGACCGACCCCGACCATCCGCGCCCTCTGAACAAGCCACCGGAGTAGTCCAGATCGATGCATGAACTTCCCCCGCTGTCGCCCAGTGTCCGCCTGGACATCTGGCTGTGGGCGGCCCGTTTCTTCAAGACCCGCAGCCTGGCCAAGCAGGCCATCGAAACCGGCAAGGTCAGCGTCGCCGGCCAGCGTCCGAAATCCTCGCGCGCGGTGCGCGTGGGCGAGCAGTTGCAGGTGGATCGTGGCGAGGAGCATTTCGAGATCCAGGTGCTGGGCCTGAGCGATCAGCGCGGGCCGGCACCGGCGGCGCAGCAGCTGTATGCCGAGAGCGAGGCCTCGAAGGCGCGTCGTGCGGAGCAGCGTGCGCTGCGCATCGCGGCGCGCGACGGCTTCCAGCCGCCGGAGCACAAGCCGGACAAGCGTGCGCGGCGGTTGATCCGTGCGCTGGGCGATCTGGACGCGCTTTGACGCATCCGCCATGCATGGCGGATGCCGTGCATGCGGAATACCGTCGGTAGCGCCGGGCCATGCCCGGCGGGCAAGGTTCCGGTCAGCCGTTGTTGGGTAGACCTCCGGCAGGGTCGGAACATCCTGTCATGGAAGATCGCAATGCGCCTGCGCCACAGCCTGCTGTGCCTGACCCTCGCCACCGCCCCGGTGTACGCCGCAGACATCACCTTCTGGGATGTTCCGCAACGCGGCGGTAACAGCATGAACATGTCGCCGCCCGACCGGGCCTACTTCGATGCCCTGCGCGCGACCGGCGCGACCTGGGTGCGCCTGGTCCCCGACAAATGGAAGGGGCGGGGCGGGCGTGACTTCCTGATCGGCAATGCCGACGACTACCGTGGCCTGGTTCCGGCCGACCTGGCCACGCTGCGGCGGGTGCTGGATGATGCCGACGCGGCCGGGTTGAAGGTGGTGCTGACCCCTTTGTCGTTGCCGTTGCTGCGCTGGAAGCAGCACAACGGCGACAAGGTCGACCCGCGCCTGTGGCAGACCTTCGACAACCACGCGCCGGCCCGGCGCTTCTGGAACGACCTCGCCACGGCATTGAAGGGCCATCCCGCGCTGGCCGCCTACAACCTGATCAACGAACCGGTTCCCGAATACGGTGCTGGCCTGGCCGAGCATGCTTCGGCAGAGGCCATGCGCCAGTGGTACACCGGTGTGCAGGACGGGCCGCGCGATCTGCGTCGTTTCTATTCGGAACTGATCGCCAGCATCCGCGCGGTCGATGCGGACATGCCGTTGATGCTGGATGCCGGCTGGTACGCCGCTGCCGACGGTTTCAACTACTGGCCGGCGCCGCTGGCAGACGCGAAACTGCTGTACAGCGTGCACATGTATGAGCCGTATGCCGCAACCAGCGCGCCAAACCAGAAGCGCACCACGCCGTATCGCTACCCGGGCGTGGTGCCGTTTGGCGAGCACAGCGAACGCTGGGATGCCACGCGTGTCCGCAGTTACCTGCAACAGCCGATGGACTGGGCGAAGACGCATGGCGTGGAGGCCAACCGCATGGTGGTTGGCGAGTTCGGCTGCATGCGGCGCTGGCCCGACTGCCAGCGCTACCTGCAGGACGTGCTGCAGGTGCTGGAGCAGGAGAAGGTGCATTGGGCCTTCTACGCCTTCCGCGAGGATGGGTGGGATGGCATGGACTACGAGTTGGGTGACGGCCCGTTGCCGTGGTCCTACTGGCAGGCGCAGGAACAAGGCAAGGCCGTGGCGCCGCCGCGTTCGATGCAGGCGCCGTTGTTCGCACCGATCCTGGAGCGGCTGAAGGCGGGCAATCGCTAAGCCGCCGGGCATGGCCCGGCGCTACCCATGGAAATTCCGATGATGCGATCGGCGGATATCGATCAACGCGACGCCTGGTAGCGCCGGGCCATACCCGGCGACACCTTCCGTCAGCGCTTGCCACCCAGCAGGTTGCCGCCCAGCTTCAGCAGGTCGCCCACACCCAGCTGGCCATCACCGTCCTGGTCCAGCAGGCTGCCAAGCAGACCGCCGGCGAGACCGCCCTGCTGCTGTACCTGCTGCTTCTCCTGGCCCAGCGCCTGGCTGAGCGAGCCGGCATCGGCCTGGCCGCCGCCCAGGCGCTGGGCGAGGAAGGCCATCACGATCGGTGCGAGGATCTGCAGCAGCTGGCTGGTGCGGCCGCTGTCGAGCTGGGTGGCCTGGGCCAGGCCGGTTTCCACCTTCTGCTGGCTGCCACCGAAGATGTGGCCGAGGATGCCGGCGCCGTCGCTGGCGGCACCACCGCCACCGCCGCCCAGCACCGAACCAAGCACGCTGCCCAGGTCCAGCCCACTGTGGTTGTTCTGCAGTGCGCCGAGCAGCGCCTGCGCGCCCTGCGGCTGCGAGGCGTTGTTGCCCAGCGCGCCCATCAGCACCGGCAGTGCGGCACTGATCGCACCGGAGGCCTGGGTGTCGCTGATGCCGAGCTGCTGCGACACCTGCTGCAGCGGGGCGCCCTGCAGTTTGGAGAGAAGTTCATCGGTCAGGCTCATCAGGGGGCTCCTTGATTGGGTTTGGGCGTGCTGACGATACGACGCGGACCGTTAAAACGGCGACGCCGCCCCACAGGGAGGCGGCGTGCCGTACGCGGGGCAGGGCGATCAGAGCTCGATGTCTTCCGCGCCCGGGGTGGCGGCCGGGAAGTCGGTTTCCGGCTGGGCCGGCTTGAACGAATCCGACGGCTGGCTGGCCAGGGCCTTCAGGGCCGCGGTGATGCCGGCGCCATAGGCCGGGTCGGCCTTGCTGCAGTTGTCGATGTGGCGCTGCTTGATGAAGTCCGGCGCATCGCCCAGGGCACGGGCGGTGTTGGCGAACAAACGGTCCTTCTGCGCCTGGTTGTAGCTGCGGAACAGCGCACCGGGCTGGCTGAAGTAGTCGGCGTCGTCTTCGCGGAAGTTCCAGAAGTCGGCGTCACCGCGGATCTTCATCGGCGGCTCGCGGTACTCCGGCTGCTCCTGCCACTGGCCGTAGCTGTTCGGCTCGTAGTGCGGCAGGCCACCGTAGTTGCCGTCCACGCGCATCGCACCGTCGCGGTGGTTGCTGTGCACCGGGCAGCGTGCGGCGTTCACCGGAATCTGGTGGTGGTTCACGCCCAGGCGGTAGCGCTGCGCATCGGAGTAGGCGAACAGGCGCGCCTGCAGCATCTTGTCCGGCGAGGGGCCGATGCCCGGCACCAGGTTGCTCGGTGCGAATGCCGACTGCTCCACGTCCTGGTACCAGTTGACCGGGTTGCGGTTCAGTTCGAACTGGCCCACTTCGATCAGCGGGTAGTCGCTCTTCGGCCACACCTTGGTCAGGTCGAACGGGTGCACGCGGTAGGTTTCCGCATCCAGTTCCGGCATGACCTGGATGAACAGCTTCCACTTCGGGAAGTCACCCTTCTCGATCGCGGCGAACAGGTCGCGGCCGTGGCTTTCGCGGTCATGGCCGACCAGGATCTGCGCCTGTGCGTCGGTCAGCGATTCGATGCCCTGCTGGCTGACGAAGTGGAACTTGACCCAGAAGCGCTCGCTGTCGGCGTTGGTGAAGCTGTAGGTGTGCGAGCCGAAGCCGTGCATGTGGCGGAAGCTGCGCGGGATGCCGCGGTCGCTCATCACCACGGTCACCTGCAGCAGGGCTTCGGGCAGCAGCGTCCAGAAATCCCAGTTGTTGCGCGCGCTGCGCAGGTTGGTGTGCGGATCGCGCTTGACCGCCTTGTTGAGGTCGGCGAACTTGCGCGGGTCGCGCAGGAAGAACACCGGCGTGTTGTTGCCCACCAGGTCCCAGTTGCCTTCTTCGGTGTAGAACTTCAGCGCGAAGCCGCGGATGTCGCGCTCGGCGTCGGCGGCGCCACGCTCGCCGGCCACGGTGGTGAAGCGGGCGAACATCTCGGTCTGCTTGCCGACCTTCTCGAACAGCCTGGCGCGGGTGTACTTGCTGATGTCGTGGGTGACGGTGAAGGTACCGAACGCGCCCGAGCCCTTGGCGTGCATGCGGCGCTCGGGAATGATCTCGCGGTTGAGGTTGGCCAGCTTCTCCAGCAGCCACACGTCTTCCATCAGCAGCGGGCCGCGCGGGCCGGCGGTCTTGCTGTTCTGGTTGTCCACCACCGGTGCGCCGAAGGCCGTGGTCATCGGCGTGACCGGGTCATCGCCGTGCTTCTGCTTGGGCGTGGTGCTCAGCTCGCGCTGCTGCTCGGCGCCCTGCTCCGGCGACGGGGCGGTGTGATACGGGCACTTGGCGTTGTTGTTGTCGGACTGGCTCATCGGCTGGCTCCTGGGGGCGGTGAAGACGTGGGAAAACATCTTCACTCGACTGTAGCTAGGGCCAGATGAAATGAATAATCGAATGAATCATTCATTTCTATAGTTTTTGTCTATCGATTGTCGGAAATTCATTGCCGGAGCCTTGTTCCGGTCGCCCCGCGGCTGGCGCCCCGACATGCTCCGGTCATGGGCCAGCGGTGCTCGATTCGACGATGCGCACCGGGCGTGCCAGGCCGTCGAAGGCATCCACATAGCGACGATGGAGCATCCCGTCCCGGCGCAGCTGGGTATCCTGCATTGGCCGGATCTGGGTGGTCAGCGGATTCCCGCGTGGCGCCAGCTGCGTTCCGTAGCGCGCGGGATAGGCAGCGGATGCGCCTGCCTTCACATACCGGGTTTCCTGTACCACCACGCCGGCACGGCGAAGGCGCTCGATCTGCAGGTCGCCGATGTTGGCGGTGTAGTCGTTGCCGAAGACATACTCGGCCTGCACGCCGTCAGGCCGGTTCTCCCAGGTGGTTGAAACGCAGTTGGAGGTGCAGCCACCGGTGAATGACCAGCGCGGTGAGTATGTGTACGTCCAGGAGGCGGGCTGGATGCCGGGCCCGGACAGGGTCTTGGATACCAGCGACTTGGCCATGTAGGCGTTGGGAATGCCGAATGAGCCAAACCCGAAGTTGGAGGAACTGGTGCCGATGATGCCGCAGCTGCCAGGCGTGTTGTCCGATCCGTGGATCAACTGGCGAAGCGAGAACACTCCTTGCGCGCCGCTGGGATGGCGCATGGTGATCACATCGTTGTAGGCCGGGTCGCCGGCATCTTCCGAGCGGAATCCGGCTGCATTCTGCGCGCAGGAATTCATGTAGAAGCCTGGATTCAGGACGGGGGGCACCATCGTCCACGGCATCGCGCCGACATGGCGGTCGGTGGAGAAGGTCCAGCGCGACTGGTCGGGAAGCACGACTTCATTGAGCGTGCGTCCCCAGTAGCTGTCGACGTAGTTGTAGCGCCAGGTGCGATCTCCGGCCCGGACGGCACCGATCTTGCCCTGCGCGTCATAGTCGATGTCGATCCGGGCTCCGTCATTGGAAATGATCGCCAGCAGGCGGGTCGGGTTGGCACTGTCGTAGCTGTAGCTGACCCAGTTGCCGTGGCGGTCCTCGACACGTGTCGCGTAGAGGAAGACATCGACCACCGGAACCAGCAGGTAGGGCTGCGATGTGCCATTGCCATTGCCATCGCGGTAGTACTCGTTGGCCAGCACGTCGTGCTGGTCACGGACCGCCATCCAGTCGAAGAAGTAACGGGTGCCATCGGTGGTCCGCACGACAAAGCCTTCGCCGGTTCCATTCCTGATGGCTGGCAGGCAGCTGACGCGCCACTGGCTGGCCGAGGTGCCAATGTAGGTTGCCCCGTCCTGGGGCAGGCTTGCCCCTGCTTCCTTCAGCAACAGGGATTCATAACCGACCGCAGGGAGGTTGATGAAGATGCCGCTCCAATAGGTATGCTTCGGGATGACCCGGGTGTTGAAGTCCGGTGACGGGCCCACCCACTCGGTCGGGGACAGGTTGCTGCCGCTGCAGCGGCCGCCGCCCACCGCATTCCAGCCCCGGCGCTGATCGTAGGAGCCCATCATGTAGGGGGCATCGATTTCCCAGGACGCCCCCAGCGGAGCGGCAGCGCGATCCAGTCCCTGTTTCTGCTTCGGCGTTGTGCGTGTGAATGCGACCCGCATTCCGCTGCTGGTCGGCACGACGACATCGGTCTGCGAGAACTGCAGCGCGCCATCCTTCCTGTTGAGGGAGTCACCAAACAGATCATCGCCGAGCGCCGCGACCCGCGCACCCCGCAGGCGTTCGTCGTAGGTACGCTCGCTGCTTACGAATTCCTGTGCATCGGCCACGCCACACACCAGCAACAACGCTAGAACCATACGCCGCATGTTCGTTCCCTCGTGATCGAATCCCCTCGCTTCGATGCGGCGGCATGCTGCCCGGCCCCATTGCATGCCGCTGGGATCGCATTTCCAGTGATTGTGCGGAACGGCGCCCAGCTCCCCCGTGGCGGTCCGCGTGGCCGAGTATGCAGGATTCTTCGTGGCAGCTTCCAGGGGGCATGGTGCCCCCTGGCCTGGTGTGCCTACAGCAGTGCCTTCAGCCGGTACAGGGCTTCCAGTGCCTGCTTCGGGGTCAACTCGTCCGGATCGATCGTGGCCAGCGCTTCCTGCGCCTTGCTGGCCGGCGCGGCGAACAGGCCGAACTGCTGCGGTGCATCCAGCGCCTGCGGTGCCAGTTCGGCGGCGTGGCTTTCACCGCCGCGCTGCTCCAGCTCGGCCAGGCGACGACGGGCCTGCGCCACGGTGGCACGCGGCAGGCCGGCCAGCGCGGCCACCTGCAGGCCGAAGCTGCGGTTGGCCGGGCCATCCTTCACTGCGTGCATGAACACCAGCGCTTCGCCATGCTCGACCGCGTCCAGGTGCACGTTGGCGATGCCGCTGCGGCCGCCTTCGTGCTGTTCGTCGGCCAGCGCGGTCAGCTCGAAGTAGTGGGTGGCGAACAGCGTGTAGCAGCGGTTCTGGTAAGCGAGGTGGCGGGCCACCGCGTCGGCCAGGGCCAGGCCGTCGTAGGTGGAGGTGCCGCGGCCGATCTCGTCCATCAGCACCAGCGAATGCGCGGTGGCGTGGTGCAGGATGTAGCTGGTTTCGGCCATCTCGACCATGAAGGTCGACTGCCCGCGGGCCAGGTCGTCTCCGGCGCCGATGCGGGTCAGGATGCGGTCGATCGGCCCGATCAGCGCGCGGCTGGCCGGCACGAAGCTGCCGATGTGGGCCAGCAGCACGATCAGCGCGTTCTGCCGCATGTAGGTCGACTTGCCGCCCATGTTCGGGCCGGTGATGACCAGCATGCGACGGTCTGGATGGAGGTCCAGGTCGTTCGGCTCGAACGGCTGCTCGCGCACCGCCTCGACCACCGGATGGCGGCCGCGTTCGATCTTCAGGCAGGGCTCGGCCTGCAGTTCCGGTCGCGCCCAGTCCAGCGCCTGCGCGCGTTCGGCGAAGGCGGCCAGCACGTCCAGTTCGCTCAGCGCCGCGGCGCACTGCTTCAACGGTTCCAGCTGGCCGCCCAAGGTGTCCAGCAGCTGCTCGTACAGGTACTTCTCGCGCGACAGTGAACGGTCGCGCGCGGACAGCACCTTGTCCTCGAACGCCTTCAGTTCTTCGGTGATGTAGCGCTCGGCATTGGTCAGCGTCTGGCGGCGGGTGTAGTGCACCGGCGCGCGGTCGGACTGGCCCTTGCTGATTTCGATGTAGTAACCGTGCACGCGGTTGTAGCCCACCTTCAGGGTGGGGATGCCACTGCTCTCGCGCTCGCGCAGTTCCAGGTCGACCAGGAACTGGTCGGCATGGGTGGACAGGCGGCGCAGCTCGTCCAGCTCTTCATCGAAGCCATCGGCCAGCACGCCGCCGTCGCTCAGCTTCAGTGGCGGCATTTCGGCGATCGCACTGGCCAGCAGCTGCGCGCACTCGTCATGCTCGCCCAGCGCTGCGTGCAGCGCCTGCAGGCGCGGCGAATCCAGCGGCGCCAGCACCTCGCGCACGGCCGGCAGCAGGCCCAGGCCATCACGCAGGGTGGAGAAGTCACGCGGGCGCGCCGAGCGCAGTGCAACGCGGGTGAGGATGCGTTCCAGGTCGCCGAGGCGGCGGAACTGTTCGCGGATGTCAGCGTCGCTGCCGCGGTCGATCAGGGTTTCCACCGCATGGTGGCGCTGCACCAGCACCTCGCGCAGGCGCAGCGGGCGGTGCAGCCAGCGTCGCAGCAGGCGGCCGCCCATCGGCGTCACCGTGCTGTCGAGCACGCCCAGCAGGGTGTTGCGGGTATCACCGTCGACGCGCGTATCCAGTTCCAGGTGGCGACGGGTGGCGGCGTTCATCGCGATCGCCTCGCCGGCAGTTTCCATCGCGATCGAGGTCAGGTGCGGCAGGCGCTGCTTCTGGGTTTCCTCGACATAGCCGAGCAGGGCGCCAGCGGCAGCGGTGGCGCGCGGCTTGTCATCGATGCCGAAGCCGCTCAGGTCATGCAGCTTGAAGAAGTTCAGCAGCTGGCGACGGCCACTGTCGGCGTCGAACAGCCACGGCGCACGGCGGCGCACGCCGGTGCGCTGGCGCAGGAACTCCGGCCAGTTCTCCTCGTCGGGCACCAGCAGCTCGGCCGGTTCCAGTCGGGCCAGTTCGGCTTCCAGCGCGTCGTCGGTCTCGACTTCATTGACCAGGAAGCGGCCACCGGCCAGGTCGGCCCAGGCCAGGCCGTAGCCCTGCTTCGTGCGCGACAGCGCCATCAGCAGGGTGTCACGGCGCTCGTCCAGCAGCGCTTCGTCGGTGACGGTGCCGGGGGTGACGATGCGCACCACCTTGCGCTCGACCAGGCCCTTGGCCAGCGCCGGATCGCCGATCTGCTCGCAGATCGCCACCGACTCGCCCAGCGCCACCAGCCGCGCCAGGTAGCCTTCGTAGGCATGCACCGGCACGCCGGCCATCGGGATCGGCGCGCCGCCGGAGCTGCCGCGCTGGGTCAGTGTGATGTCGAGCAGGCGCGCGGCCTTGCGGGCGTCGTCGTAGAACAGCTCGTAGAAGTCGCCCATGCGGAAGAACAGCAGCAGGTCCGGATAGTCGGACTTGGCTGCGAAGAACTGCTTCATCAGCGGGGTGTGTTCGGCGGACTTGTCTTTGGACATGGCACTCGTGGATCAGGGCATCCGGTCGCGCCGGAGGGCGGCGACGGCGGAGCAGGTACAGGGCCGTCCATGGTAACTGCTGGGGCCGGTGGACGCCGCTGCGGTTGGCGGGCATTGCCCGTGCGGGGCACGCAGTCAGGCCGGGATGAGGGTGATCTGCCGGTGGCTGGCGAAGATCTCCATCACGATCTCGAAGTAGGTCTGGCCCTGGCCCTGCTGCAGGGCGTCCAGCTGGAGCGCAATGGCCCGCGTGTTGAAGGTGCCCGGGGCTTCCAGCTTGGACTGCAGCCACTGGCAGGTGGCCTCCACGCCCAGCGCCGCGCGGCTGTGGGCGATGTCGCGCCAGATCAGTGTGGCCGGTGCCTGGCCGGCCAGCGCGCCATAACCGCCATGCAGCAGGTCGTCCAGCGCGTCCAGGCTTGGCCCGAGCTGCCAGCCCTCGTCGGCCATGAACACGCGGTTGATCTCCGCGTACAGGCTCGCGATGTCATCGATGGCAGCGCCTTCAATCTGTAGGACAAGCGTCATATGTCGACTGTAGCGTCGTTTCCTGTGCGTTGGGCACGGCTGAGCGCCGGATGCTTTGGGACCCATGCTGGGGTTTCGCATACTTCTTCGCTGAGTCAAGGTGCTCGGCACTCCCGTCGTGGCGCGCGCCGGTTTGCAGGGAAGAAAACGATGTGACCCATCCCCAATAGCAGGGCCAGCAGCTGATAGAGAGTTCGCCCGAAGTCTTCTTCTTATTAATTGATTGGTGCCATCGGCAGCAGGACCCCCTCGGGCGCGCTCAACTTCCACTGTCAGTGATGATTGGCTGGGTGATAGAAATAGTTTCTCATCCTGTATCATCGGCGAGAAAGGTCTGGGAAATTGTTTCTGGCATGGTCAGTAACGTTGTATCTGCGTCTCCGGTGCGATGGGGGTTGTTTGATCTGTCCCCGTTGTGAGCAGGGTGAGGTGTTGAAAGCTCAAGTAAAGGAGCGCGGCGTTCAGATATTTGTCTGCGACGAGTGTGATGCCGTGTGGTTCTCCTTGGCTGCGGTAGGGGTCTCTCCGTTCAGAGACCTTGAGGGGTATCTTGAGGAAATTTCCGTCGCCCCGTCCTGGGAGTCAATTTCCGTGGATAGGCATGAGTAGAAAGTACGCAATTTCCGTGCACTCCTCGATCGTCTTGCCTCAGCGCAGCGTGTGGGTACGTGCAGCATGGGGTGACCTTCCCGTCTCCTATTTCCAGAGCGACGAGAATCTCAATGATTGCAGTTTCATTGACTTGAAGGTCAACAAGTGGGAGATCAGTGGCAGTGGAGCCCAAGGGGAGCTGGACCCCTTCATAAGGGTCGAAATCTTCAAGGGTCGGGAACTCGTGGATTACCTGGGCGATACAGAATTTTGCCTGCCTGTAGACGTCGCTGAGGAAGCTCTGCTTGTTTTTGAGCTGGACGACGGTGGTGATGAATCCGACGAGTGGCTGCTGATGCGGCTTGTATCTGTCGTGGCCGAGGACAACAGGCTCTATTGCTGGAGGGATGGCTTCCAGCAGATCGGCAGAGAGTTCTCCTGCACTGTGCCAGCGTTGGGGGATGTTCGGATGAGGTTGCAGCAGCGCGGGTAGCCCTGCGATGGCAAATGCCAGATTGCAGCTCTGATGGCAATTTCGAACGGAAGACGTTATCTGCGGTCGCGCGTCGTGAGCGCGGCGTGATGATTGCGATTGCCATGCTCGTACATCGACATGCCCAGCAGGAATAACCACCTCCATTAAATGTGTTCTTCACGCCTGTCTGCACAGTTCCATAGTTTTGGATCGATATAATAATATCGACCCATAAAGTTTCCCTCTCCTGCGCCGCCACCGTTCGTACGGCCACGATCAAGGGAATTGAGATGCTCGCCTTACGCAACCTCCGAGTGGGATCCCGGCTGGGTGCCGGGTTTGGTCTGCTGCTGCTGTTCATCGTGGCCATCGTTGGCCTCGTGCTGTACGGAAATCACCTGAAGTCCGCCCAGTTCGAGAAAGTGGTGGACGTCAACATGGTGAAGATGCGGCTGTTGAACGACATGCTGGATACCAACAACGCGGTGCTGATGCATCGCCGGCTGATGGTGATCAAGCGCGGCGAGGATTTCGACAAGGATTATCAGAAGGCGCAGGAGCTGTCGCAGACCTACGATGGTATCTGGGCCAAGTACATCAAGATTCCACGTGATGCCACCGGCGATACCCTGGTGGCGAAGATCGAGGCGGCGCGCAAGGCTACCGATGCTTCCACCCAGCACCTGCATGAGCGCATGAAGGCCGGCGATTTCGACGGCGCGGCCAAGGAACTGCTGGCCGAACATGGCCTGGCGACGGCCTGGAATGAAGCCATCTCGACCCTGCTGCGGCATCAGGAGGCGCTGACAGCGCGCAGCCGCGAGGAGTACCGCGCGACCGAATCATGGACCGGTACGTTGTCGATCGTGTTCGGTGTGATGAGTCTGCTGCTGGGCTCGCTGGCGGCATGGGCGATTACCCGCAGCCTGACCCGTCCGCTGGCAGGGGCGGTGAAGCTGGCCGACGGTATTGCCGGTGGCCGCCTGGACAGCAGCATCGACGCGTCCGGCAACGATGAGGTGACCCAGCTGCTCAGGTCGATGCAGCGCATGCAGGCGCAGTTGCAGTCGGTGATGGCGGCGCAGGGCGAGCTGGCCCGCCAGCACGATGCGGGCAGCCTCAGCTACCGCATGGATGAGAGTGCTTTCCCCGGCGACTACGGGCGCATGGTGCACGAGACGAATGCGCTGGTCGGCTCTCACGTGCAGGTGCAGAACCGCCTGATCGAGGTGATGAAGCATTACGCCCGCGGTGATCTGTCAGTGGACATGGATCCGTTGCCGGGCGAGAAGGCCGCAATCACCCAGGCCATGGACGAAACCAAGACGAGCCTGTCGGCGATCAACGGTGAGATCCGCCGCTTGGCGACGGCCGCAGCCGCCGGTGACTTCAGCCTGCGCGGTGACGAAGATCGCTTCGCCTACGACTTCCGCGAGATGGTAGCCGGGCTCAATCGGCTGATGCAGACCACCGACGAGAATCTGGTACAGGTGTCGACCCTGTTGCAGGCGATCTCGCGCGGTGACCTGACCGTGCGCATGCAGGGCGACTTCCATGGGGTCTTCGCGCGCATGCGCGATGACTGCAACGCCACGGTCGATCAGCTCAAGCAAATCGTGGGACATATCCAGACCAGTGCGTCCAGCATCACCCTGGCGGCAGGCGAGATCGCGTCGGGCAACACTGATCTGTCGCGGCGCACCGAGCAGCAGGCGGCAAACCTTGAAGAAACGGCCGCATCGATGGAGGAGCTGACGTCCACGGTGAAGCAGAATGCGGAGCACGCCCGCCAGGCCAACCAGCTTGCCATCGGCGCGCATGGCGTTGCCTCGCAGGGCGGCGAGGTAGTCGGACAGGTGGTGACCACCATGTCGGCCATCGAAGCCTCCTCGAAGAAGATCGCCGAGATCATTTCTGTCATTGATGGCATCGCATTCCAGACCAACATCCTGGCGCTTAACGCTGCAGTGGAAGCCGCTCGTGCCGGCGAGCAGGGCAGGGGCTTTGCCGTGGTGGCCAGCGAGGTGCGCACGCTGGCACAACGCTCGGCCGGTGCGGCCAAGGAGATCAAGGGCCTGATCGAGGATTCGGTTGGCAAGGTGGCCGATGGATCGGCGCTGGTCCGCCAGGCAGGCACCACGATGGGCGAGATCGTGGCGTCGGTGCAGCGCGTGACCGACATCATGGCCGACATTTCCGCCGCCTCGCAGGAGCAGAGTTCGGGCATCGAGCAGGTCAACCAGGCCGTGGTGCAGATGGACGAGACCACCCAGCAGAATGCCGCGCTGGTGGAAGAGGCCAGCGCCGCAGCGCGTTCCATGGAAGAGCAGGCCAACCTGCTGACCGAAGCGGTGTCGGTGTTCCGCACCGGGGCAGCCGCGGCAGCCGTATCGGTGCCGCGCGCGCTTGCGGCGGTAGCGGCCTCGGTCACGCCGGTGAGACGCCCGGCGGTGCTGTCACCGCGCATCGAGCCGACGTTGGCTGCCAACGCGGGTGGTTGGGAAGAGTTCTAGCAACAGCGCATGCCGGTAGGGAGACGGCGCCCATCGCGATGGCTGATCGCGATGGGCGCAACTTTCTTCCTGAACGCGCGATGGCCGGTGAGGCGGCGGACACGCGTATTTCACTTCGGGTTGCCAACCCCGGGAGGAGACTTGCGACATACCGGACCTCAGGAGATGGCCATGAAGACCTCGACCCGACTGCTTGTACTGGGCACGCTGCTGGCGGCTTCGTCCGTCGCGGGTGCGCAGACCTACGGGCCGCGCGATGAAGGACGCAAGTTCAACGACGGCAGCCGCGTGGTCTGCAAGAACGTGGAAGTGCAGCGCAACTCACGCGATCCCAACCGCATTGCCGGTACCGCCACGGGCGCGGTGATCGGTGGCCTGCTGGGCAACCAGGTCGGCGGCGGCAACGGCAAGAAACTGGCCACGGTGGCCGGTGCTGTAGCCGGCGGTGCGGCCGGCCGCCAGATCCAGGGCAACCAGCAGCAGAAGAACGGCGACCGCGTCGTTGAACGCCGCTGCGAACGCGTCTACCGCTGATCGTTCACAGCCAGACCTCGTTTCCCCTTCCACACCGCAGTGCTCGAACGCCGGCCCCGCGCCGGCGTTCGTTGTTTCAGAAAAGGGGACGGAGGGGATCAAGTCGCAATCCCCCAACCTTGCCGTTTACGACTTAATCCCCTCCGTCCCCTTTTGGGCGAGGAGGCGCCAGGTGGCGAGGCTGCCGTAGAGCAGCAACAGGACGGTGAGGGTGATCAGTTCGTGGCTGACTTCGGCCAGGCGAGCGTCCATCTGGTTCAGGCGCACCATCAGGTTGATGCCCGAGGTGGTGGGCAGCAGTTGCGCCAGCCAGACCAGTGGTTGCGGCGTCATCACCGCCGGCCACGACAGGTTGGCCAGGAAGAACAGTGGGATCGAGGTGGCGATGATGTACTGGAAGGCGCGTTCGCGGGTGCGGAAGAAGCTGCCGACGAACAGGCCGAACGCCACCGTGGCGGCGATGAACAAGGTGCCGCCCAGCAGCTGGCCCAGCGGATTGCCGCCGCGCGGATAGTCCTGCACCCACGCGGTGAACCCGGCGTAGTAGAACAGACCGAACAGGCCGATCAGGCCGAAGCCCAATGCCATGCCGGTCAGCGTCGGCAGGTCGAAGCGCAGGCGGCGGCCCAGTACGAGTCGGCGGCCGCCGAGCAGTACGCCGATGCCCATCAACAGGGTCTGGTGCACGATCAGCTCGGCCACGCCGGGCACGATGGCGCTGCCATAGCCTTCCTGGGTGTTGTACAGCGGGCGCTGCACCAGCGTGACCGGTGGTGCCTGCGGTGCGCCCATGAAGGCCGCCTGGCCGACCACGGCGTCACGCCCGAATGCGCCCAGTGCATCGGCCACGCTGCCCAGCACCCAGCTGGCACGGCCCAGGTAGGCGCCGTTGCCGAGCAGTACCAGCTTGGCGGGATGGCCGCGCAGGATGTCGCGCTCCAGGTTGGCCGGGATCAGCACGATGCCTTCGGCATGGCCGGCTTCCAGCTGCTGGCGCGCACTGTCGATGTCCGCCGGTTGCCCGACCACGCGTGCAACGCGGAGTGCATCGAGCTTTCGCAGCAGCTCGCGGCTGGTGGCACTGTGGTCTTCGTCCACTACCAGCACCGGCAGGTTGCCGGCCACCTGGTGGCGATACGCGGCCGGGTAGAAGAACGAGTACAGGATGACCGCACCGACCATCACCACGATCGCGTAGCGGTCGCACAGCACCGCCATCAGGGTCTGCCGCAGGCTGCGCCACAGTGCGCTCATGCGTCTGCCCCTGCCGGTTGTGCGGCTTCGGGCGTGCGCGCGAAGGCGATCAGGCGCACGCCGCCGATGCCACCGGCCACCACCGTCATCAACAACAGCGTGGCCAGCGGCCATGCCGAAACCTGCAGCGGCGAACCGATGAACTGCTGCTGGGTCTGCAGCTTGATGTAGGCGCTGAGTGGCAGCAGTTGATGCCAGATGCGGGTGAACAGGGGGCCATCCAGCACCGGGAAGGTGGCGCTGGAAAATGCCAGCGCGGTGCCGATGCTGAGGCCCACCGCGGATAGCGCAGTACCCATGTCGCGGGTGACCCCGACGAAGAACAGCGCATAGGCGGCGGTGGCCAGGTAGAACACCGGCTGCGCGAGCAGCAGCAGGAGCACGCTGCCCGCAACGCCATCGCCGCGCAGCCAGGCCAGGTAACCGATGCCGAGCGCGCCATACAGCGAGAACAACAGGATGTACGGCGTGATCTTGCCGGCAATCGCAGCCCACGGCGTGCGGCCCAGCCAGGCGGGCAGGGTTCCGTCGCGGATCTCGCGGCCGAGGCTGCCAGCCACGGCAAGCGCCAGCACCAGCGACAACACTGCCGGGAAGATCAGCGGCAGCAGGAACAATTCGTAGCTGCGCGCCGGGTTGTAGAGGATGTCCGACTGCACCGCGATCGGTGCTGCACGCAGCTTGCCCGGGCCGACCTGCAGGCCGATGCGCTCGCGCAGCAGGCGTGCGTTCCAGGCCGAGACCGCATCGCCGATATCGCGTGCCGCCGACTGGCCGGTGGTCATGTAGGTGGCGTTGTAATAGGCGAACACCGTGCCCTGGCGGCCGCGCAGGGCCTGCCGGGTGACGTCGCGCGGCACCAGCACGATGGCGAACACATCCAGGTGGCGCAGCTGCGAACGCGCATCTTCCATGTCCGCAGGCTGGCTGGCGATGCGCACGCCGGGGCTGGCATCGAGCATGCGCAGCAGCAGGCGGCTGTCACTGCTGTGGTCGAGATCGACCACGGCAATGGGGATGTCGCGCATCACCGAAGGCGTGAACATCCACGCCATCACTACCAGCATCAGCAGTGGCAGCAGGGTCACCAGCATCAGGTCGGCGCGGTTGCCGCGCAGCGCATACAACTCGCGCCGCCACGAGGCGCCGAAACCGCCGGTATCCGGGCTCAGTGCTGGGGCCATGCGAACAGCACGCTCATGCCGGGGCGGAAACCCTCGATGCGGCGTACCGGGCGCACCCGCACCTCGAAGCTGCGGACGTCGTAGCCGGACGACTGGCGGGTTGTGCGCCAGGTTGCATAGTCGCCGGCCGGGTTGATGAAGTAGACCTCGAACTCGCCGTCCAGGCCGAGTGCCGGCACGCTGCCCTGCAGCTTGCTGCCGACCTTCAGGCCCTGCATCTGCGATTCGCGCAGGTTCATCGCTACCCACATGCGATCGATGTCGACCAGGGTGAACACCGGGTAGCCGGCCGGCACCAGTTCGCCCGGGTCGGCCATGCGCTTGTTGATCTCACCCGCCACCGGCGCGCGTCCTTCCACTTCGGCACGCGCAGCGTTGACCTCGGCCACCGCGCCTTGTGCCTGCTGCACCTGGCCCTGCGCCGCGCGCTTGTCCTGCTCACGTGCGCCGGCCAATGCCATGTCGTACTGCGCGCGGGCGGCACGCGCCAGTTCGCGCGAGCTGGTGGCCTGGGCATGCGCTTCATCGCGCTTCTGCCGGGTCATCACCCCTTCGTTGAACAGGTTCTGCACGCGCTGGTAGGTGGCTTCAGCCAGCGTCGCACCGGCTTCGGCCCGCTTCCAGTTCGCTTCGGCGGCGCGGATGTCCTCGCTACGCGCGCCTTCGTCGGCCTTGTCGGCCACTGCCTGCGCGGCGGCCAGGGCACCGTGTGCCTGCTGTTCCTTGGCGGCGACCTCGGGGCTGTCGAGCAGGAACAGCACCTGCCCGGGCTGCACGCGGTCACCCTCGCGCACCTTCAGTTCGGCCACGCGCGCGGTGATCTTGGCGGCAACGTTGATGGTGTCCGCATCGGCCATGCCCTGGATCTGGTCCGCCGGGCTGCGCCAGGCCAGCCACAGGCCGAGCACCACCACGACCAGCAATACCACCACCAGAATAGGTCCCAGCCGGCGCTTGCCAGGGGGCGTCGTCGCTTCGTCGTGCAGCACATCACTCATGGTCGATCACCTCGTCCGCACGCCGCCGGAACTCTTCGAAACGGTCCATCTGTCCACTGATCTCCAGCAACTGTGCCAGCGCAATATCGTATTGGTAGGCGGCCTGCGCACGCTCGACACGGGCGCCGCCGAGGCCGAGCCGCGCGTCGATCACATCCAGCGAGGTGGCCTGGCCTTCGCGGAACGCCAGTTCCTGCAGGCGCAGGTTTTCCTGTGCCTGGGCGATGCTGCTGTCGAGCAGCACGTACTGCTGGCGCGCGGTCTCCAGTTCGTTCCAGGCCTTGCGCACGCCCAGTGCGACCTGGTTTTCGGCCTCGCGCAGGCCGGCTTCGGCCTGCTCCTGCTGCGCGCGCGCGGCACTGATCTGCGCCGGCCGCGAGTTCGGCGACAGGAAGGTGTACTTCAGGCCGATGCCGAACGCCCAGTCCGGATCAGTCAGCATTTCGTCGCGGCGGCGGAAGTCGTACTGGCCGAAGGCGAAGATCTGTGGTTTCAGCTTGGCCTGCTGCACGCGCACGCCTTGTTCGGCCTGCGCCACCATCGCCCGCAGGCGCGCAATCTGCGGCTGGCGCGCCTGGGCGGTGCGCTCGAAGCTGGCGACCGGTTCCAGTGGCACGCGCTGCACGAACAGCGGCGATACCGGCTGCACTTCGCCTCCGCTGCGCAGCAGCGTGGCCAGTGCGGCCTTCAGCGTGGCCAGGTCGTTCACCGTCTTCTGGTATTCGCGCTCGGCCTTGTCGCGTGCCACGGTGGCCTGCAGGCGCTGGGCGCGGGTAGCGAAGCCCTCGCGTTCCAGCTTCTCCGCGTCGGACAGGTGGCGGTTGAGGCCATCACGTACGTCGCGGCGTACGTCCACGGCCTGCTCGGCCAGCCGCTGGCCGAAATAGGCCTGGGCCAGCTGCACGGTCAGCGATTGGCGCTGTGCCTCGCGCTCGGCGCTGGCCTGTTCGTGGGCGGCGCTGGCGGCACGTTGCGCGGCCGGAATCACGCCGCCGGTGTACAGCGGCAGCACAGCAGTCACCACCGGGCGCGTTCTCCAGTCGCGTTCGGTGAACGACAGCGGCGAGTCGATGCCATAGGCCTCGGCGACCGGCGCCAGCGAACCCAGCGGCAGGGTGAGGGTCTTCTGGAACTGCAGCCGGCGTACTTCGCCGGTGATTTCGGGCAGGCGCAGCAGGCGGGTCGCCTCCTGCAGGTCCTGCTTGTTGCGCACGGCGGCGTCGGCGGCGGCCAGTGCATCGGAGACCTGCTCCAACCGTTGCCGCGCCTGTTCCCACTCCAATGCGGGTGCATCGCCGGTGGTCTGTGCCAGTGCGGCGGGTGGCAGGCAGGTTGCCAGCGCCAGCGCCAGCGCCAGCGCGGCCTTCGCGCGGTGCATCCTTGTACGTCGGCCGATCACGCCCATGCCGTCCCAGTGGTGAAGAAGTGCGCAAACGGTAGTGCGCGTGGCGTGAAGCCCGGGTCTGCGGTCATCGGATTGTCCTCAACGAAGGGTGCCGCTGGCCGCAGTGCGCAGCGCCTGGGTGATGTGCTGCAGCGTGCTCGAGCGCACGGCGGCATGCTGCCAGTACAGCGGCACATCGAGCCAGCGGCGGGGTTCCAGTACCACCACGCGGCCGGCGCGCACGGCGGGTGCGACCAGCGATTCCGGGGCCATGCCCCAGCCAAGTCCGCACGCGGCGGCTTCGACGAAACCGGTGGAGGAGGGCAGGTAGTGTAGCGGCGGCTGCAGCCGCGCGCGGGTCAGCCTTCGCACGAAGCGCCACTGCAGTTCATCCTTGCGGTTGAACACCAGCATCGGCGCGCGTGCCAGTGCCGTGGCGTGCATGCCGTCGCTGAAGTACTGGCGGGCAAAGCCGGGCGAGGCGATGGCGTGGTAGCGCATGGCGCCGAGCGGGTGCACGTTGCAGCCCTTCACCGGCTGGCTTTCGGCGGTGACCGCACCCAGCACGCTGCCGTCGCGCAGCAGCTGCAGGGTATGGTCCTGGTCGTCCATGCGCAGGTCGAACAGGTAGCCATGGCGCTGGTGCAGGTCGGCGATGGCCGGCACGAACCACGTATCGAGCGAATCATCGTTGACCGCCAGCGGGATCGGCGTGCGTACGGCGTCACTGCCACGTTCGGGCAGCAGCTCGGCCAATGCCTCGGCCTCCAGCGCCTGCATCGGCCGTACCCGGCGCAGCAGCGCTTCACCCGCGGCGGTCGGCCGGCAGGGTGCCTGCCGTACCAACAGCACCTGGCCCAGCCGGTCCTCCAGTGCCTTGATCCGCTGCGACAGCGCCGACGGGCTGATCGACAGACGGCGTGCCGCGGCCTCGAAGCTGCCTTCCTCCAGCACGGCAGCGAACGCGGCCAGTTGTGGATGTACCAGGTCCATGCGGGGCCTCTTCAGTTTTTCTGCACAGGATAAAGAAAAACCAGATTGTCTTAACCGGCCATTGGCCGCACCCTGCGCATCCCTTCGCTGCCTGGCTTGTCCTGATGTGGATCGCCGCTACCGTTGCCGGCCTGTTCGCGGGCGCCGGCCTGATCATCGCCATCGGTGCACAGAACGCCTTCGTGCTGCGCCAGGGCCTGCAGCAACGTCACGTGGGAACGGTGGTGGCCGCCTGCGCCGGCGCGGACATCGCGCTGATCCTTGCGGGCGTGGGCGGCATGGGCGCGCTGGTGCTGCAGTGGCCGGTGCTGATACAGGTGCTGCGCTTCGGTGGTGCAGCGTTCCTGCTCTGGTATGGCCTGCAGGCCGGGCTGCGCGCGTGGCGCGGTGGCAGTGCGCTGGCGGCGGGCGAGGTGGAGGGTGGCAATCGACGGCAGGTGCTGCTGACCTGCCTGGCGTTCACCCTGCTCAATCCGCACGTGTACCTGGATACCGTGGTGCTGCTGGGCAGCCTGTCCACGCGCTATCCGGGCGAGCTGCGCTGGGCGTTTGCTGCTGGCGCCTGCGCAGCCAGCGTGATCTGGTTCTGTGCGCTGGGCTATGGCGCGCGCCTGCTGCAGCCGGTGTTCCGCAGGCCGAATGCCTGGCGTGCGCTGGACGCCGGCGTGGCGATCTTCATGTTCTGCCTCGCCACGCTGCTGCTGTTGCGCCCGCTCTAGGCCGCTTCCACCGCGCACAATGGCGTTTCCCCCGGACGCAGGGTCAGTACGCGCACGCCGTTGCGGGTGACCGCGACGGTGTGTTCGAACTGCGCCGAGAGCTTGCCGTCGCGGGTGTAGACCGGCCACTCGTCCGGCTGCTGGCGGATCGCCGGCTTGCCCTGGTTGAGCATCGGTTCGATGGTGAACACCATGCCTTCTTCCAGCACCATGCCGGTGTTGGGATGGCCGTAATGCAGGATCTGTGGTTCCTCGTGCATTTCCTGGCCAATGCCGTGCCCGCAGTACTCCTTCACCACGCTGTAGCCGTGGCTGCGCGCGTGGCGGGCGATGGCGTGGCCGATGTCGCCCAGGCGCGCGCCGGGGCGCACTGTGGCGATGCCTTTCCACATCGCCTGGTAGGTGGTCTGGACCAGCCGGCGCGCGGCGTAGTCGACCTCACCGACCAGGTAGGTGGTACTGGAATCAGCGATGTAGCCGTTCTTTTCCAGGGTGATGTCGAGGTTGACGATCTGGCCGTTGCGCAGCACGTCGGTGGTGCTGGGCACGCCGTGGCAGATGACGTTGTCGATCGAGGTATTGAGCACGTACGGGAAGCCGTACTGGCCCTTGCTGGCCGGCCGCGCCTGCAGCTCGTCGACGATCATGCGCTCGACGAAGTCATTGATCTCCATCGTGCTGCGGCCCTGCAGCGGCAGCTGGTCGAGCGCGGCGAATACCCGTGCCAGCAGGCGCCCGGATTCGGCCATCAGCGCGATCTCGTGCGGCTGCTTGATCATCGCCATGTCAGGCCCGCCCAGGCGCCAGCGCCTGCGGCTGTACCCCGGCCGCGCGCAGTTCGCTGGCGACGATGTCCTGGAAGCTCAGCGTGGGGTTCATCTCGCACAGCATGCCGACCCGGATCCAGAAGTTGGCCTGGGCGTTGATCGAGCGGCTGGAGACGGTGCAGGCACGGCGCAGCTGGTCGTGCAGGGTGTCATCGATGTTGACGATGCCCATGGGCGGTCCTTGAGAAACGATTATACGAAGCATATATGTTTCGTATATCCATCTCAAGCCGGCGTCGTTCAGTCCACGTGGGTGGCAAAGCGCAGCCGGTTGCCGTCGGGGTCGCGCAGCAGCATTTCGCGGCTGCCCCATTCGGTGTCGTGCGGTGGCTGCTCGATCGGCACGTTGGCCGCACTGAAGGCGCGGTGCAGGCTGTCGACGTCGTCGACAATGAAATACACCGCGCCGCCGACCTCGCAATCGCCGCTGTGTTCGGTGAGGAAGATCGTCTGGCCATCGCGGGTAAGCTGGGCGAACAGCGGGAAGCCGGGTTCGAAGCGGTGTTCCCAGTCGACCACGAAGCCCAACCCCTGCACGTAGAACGGCAAAGTGGTGTCGGCGTGGCGCATGCGCAGCTGCGGGATGACGGTCTGGGGCATGGCGGTGGCTCCGGGGTGGGAACCCAGTGTAGAGCCGAGCCATGCTCGGCTGCTGCTCGCGGTCCCCTCAGTCGAGCATGGCTCGACTCTACAGAAGGCGCCAGCCGAGCGTGGGCTCGACTCTACCCGGCTCTGATGGTTACCAACCTTGGTTGGCATTGCCGGCCAGCGGTCAACCGGCCATCGGCACCGAAGTCATCGCCGCCAGCAGTTCGCGGTTCACCTGCTGGTGCCGGGCCTGCCAGGCAGGAAGATCATCGGCGCTGACGTCCGGCTGGCCATCCAGCGACGACAGCCAGCGCTTGAAGCGGCTCTGATAGTTGGCCAGCGACACTTCGCCGGTGATGTCACTGCCGACCAGGCCGCCGGCACGCAGCGCCTCGATCACCACCAGCGCGTCCTCCAGCTGGAAACGGCCCTGGTCCCAGTTGCTACGCGCGACGTCCTCGGCGAACACGTCCTTGTCGATCGACAGGTAGGTCGGCTGCGGCGACTTGGCCTGTTCGGCAGCAAACGCAGCCACCAGCGCTTCGGGGTGCTCGAAGCGGCGGAACGCGTGGCCCATGCCGAGGCGATGGCCCCAGCCGACATCCACGTCCATGCACCAGTAGGTCAGGCGACCGCCCATCAGCGGGCGCCAGTGGTTCTCCCAGGCATGGCCGAGGCCGATGTCGCTGGAGGTGATGCCGAGCACATGGATGTGCGAGATCTGCGGCAGCTTGCTGGCGGCATTCACCCATGAACCGCAATGCATGCCGAACGGAAAACGCATGTTGTCCGGATGGTTGTCCAGCACCACCAGCTGGAACGGCGCCTGTGCGCGCATGCGGCGCAGCAGCGGCAGGCTGAGGTGATGGAAGTCACCACTGCCGAGCATTACTGTGCCGAGCTGGGCCGGCAGCGGCGCAAGCACCTCGGTGCTGAAGCGATCCAGGGTGCCGTTGCTGCAGGCGAATCGCAGCGGGTCGTGCCACTGCGGCAGCGCCAGGGTCTGCGCCTGGGCCAGTGGCAGCACGCCACCGTCCAGGTCGAGGATCAGCGGAGAACGCAACTGCATCGCTCAGCCGCCTCCATCAGGTTCGCCCTGCAGGTACGGGGCCAGCCGGCGCAGGGCGGCACGCAGCAGTGGGGAACGGGCGTGGATCGCGTGCCGGGTTGAGGTGAAGCTGGCGCCCAGCTCGGCCTTGATCCGCGAGTCGGTCCAGCCGGCCACGTAGTGGCTCAGGCCGTGCTGCAGGGCGTACTCGAGGTTGTGCATCCAGCTGACCGCGTACAGGTTGTGCTCGCGCGACTGCGGGTAGGCCAGGCCGATGTACTTGTCCACCAGTTTGCCGGCGTGCACGTAGCACAGGTTCCAGCCGATCAGCTGGCCCTCGTGGCGGTACAGGAACATCCGGCCGTGACCCTGGCTGTCGGCCAGCAGGTGCTGCAGGTAGGGCAGGCCGAGCTGGTCGAAGTGCACCGCGCTCTGCGCATACACGCCCAGGTACAGCGCATGCAGTTCGGCCTGCAGCCGTGGGTCGGCCAGGGCCGGATCACCGGTGGCGATGCAGTCGATCTGCAGGTCGTCGCGCGAGCGCAGCTTGCGCCGGATGTTCTTGCGGCGCGAGGACGACAGGCGGCCGAGATAGCCGTCGATCGAATCGAAATCGATCGCCACCCAGGCCAGCGGCATGCCTTCCAGTTCAACGAAGCCGCGCGCCAGCAATGCCTGCAGGAAGGCAGCACTGTGCGCGTTGGCCGCGTCGTCCAGCAGTGGTGAATCGATCGCCAGGTCCTTGACCACCAGCAGCCGGGTATCGCCGATCGCGTGACGCGTCACGTCCTCGGCCAGCGCCTCCGGCGCGACGTGTGCCGGCAGCGGGGTGTACTCGGTGCTGGTGGCACCGACGAAGCGGGTCTTCCAGGTGATCCACGGCCGCCACAGGCGCGACAGCGGCAGGCCGAGCAGCTTGCCGCGCAGCGCGTCGTCCATCGTGGTGGTCAGGTCGAGCGGTGCACGGAAGGTCGGCAGGCCGCTGGGAAGGCGGCCTGCCTCGAATCCGAGCGGCGGGTGGGCCAGGAAGCCCTCCAGCAGCGCGGCCGGTTCCAGCGCGGTGCTGGATGCACGTGACGTCATTTCCATCGGCACGGGAACCGGCAGCGCATCCAACCTCAGCCCTTGGCCTTGGTCAGCGCCTGGTCGAGCAGGGTGATCGCCAGGTCGATCTCTTCGTAGCTGATGTCCAGCGACGGCGCGAAGGTGATCACGTTCTTGTACCAGCCACCCACGTCGAGCACGAGGCCCATGCGCTTGCCGTCGTGCAGCAGGTCACCAGCCAGGCCGATGTCGACCATGCGGTCCAGCAGTTCCTTGTTCGGGGTGTAGCCATCTTCCTGGCAGATCTCGGCGCGCAGGGCCAGGCCCAGGCCGTCGACATCGCCGATTTCCTTGTGGCGCTTCTGCAGGCCACGCAGGCCGTCGAGGAAGTAGGCGCCCTTTTCCGGCACGGTGCGCTCGTAATCCATCTCCTTGCCCAGCTTCAGCACTTCCAGGCCCAGGCGGGTGCCCAGCGGGTTGGAGTTGAAGGTGGAGTGGGTGGAACCCGGCGGGAACACGGTCGGGTTGATCAGTTCTTCGCGCGCCCACAGGCCCGACAGCGGGTTCAGGCCGTTGGTCAGCGCCTTGCCGAACACCAGCACGTCCGGGGTCACGCCGAAGTGCTCGATCGACCACAGCTTGCCGGTGCGCCAGAAGCCCATCTGGATTTCATCGACCACCATCAGGATGCCGTACTTGTCCAGCACGCGCTTGAGGCCGGTGAAGAAGTTGCGCGGCGGGATGACATAGCCGCCGGTGCCCTGGATCGGCTCGACGTAGAACGCGGCGTACTCGGCCTGGCCGACCTTGGGATCCCACACGCCGTTGTACTCGCTTTCGAACAGGCGCTCGAACTGCCACACGCAGTGGTCGGAATACTCGTCCGGGGTCATGCCCTTCGGACGACGGAAGGGGTACGGGAACGGGATGAACATCGCGCGCTCGCCGAAGTGGCCGTAGCGGCGGCGGTAGCGGTAGCTGGAGGTGATCGACGAGGCGCCCAGGGTACGGCCGTGGTAGCCGCCTTCGAAGGCGAACATCAGGCTCTTGCCGCCGCGCGCGTTGCGCACGATCTTCAGCGAGTCTTCGATGGCCTGCGCGCCGCCGACGTTGAAGTGCACGCGGCCGTCGAGGCCGAACTTCTCATGCATGTCCACGGCAATGGTCTTGGCCAGCTGCACGCGGGTCGGGTGCAGGTACTGGCTGGCGACCTGCGGCAGGGTGTCGATCTGGTCCTTCAGCGCGTCGTTCAGGCGCTTGTTGCTGTAGCCGAAGTTGCAGGCCGAGTACCACATCTGCAGGTCGAGGTAGGGCACGCCCGCACCGTCGAACATGTAGCTGCCTTCCCCGCGCTGGAAGATCTTCGGCGGGTCGACGTAGTGGACGGTGTCGCCGAAGGAGCTGTAGCGGGCTTCGTCGGCCAGCAGCTGCGCATCGGAGGCAGCGGCGTCGGCGTTCTTGTCAAAAATGTTCATGCAGTTCGGTTCCGTGAAGGACGTTCGAAAGGGGGCAACGGGGGAGCGTGGCTGGAAGGGAGTGCTCAGGCGGTGGCCAGCAGCAGGGGCAGTACGGCGGGCTGCGGGCTGGCGTCGACGCGACGTGGCTGCAGCAGGCTGCCATCGAGCAGGCGCGGCAACAGCGCGATTGCATCGTGGAAGGTGTCAATGGCGGCATGCTCGATGCCGGCATTCGTGCAATGGGTGATCAGGCGGCGCTTGGCGAACACGAAGTCGGCATCTTCGGACACGCAGAAATCCGAGCTGCCGTCGCCGATCATCAGCACGCGCGGCGCTTCGTTGGCACGCGCCTGCGCGGCGCAGGTGCACTTGCAGGTACCGCTGCGGCAGCCTTCGGCCTGATAGGGCGATTCCAGTTCCCAGTGGCCGTCGCACCAGCGCAGGTGGTTGGCCACCACCGGCAGCCGCGACAGGCCGTGGTTGGCGAGGATGCGGTGGATCGCATAGTCCAGGCCGTCGCTGACGATGTGCAGCGGCAGGCCCAGCTGCTCGGCGCGGGCGACGAAGGCGACGAAGCCTGGATCGATCTGCACCTGGTCCAGGTGCGCATCAAGCGTGGCCGGGTCCAGCTTCAGCAGCCGCACCTGGCCCTGCATGCATTCGCGCGAGCCGATCTTTCCAGCCTTCCACTGGTCTTCCAGCGCCTGCCAGCCCGGCTGGCCGTACTTCTCCAGCAGCGAGTCGATGACATCTTCGAGGCTGATGGTGCCGTCGAAGTCACACAGGATGCTCCAGTGCATGGGCAGGTCCGTCGATGAAAGAAGCGTCCGGCACGATGCCGGGGCAGGCTCAATGTAGGCAGGCCGCCTTTCTCGTTCCTTTCCTGTTGAAAGGCTCTTTTGACGGGCTGGGAAAGCGTTCAGGAAGGTGCATGGATGAATGCGCGAAACGCAGGCCACGCCTACGCGTGCGGGTCAGGCGCGGGCCAGCACCTGCAGTATTTCAGCCGTCTCTTCACGGGTCTGCCAGGCGCTGTTGCCAAGGGTCAGCATGCGTGCGGCGAAGTCGCGTGCGTTGGGCATGTCGTGCTGCGGCACGATGCCGCGCAGGTACGCGTAGTCGGGCAGGGCATGGATGAACATGCGGCTGGCGCCGAGACCGCGTGGCCACAGGTCTTCCAGTACGGCATCGCGGGCCCGCTGGCTGGGCAGCAGCAGCATCAGCATCGGCCAGGTGCCGCCGGTACCGGCCAGCCCATCGACCACTTCCACCGCCGGCAGCTGTGCCAGCTGCACGCGCAGCTGCAATGCACGCAGGCGTCCGGCCTGCAGGAAGGCAGGCAATCGCCGCGCGGCATGGGCACCGATGTTCTGCCGCCACTGGCTGACCCGGTGTTGCGGAATCTCCAGCGGGAAAATGTCACCGACCGCTTCTTCCAGGTCGCCACGCTGCAACGCACTGCGCAGCGGATTTCCGTACACCAGCGATAGGAGCGATGGCCGATAGCAGGCGGCCAGGCCGAGCAGCTGCACACTGCGCAGCAGTTCCCAGCGCAGGCTGAAACGCACCTGTTCGGCGGCATGTCCGGCCAGCGCGGCACGCAGCTCGTCATCGCGGCTGACCATCAGGCCGCCTTCGTGCAGGCTCAGGCCCTTGCCGGCGGCCAGGCTGAAGAATCCGATATCACCGCGCAGGCCGACACTGGTGTTGCCAACGCGTGCGCCGAGCGCCTGCGCGGCATCTTCGATTACCCAGGCGCCTGCGCCGCGTGCGACCTCGCAGGCCAGATCGACATCGGCGATGCGCCCGCCCAGGTGGGTGGGCAGGATCGCCAGCGTGCGTGCGTCGGCCAGGCGCTTGAGCTGGCCAGGATCGAAATCGAAGTGGCCATGACGGGTGTCGCACAGCTGCACGCGCAGGCCCAGGCTGTGCACCGCGATCGGCACCAGCGGGCAGGTGTAAGCCGGCAGGATCACGGTGTCGCGCTTGGGCGCGCGCTTGCGCAGCGTCCGCAGGGCGATCAGCAGCGCGTGCGTGCCGGAACAGGTCAACTGCAGCGGCGGTGTGCCAAGCTGGCTGGCCAGGATCGCGCGCAGGTCGCCACCGCCGGGGAGGAAGTCGCTGGCCTGCATGGGCAGGCCGGCGGTGGGCGGCAGCTCGCGCGCGAACAGGCTCATCGCAACGCGCTCATGCGGCGCTTTCGGCAGGGCTGTGCGGATCGTCCGCTTCGGCACGGCCCAGGCAGACGATGCCGGCCACGATCAGGACCGCACCGACCAGGTGATGCAGGGTCAGCGGTTCGTTCAACAGCCAGGCCGACAGCAGCAGCACGCTGATCACTTCCAGGTGCGATGCGGCAAATGCAGGGCCGATCGGCGCATGCCGCAGCAGGCTCATCCAGGTGAAGAACGCACCCACGTAGCCGAGGATGGCGCCGTACACCCACGGCTGCGACAGCACGCGCAGCAGCCATGCCGTGTTGGCCTCGACCGGCAGCGCGGCATCGCCGGCGTACTTGAAGCACAGCTGGGCCAGCGTGTCGAAGGCCATCAGCAGCGGGAAGCCGATCACATACAGGCGCCTCATGAGCCCGCTCCCACCACGGCCACGCCGGCGGTGACCAGCAGCATGCCGGTCACCCGCAGCGGGGTGAGCTTCTCGCGGAACAGGAAGCGGCCGGCGATCATCAGCGCGACGATGTTGATCGAGCCCAGCAGCACACCCTTGGACAGCGGCACCAGCGACAGGAAGGCGATCCAGGCGACGAACTCAAGCACGTAGCAGGCGATGCCGATCCACAGCCACGGCCGGCTGAGCATGTGTTTCCAGCGCTGCAGGCCTTCGCCGTCCTGCGGGTCGCTGGCGGCGGCCTTGAAGGCAAGCTGGCCACCGGTATCGAGCACCACGTTGGCCAGCCACAGCAGCGTGGCAAGTGCCCCCATCTCAGGCCACCGCCTTGAGCACACCCGTACGCTCACCGATCTCGGTGAAGAAGCGGGCGCTGCGGCGGATCACGTCGCGGCGTTCGCGGTCGATGGTGATCATGTGGTAGCTGTCTTCCAGTACCACCAGCTCCTTCGGGCCGCTGACCCGCGACATCACCAGCTCGGCGTTGCCCATGCTGGCCACGTCGTCCTCGCGGGCGTGCATCACCAGGCACGGCGCGGTGACCTGGTGCAGGTGGCGGCGGGTCCAGTGGCTGAGCGCACGCATTTCGGCCAGCGCATGCCAGGGGTTGCCCGGCAGGCCAGCGGCGGCGCTGTCGCCGGACAGCATGGCGGCGCTGACCTGCGCACGCAGGCGCTCGTCACGCAGGCCGTACGGCGGTTCTTCCATGAACATGCGGTCGCGGCCGATGTTGAAGCGCTTGAACCACGGCAGGAGGAACGAAAAGCGGGCCACGGCGGGAATGTTCCAACCGTCGTAGCGGAACGTGGCGCCGTATACGCCCACGCCGGACACCCATTCCGGGCGTCGCGCGGCCAGTGCCAGCGACAGTACCGCGCCCATCGACAGGCCACCGACGAACAGCTGGTCAACCTTGCCGCGCAGGCTGGCCGCCGCATCTTCCACGCCCTGGTACCACTGTTCCCAGGTGGTCGCCAGCAGGTCATCCACGGTGCCGCAATGGCCGGGCAGCTGCACGCCGTGCACCGTGAAGCCGGCATTGTTCAGGCCCTTGCCCAGCATGCGCATTTCCGCCGGGGTGCCGGTCAGGCCGTGGACCAGCAGCACGCCCTGTGGGCCACCGGGGAGGAAGAAGTCGTGCGATTCGGTCACCTGGCGGCTCCGGGACGGCAGTGGGGATGGCAGGATCGCAAGCGCGATTTTCACCAGCCTTTCAGCGCCCCGGGCCGGGTCAGGGGGCCTTCAGCAGCGGCAGCGTGATGGCGACCTTGAGCCCGCCACCCGGGCGGTTGAGGAAGCTCAGGCGACCGCCGAAGTGCTCCACCGCCTCGTGCGCGATGGCCAGGCCCAGCCCGGTGCCGCTGGCAGTGGTGCCAGGGGCGCGGAAGAAGCGCTCGCCGAGGCGCGGCATCACGTCTTCCGGGACGCCCGGGCCGTTGTCTTCCACATAGAGTTCGACATCATTGTCGTCCAGTGCGTGCACGCCGACTGTGACGGTGGCTTCCCGGCCCGCATAGCGCAGGGCGTTGTCGATCAGGTTGTCCAGTGCTTCCTGCAGCATGGCACCATTGCCCAGCACGCGCAGCGGCTGGGGGCTGCCACGGTAGCCTAGGTCGATGCCATCACGGATCGCTTCCGGTACCCGCATGCCGACCCACTGCGGTACCAGAACGCCCAGGTCCAATGCCTCGACCGTTTCCGGCACGGTCTGCGCCCGGCTCAGTGCCAGCAGCTGGGTGCTGACCCGGGCAGTGCGCTGGTTGAGCCGGCGGATGTGCTGCAGAGCCTCGCGCACTGTGTCCGGATCGCCATGTGCCAAGGCCTGGTCCACGTGCAGGGCCATTCCGGCCAACGGCGAGCGCAGCTGGTGCGCAGCGTCGGCGATGAAGCGGTTCTGCAGGGTGATCATCTCCGCCTGGCGCGCGAACAGATCGTCGATGGTGCTGATCAGCGGCTGGATCTCTTCCGGTACGTCGGCATCGGAGATCGGCGCCAGCTCGCCGCGGCGCTGCGCCAGGCGGGTTCTCAGCGGGGTCAGGATGCGCAGGCCGTAGGTCACGCCGAACCAGACCAGCGCGGCGGTGCCCAGCGCCAGCATGGTCATCAGCGGAATGATGATCATCAGGATCTCGCGTGCGCGCTGGCGACGGTCGGCCATGCTCTCGGCCACGGTCACTGCCAGCTGGTCCTGCGGATCATTCATCGCCTGCGTGCAGACCGTGGCCATGCGTACCTGCTGGCCGTTGAGGGTGCCGTCGTACAGCGCCGGGTGCACGCCGGTGCAGTCCTGCGAGGGGGCATAGGGGCTGAAGTCGGCGTTGCCGCTGAGGGTGCCCTTGCGGCTGCTGTCGACGTTGAAATAGCGGTGGCCGTCGGGGTCGTACTCGATCAGGAAGCGCGCCTGTGGTGACAGGTCGCTGGTCACCGGCATGGTGCTGAGCATCTGCGCGAACGAGTGGGTGTCGTCGATCAGGTTGCGGTCGTGGATGCGGTTGGAATAGTCCAGCGCAACGTAATAGGCCAGGATCGTGTTGAAGGTGAGCAGGCCCAGCATCGGCAGCGCCAGGAAGGCGAGCAGGCGCCGGCGCAGGCTGGGCGGTCCACTGATCACGGGGTGCTGTCGTCCTGCGCGTCTTCCAGCATGTAGCCCAGCCCGCGCACGGTGCGGATGCCCATGCCGCCGGGCTGCAGCTTGCGGCGCAGGCGGTGCAGGGCGATGTCCAGGCCGTTGTCGGTCAGGTCCTGGCCCCAGTCGCACAGCGCTTCCACCAGCTGCGCGCGCGATACGATGCGCTCGGCGCGTACCGCCAGTGCCGACAGCAGGCCGAATTCGCGCGCGGTCAGTTCCAGCGACTGGTCGTCGATCCACACCCGATGCCCGGCCAGGTCCAGGCGCAGGCGGCCGATGCGCAGGTCCGGGTTGCCATTGCTGGTGACCCGGCGCAGCTGGGCACGCACGCGTGCTTCGAATTCGTCCAGCGCGAACGGCTTGACCAGGTAGTCGTCGGCGCCCAGGTCGAGCACGCGCACGCGTTCGGCCAGGCCGTCGCGGGCGGTCACCACCAGCACGGCCAGGCCATCACCGCGCTGGCGCAGGCGCTGCAGCACGTCGCGGCCATCCAGCTGCGGCAGGCCCAGGTCCAGCACCAGCAGTGCGTACTGGGTCGAGCCCAGGGCAGCGTCGGCGTGCGCGCCATTGTCGACGTGGTCGACCACGTGCCCCTGCCGGCGCAGCGAGGCGCACAGGCCGGAGGCGATGTCCGGGTCGTCTTCAGCAATCAGAACGCGCATGCGCGGGGCTCCTGTAACGGTCAGGCCCACCGGATGGACGGGGTGGGCCTCTCGGCTGCCGAGGGTAGCCGCAAACCGGGTGAAGGTGGAGCGCGGCGGCGGCGTCGGACGCCGTCGCGCTGTCCGTCCATTCAGTCCTGAAGGCCGGGCTCGCCCTGCGCCAGCGGCACCCGCGAACCGTCCAGCAGGCCACGGCTGAGTTTGCCATCTTCGATGAACAGCAGTTCGCCGTTCTCGCCGTTCTTGATGCTGCTGTCGATGGCGATCACGCGGTCGCCGTGGAAGCTGCTGACGTGCGGCATCGAGGTGTGGCCGACCACGATGCGCGAGAGCTGCAGGCGGTCGAGCACGTTCTGCACTCCTGCGGTGTCGAGGCGGCCATCGAAGTAGCCGCGATACCAGATCGGGCTGGTCTTGCCGTCATACAGTGGAGCGGTGGCCGGATCGGCTTTCACTTCGGCCTTGGGCAGGCCCAGCGAGGCCTGGTAAGCCGCGTTGGTGCGTGCCGGGTCCAGCGCCAGCTCGACGGCTTCGGGCGAGATGCCGCCGTGCAGGAACAGGGTGTCACCGATCTTCAGCAGTACCGGGCGGGTACGCAGCCACTGGCCGATCACCGAGTCGGGACCGTACAGCTGCGGGTAGCTGCGACCAAGCAGCTGGGCGCTGCGCAGGTACTTCGGGTTGACGTAGCGCAGGTCGTCGTACAGCACCATGGTTTCGTGGTTGCCGAGCACGAAGTGCACCGCGCCACCGGCCGCAGCTGCCTGCTGCTGCAGGCTGTACAGCAGCCAGAATGCCTCGGTCACCTGCGGGCCGCGGTCGAAGACGTCGCCGGCGATGACCAGGGTGTCCTTGCCCAGCGCCCAGCGGTCCTGTGCGTCGATGACCCGGTTGGCGCGCAGGAGGCGCACCAGCAGCCCATATTGGCCGTGGATGTCGGACAGCGCGACGATGCGAGGCACCGCAGGCAGTACGGAGACCGACGGCGTACTCGCTGGCGCCACATGCACGCTGTGCTGGTAGCCGCACAACGGGGCGATATCGGTGCCGGCCGCGTTGGCGGGCAGCGTGCGCGACTCGACCTTGTCGGCGCAGATCCAGTTGGCCTGCAGCTGCTTGCCCTGGCGGAACACGTAGGGGCCGTCGGCCTCCACATGGGCAGCCGGTGCGGCGACCTCGCGGGCCTGCAGGGTTCCGGTGGCGCAGGCCAGCAGCAGGGCGGTCGACAGGAAGGGGCGATAGCGCGACATTGGCGGCATCCAGCGGCGGAAAGCGCCGATGCTACCCGGCGCGGCCGCGCCACGGTGTGCGCGAATGGGCGGATCAGGCGTCGCGCCCTTCGTCCCTGAGCTTGCGCACACGGGTGGCCGCGGGCTGAAGCGGTTGGCCATCGCGCCCGCGCGGCTGCATGTAGGGCAACGGCCGCCGCGTGCTGGATTCAATCAACTGCGAATGTGCTTCGCCCGCGCCGAAGCGGTGGCGCTCGCCCCACTGGCGCAGCGCGACCAGCAGCGGGAACAGCTCCTGGCCAGCGGCAGTGAGCACGTATTCCTGGTAGGCCGAGCCGTCGGAGGCCGGCTGCAGCCGCAGGATGCCGGCATCGACCAGCCTGCGGAGGCGGTCACTGAGGATGTTGCGTGCCGCGCCGAGGCTGCGCTGGAAGTCGCCGAAGCGGGTGACACCGTCGAACGCATCGCGGATCACCAGCAGCGCCCAGCGATCACCGAGCAGGTCGGCACTGCGGGCGACGGGGCAAGGGCTGTCGGCGTGCATGGGGCATCTCCTGAATGTGGTTGCAGTTTAAAACCAATGTCGTTAGCCTGCATCAGGTTTCAAATTGCAACTGCATGATGAGCGTCTTACCTGTTCCGCGCCCACTGCGGGTCCTGCTTGCGATTGCCGCCGGTGCCAGTGTCGCCAACGTCTATTACGCCCAGCCGCTGCTGGAGCAGCTTGCGCGCGCTTTTGCACTGGACCGTGCGGTGGCCGGCGCGGTACTGGCCGCGACCCAGGCGGGCAGCGTGCTGGCGTTGCTTGGCCTGCTGCCGCTGGCCGACCGCAGTGACCGACGGCACCTGCTGCGGCTGCAACTGGCGGCGCTGGTTGTCGCCCTGCTGTGGCTGGCGGCCGCGCGCACTGCCGGCTGGCTGCTGTCGGGCATGCTGCTGGCCGGACTGCTGGGCACGGCGCTGACGCAGGGGCTGATTGCCTACACGGCAACATTGGCACCGCCCGAGCAGCGCGGTCGCGTGGTGGGCGTGGTGCAGGGCGGTGTATTCATCGGACTGCTGCTGGCGCGTGTGGTGTCGGGTACGGTGGCGGCAGCATTGGGCTGGCAGGCGGTCTATCTGCTGTCGGCGCTGGTGATGGCAACCCTGGCGGTGCTGTTGTGGCGGCGCCTGCCCGCAGTGCCGGTGCCGGAAGTCCCCCCACGCTGGCGCGAGCTGCTGGGCTCGATGCTGGGCATGCTACGCACCGACCGAACGCTGCGCGAGCGTGGGCCGCTGGCACTGCTGCTGTTTGCCGGGCTCAACGTGTTCTGGGCGGCCGCTCCGTTGCCGTTGTCGGCACCGCCATTGCACTGGTCGACTGCGGCCATCGGTGTACTCGGCCTGGCCGGGGTGGTCGGCGCATTGATGGCGGCGCGGGTCGGGCACTGGATGGACCGTGGATTCGCACATCGGGTCAGCCTCGGCGCGCTGCTGCTGATGCTCGCCGCGTGGTGGCCGCTGCTGGGCCTGCCGCACTCGCTGGCGTTGCTGCTGCTGGGCGTGGTGGTGCTGGATCTGGGTGGGCAGGCACTGCACGTCGCCAACCAGGCGCTGCTGCTGCGTGCGCCCGGTGAACAGCATGGACGCCTGGTGGCGCTGTACATGCTGTTCTATGCGATGGGCAGCGGTGCCGGTGCGACGGCGGGCACCTGGATGCAGGCCCATCATGGGTGGCCGGCGGTCTGCCTGCTGGGCGCCGGCATCGCGCTGTTGGCAGTGCTGTGGTGGGGCGCGTGGCGAGTGGCGGCGCTCAATGAATCGGCCGCGGTGCGAAGCGGTAGAGTTTGCCGTCGGTAGAGTCGACTGTTAGTCGACTGCTCTTGCGTCACTTTGCGAAAAACCCCGCGCTGCGCGCGGTAGTCGACTGACAGTCGACTCTACACGCCACCGGGATGTTTCATTTCCGCCGGTTCACCGCTGCAGCGCACGCCGTCCCGGCGCATCCTGCAAGGCGTCGCTGGCCACCACCACCCGGTTGCGACCGCTGCGCTTGGCCTCGTACATCGCGGCGTCGGCGCGCGCCATCAATCGTTCGTAGTCCGGGTGGCCATCATGGCCTGCCACACCGATGCTGGCGGTCAGTTCCAGTACCTGCCCGTTGGCCAGCGTCACTGGCGATTGCGCGATCTGCCTGCGCAGGCTTTCGGCAATCACCCCGGCCTGTGATTCGCTGGCCGCAACCAGCACCACCACGAACTCCTCACCGCCATAGCGGAACAGGTAATCACTGCCGCGTGTGAGCTGCCCCAGCAGGCCGGCCACATGCTGCAACGCGCGGTCGCCGGCATCGTGGCCGTGGCCGTCGTTGATCGCCTTGAAATGGTCCAGATCGAGCAGCAGCAGCGAGAACGGCGTGCGGTTGCGGGTGGCCAGTTCGATTTCCCGGCGCAGCACGGTGGGCAGGAAGCGGCGGTTGAGCAGGTTGGTCAGGGCATCGCTGCCGGCATCCAGTTCGCCGATGCGTTCGAACAGCAGCGTCATCAGGGTGCGGATCGCGGCCAGGTCCTCGCGGATGGCCGGCAGCACCGCCAGTCGCTGCCCCGGAGCATCGCCGCTCGCGCGCTGCAGGTGCCCGTCAATGCGGGCCATCAACTGGCCCACCTGCTGCGTTTCGCTGCTTTCGCCGAAGCTGGGGATGCCCTTGTGGGTGAACCACAGGCCGAACTCCGAAGTGGCGAGGCTGGCGTTGTCGCTGGCCTGCACGTGGCCGGCGAGTGCGTAGAGCAGGGCGTTCTCCCAGTCCAGCAGCAGTGCGCGCTGGCGCTCGCGTTCGGTACCGACGTTCTGTACCAGCGAGAACAGCCGGTAGGCGGCGTCGGCACGGGTGGAGCGTTCGCGCGCATGGGTGTAGGCCAGGGTCATGCCTTCCATGGCGATGTCCATGACCGCGCTGAGGCAGTCGATGGCAGCGAAGGCGGTGGCGCTGTCCGGCGCATCGTCGCGCAGGCGCAGGAACAGTTCGTGCTTGAGCACGCGTGCGCCGCGGGTGACCAGATCGACCGGAATGCCAACCCGCGCATGCACGTCGCCGATCACCCGCTGCGAGGCGACGGTGGCGACGACGCCGGCGGTGTCGGTGGTCAGCAGCTGCACCAGCCAGCGTTGCATCGCCGGCTGCAGGCGTTGCTTGACCTGTTCGTGGGACAGGAAGCGGCGCGCGCGGCCATCCTGCAGCAGCACTTCATAGAAGCGCCCGGCGAGCGCCGGTGGCGCGTCCGCGGCGGCGGCGTGCAGCAGCGCGGTGGCGGCTGGGCCGGCCTGCTGCAGGCACAGCTGCCACGCCTCGGCCAGCGGTTGGCTGGCTTCATCCAGTTGGGGTGTTTCCACGTCGATCTCTGACTGCGTACGGCAAACCACGGGTATCGGCCGCGGCGGCGTGCGGTTGATGGCGGGTTAGCCAGCCAGTTTACGCGCGGTGCAGGGTTGCGCGGTGCGCAAACCACAACGGTGCCGCTGCGGCAATGAGTGAACGCATTTGAGAATCACTCGCATTGATGGGAGAATGCGCGCACGGAGCGGGGTGCAGGTGCCTGCAGCAACGTTCCGCGCCTCCCCCTCGTCGTTGCCTCAAGCCCTTTGCCAGAGGCCCCGTTGCCCTGCCAGAAGGTCCAGACCATGTCCCCTGCCGTTGTCCTTTCGCCGCGCCCACTGGCGCTCGCCGTTGCCGCCCTGTTGGCGGGCGGTGCCCTGACCGCCCATGCCGAAACCGACGCCACCGATATCGACACGGTGCATGTCACTGCCTCGCAGATCGCACGCCAGGCGCTGGGCACCTCGACGATCACCGCTGAGGAT
This sequence comes from Stenotrophomonas sp. YJH_SMC_8, assembly GCF_059371315.1. Taxonomy (NCBI): domain Bacteria; kingdom Pseudomonadati; phylum Pseudomonadota; class Gammaproteobacteria; order Lysobacterales; family Lysobacteraceae; genus Stenotrophomonas; species Stenotrophomonas sp. YJH_SMC_8. Next base: position 34,559 of record NZ_JCAFUL010000003.1, on the reverse strand, counting down.
ATCGCCAGGCGCCCGCCGGCCAACGACATCGCCGAGCTGCTGCGCACCATGCCGGGCGTCAACCTGACCGGCAACAGCGCCTCGGGCCAGTACGGCAACAACCGCCAGATCGATCTGCGTGGCATGGGCCCGGAAAACACCCTGATCCTGGTCGATGGCAAGCGCATCGGTGCCCGCGATGCAGTACGCATGGGCCGCAGCGGCGAGCGCAATACCCGTGGCGATACCAACTGGGTGCCGGCGGAAATGATCGAGCGCATCGAAGTGCTGCGTGGCCCTGCGGCGGCGCGCTACGGCTCGGGTGCCTCCGGTGGCGTGGTCAACATCATCACCAAGCGCCCGACCGGTGATCTGACCGGCGCGGTCGACCTGTATGGCCTGGTGCCCGAGCACAGCGCCGAGGGCGGCAGCGAGCGCGTCGGCCTGCAGCTGAGCGGGCCGATGACCGACACCCTGTCGTTCCGCCTGTACGGCAACCTCAACAAGACCGACGCCGATTCGCTGGACCTCAACCGACAGTACGCCACCAATCCGAACGCGGTGCCACCGGCCGGCCGCGAGGGCGTCAAGAATCGTGATGTCAACGCGCTGCTGCGCTGGGACGTGACCGCCAACCAGGTGGTCGAGTTCGAAGCCGGCACCAGCCGTCAGGGCAACATCTATGCCGGCGACCGTGCGGTCAGCACCACCGGCACTTCGACCGGCATCGATCTGGCCGCCCTGGCCGACGACAAGGCGGAAACCAACCGCATGTACCGCACCACCGGCGCGATCACCCATCGTGGCCGCTGGGGCGATGTCACCTCGCGGGTGACGGCCGCGGTGGAAGCGGTGAACAACTCGCGCATCAATGAAGGCCTTGCCGGTGGCCCGGAAGGCAGTTTCAACGGCACCGACTGGTCGACCTCGCGCCTGCGCAACTACCAGCTGGATGGCGAAGTGAGCTTCCCGACCACGCTGGGCGGCGCCGAGAACATCTGGACGCTGGGCTTCGAGTACCTCGACAGCCGGCTGACCGATCCTTACTCGATGAGCCAGTCCAGCACCAGCGGCGGCGGCTTCCCGGGACTGTCGGCCGATCGTGCGCGCGGCAAGTCCGATGCGCAGACCACCGCCGTGTTCGTCGAAGACAACATCTACCTGGGTGAGCGCTGGATCGTCACCCCGGGCCTGCGCTTCGACCACCACAGCCAGTTCGGCAACAACACCAGCCCCAGCCTCAATGCGCAGTTCCGCATCAACAGCGACTGGGTGGTGAAGGGCGGCATCGCACGTGCGTTCAAGGCACCGAACCTGTACCAGTCGAATCCGGACTATCTGTACTACACCCGCGGCAACGGTTGCCCGAATGCACTGCCGAGCCTGGGCGCCGGCTGCTACATGCGCGGCAACGCGGACCTGAAGGCGGAAACCAGCCTGAACAAGGAACTGGGCATCGAGTGGGCGCCGCAGAGCGGCTGGCAGGCGTCGCTGACCTACTTCCACAACGACTACAAGGACAAGATCCAGGCCGGCTACGTCCAGATCGGCCTGACCGCCGACGGCCGCGGCCGCATCTTCCGCTGGGAGAACGCACCGAAGGCGATCGTGCAGGGGCTGGAAGGCAACCTGGTGATCCCGCTGCTGGGCGAGCAGGGCAACCGCCTGAAGTGGAGCAACAACTTCACCTACATGGTGGAGAACGAGAACAAGACCACGCGCCAGCCGTTGTCGGTGATCCCGAAGTACACGATCAACACGATGCTGGACTGGCAGGCCACCGACAAGCTGTCGGTGCTGCTGACCGGCACCTTCTACGGCAAGCAGAAGCCGGCCACCGCCAACATCAACAACGATCCGCGCTGCACCGGCAGCTGTGATGCGTCGATCGCACTGCAGGACCGCGGTGCCTACAACATCTGGGGCGTGAGCGCGCGCTACAAGGTGACCGAGACGGTCAGCTTCGGCTTCGGCGTCAACAACCTGGCCGACAAGCGCCTGTTCCGCGAGGCCAACAGCAGCGATGCCGGGGCGGCGACCTACAACGAGCCGGGCCGCGCGTACTGGGCCAGCCTGCGCTTCGGCTTCTGACCGCGCGGGGCGTTGCTCCGCTGCGCTCGCCAGGCATGGCCTGGCGCTACCCTGGTAGCGCCGGGCCATGAGCGGCGGCGTTCCAGCCGCGGTAGCGCAGGGCCATGCCCGGCGGCCTCAATCCCGCAGGCCTGCAATGTTATAAACACCGTGATAGTTTCCCCACGGCCGCCAGCGTAGCCTGCCTCCATCGCAAAGGAGCTGTTGCCATGGGCCACGACCACGACCACCTGCCGTCCGAGATCCGCCACGAGAAACCCTTGTGGTGGGCACTCGGCCTGACCTCCACCTTCCTCGTCGTCGAGGTGGTGGGCGCGTTCTGGACCAACAGCCTGGCGCTGCTGTCCGACGCGGCGCACATGGCCACCGATGCACTGGCGCTGATGATCGCGCTGATCGCGGTGCGGCTGAGCCGGCGCCCGCCGGATGCGCGCCGCACCTATGGGTATGCGCGCCTGGAAGCACTGGGCGCGATGATCAACGGCGCGATGCTGTTCGTGGTTGCCGGCTACATCCTGTGGGAAGCCGTCGGGCGCTTCAGCAAGCCGCAGGAGATCGCCTCCACCGGCATGCTGGTGATCGCCTCGGCCGGTCTGGTCATCAACCTGATCTCGATGCGCCTGCTGCAGGCCGGCAGCGGCGAGAGCCTCAACGTTAAGGGCGCCTACCTGGAAGTGTGGGCGGACATGCTCGGCTCGGTGGCGGTGATCGCCGGTGCGGTGCTGATCCAGTTCACCGGCTGGAAGCCGATCGATCCGATCCTGGCGGTGCTGATCGGCCTGTGGGTACTGCCGCGCACCTGGGTGCTGATGCGCGAGGCGATCAACGTGCTGCTGGAAGGCGTGCCCAAGGGCATGGACGTGGCCAAGGTGCGCGACAGCCTGTCGGGGCACGACGCGGTACTCGATGTGCATGACCTGCATGTGTGGGCGCTGGCCTCCAGCACGCCGGCGCTGACCGCGCATGTCGTGATGCGCGACGGCACCGATGCCGATGCGCTGCGCCGTGAGCTGGGCGCCCGCCTGCACGATGATTTCGGCATCGAGCACGTGACGCTGCAGATCGAAGCGGACCACTGCGGTGAAGCCTGTGGCGAGCCGGCACCGGCCAAGCGCGGCGAGCACGAGGGCCATGAAGGCCACGACCATGGCGAGGACGCGCAGGGCCATCGCGGCCACGTGCATCGTTGAATGGGATGTGCCGTCACGCGGATCGGGTGAAACCGACCGGGCGAAACCGGTGGGGCAAAACCGCTTGAACGAAACCGGCTGGACGAATCCGGCTTGGTAGAGTCGACTGTCAGTCGACTGCTCTCCTACGAGGCTGCTACAAAGCCCGCGCTGCGCGCGTTAGTCGACTGTCAGTCGACTCTACCCTGTCGCGAGGCCAGTTGGGTCGGTTCCGGCAAGAGGCCGCCATGCAGAGTCTGCTACGAAACCAGCGGGGTGGGACCGCCTTGGTAGAGTCGACTGTCAGTCGACTGCTCTCCTGCGAGGCTGCTACAAAGCCCGCGCTGCGCGCGTTAGTCGACTGACAGTCGACTCTACCCTGTCGCGAGGCCAGTTGGGTCGGTTCCGGCAGGAGGCCGCCATGCAGAGTCTGCTACGAAACCAGCGGGGCGGAACCGCCTTGGTAGAGTCGACTGTTAGTCGACTGCTCTCCCGCGAGGCTGCGACAAAGCCCGCGCTGCGCGCGTTAGTCGACTGACAGTCGACTCTACCCAGTCGTCCCGACGCGATCGCGCAGGCTGCATCCGTCCAGAGCAGCGAAGGTCATTCGTCCCGTCGGGAAGCCAGCCGATCCGCCAGCCGGGTCGGCTCAGGCAGTCGGTAACCGCGCAGGGTGCGCTGCACCCAGTCCAGCGCGGTATCGGCACTGACCCGATGGCCGCCAGCGACGAACAGCGGCTTGCAGCGCAGCTTGCTGCGCAGCACCCAGCCCAGCTGCTCATCGCCGTCCAGCAGTGGTGTATGCGCGCCCGCTTCGGCGCCCGGTTCGACGAACCGGCCGACCAGCTTCGACTTGGCCACACCGATGCTCGGCAGGTCGGTGACAACACCCAGGTGCGCGGCCACGCCCAGCCGGCGGGGATGGCTGATGCCGTGGCCATCGACGAACACCAGGTCCGGCGTGCGTGGCAGCAGTGCCAGTGCGGCCAGCAGTGCCGGCAGCTCGCGGAAGCTGAGCAGGCCAGGAATGTAGGGCATCACCGTGGGGATGCGCGCGATCTCCTGCGCCACGGGCTGCAGCGTCTTCGCATCCAGCAACACCGCTGCGGCACGGGTGGTGGCACCGTTGTCCTCGAAGCCGACATCGAGCCCGGCCAGCCAGCGCACGTCGCGGGGCAGGCGGTCCTGACGCTCCACGCGGCCGGCAAGCTGGGTCTGCTGCGCGCGGGCAGTGGCGACGCTGCCTTCCCAGCGTCCGGGGTCGATCACCGTATTCATTGGCCGCAGCATCGCATGCGCGGTGCCACGGCCCGGTGAGCGGCGGCCGGGGCTACAATGGCGGCCTGCCTTTCCTCGCGTTGGAGACCCTGCAGTGACCCGTAAACTCGTACTGTTGCGCCATGGCCAGAGCCAGTGGAACCTGGACAACCGCTTCACCGGCTGGGTTGATGTCGACCTGACCGAGCAGGGTCGCCGGGAAGCGGCCGCCGCCGGTCGCCTGATGCGCGAGGAAGGCCTGCAGTTCGACGTCGCCCACACCTCCGTGCTGAAGCGCGCCATCCACACCCTGCAGGGTGCGCTGGCCGAGCTGGAGCAGGACTGGCTGCCGGTGAACAAGTCCTGGCGTCTCAACGAGCGCCACTACGGTGGCCTGCAGGGCCTGGACAAGGCCGAGACCGCCGCCAAGCACGGCGAGGACCAGGTCAAGGTGTGGCGTCGTTCGTACGACATCCCGCCGCCGCCGATGGATCTGGAGGATCCGGGCCACCCGATCCATGACCGCCGCTACGCCGGCCTGGACCGCAACGCGCTGCCGGGCACCGAATCGCTGGCCACCACCCTTGACCGCGTGCTGCCGTACTGGCACGACGCGATCGCGCCGCAGCTGAAGGACGGCAAGACCGTGCTGGTCACCGCCCACGGCAACTCGCTGCGCGCGCTGTACAAGTACCTCAACAACGTCTCGCGCGAGGAAATCCTCGAGCTGAACATCCCGACCGGCATCCCGCTGCTGTTCGAACTGAACGACGATCTGACGGTGAAGTCGTTCCGCTACCTGGGCGACCCGGAAGCCGCCCGCAAGGCCGCCGAAGCCGTGGCCAACCAGGGCAAGGCGAAATAAGAAGCAGAAGGCCGGCGCAAGCCGGCCTTTGCGTAACTTGTGTTCTTGTACTCCGGCGATCGATGATTCGTCGCGGTATCGATTTGCAATTCGCGTTATCGATTTACAATTTTTTCAATATTGTCGCCGAACTTGTCGAATGATACTGACTGCATTAAATCATCAGATAATTTCTGCACGAACATAAGTTCCTCAATGCCTCTCTGTTCGAGATTTTTTCTCAGTCTGAAATAGAATTTTTTGTCGGGTTGTTCCACTTTCTTTCCGCTATAGTGCGTGTTGTGCTCCGCAATTAGCGAGTCCAATGATTCGAGTTGGAAGTACTTGTCGTTCACCGTCCTCTTAAGGACTGGATCCTTTCCTTCATATATGGCGCTATACAAGAGCTTTTCAATGCTCTTGATTGGGAGGAATAGCTTTCGCAGATCGGGGTGGTTTTTGGATGCCTCGTTCTCTACATCGCCATCTAATATGCTGAACACCTGTCGGCCGACGCCCAGTACATTTCCTCGAAGCAGGTCTTGCTGCAGAGTTAGAACGTTCTTCCATCCGCCAGCAGGGACTACGTGGATCAGTTTGCTTGCAGAAAGTCCTCGATTTTCAATTACTTTTTCGACCAGAGTCTTTGCAAGGATGTCTTCAACCAGTAGGAGGAAATCAAATCCATCATGCCTATAAACGTCGCGAATCACGTAGCTCGGGAAACCTGGATTGACTACGTCAACTATTCCGAGATTGTTTTCGATCTTGTAGATATTCTTTGGCTTTATTTTTCTTATCACCTCGGGCGAGTGGGATGTCAGGATGACGGTGAGATTGGCTGACGTGTGGACCAGTTCCTCCATCAGGTCAATAAAGCGGCTTACTGCGATTGGATGTAGTGCAACCTCAATTTCGTCGATGAGGACGAGGATTGGTTTATCTGGCGTAAGTGATCGCCTTACGATTGCGTTGTATACGAAGTGAAGGAGTGAAATTAGCAAGCACTCGCCTGAACTCATTCGATACTGACTTATTAGTCTTCCGTTTACGGAATTAAAATATGGCGTGCTTGCGAATCCTAGTTTCGCTGAGATATTTTTGTTCTTTATTCTCTTTAGGTTCGGATACTTGTCCTTTGAGCCGCTTAAAATAAAGCTAAGCTTTTCCTTGACGTAGTCATCTGCGTCAACTATTTCCTCATCCTTGATGTTGCCGTCGCGAAGGTGTGAGTCAACGGTTCGAGAGTCATTGAATCTAGTGCCGTAGAAGAGGCTTCCTTCGTACATTCCATTTACGGAGACCATTTTTTTGGGGATTTGCCATCTCGTCGATCCTAGCCAATCATCAACCTCGCTATCCAGTGAAATTTGAACCCTGGACGATTGATCGTAGTCCTCATCTCCGAGCGATTCGAGCGATCGCTTGATGGATTGCGACAGAGCAAGGAGGATTGTGCTTTTACCGGATCCGTTGCTTCCAACTATCAGATTAAGGCTCTTTTCAAGAGGGAGTTCGAGTTTTGCATACTTTATGTTCTTTACATTTTCAATGGTGATTGAAAGTTCTTTCACTTTTGCATTCCTTGCGATCTCGGCTGGTCTGTCCGGCAAGGACGGAGACTATCCGGAAATGCTTGCGTGAGGAAGTTGCAAAGTCTTAGGGTGTTTGCCTGCACCTGTGACCTTTGGCCGGTCCCCGCGCTGGGCCTTCCCGGCTACCCTGTGAAATTACCCGCAGGAGAGCCTCATGAACTTCCGCAACCTGGCCCCGCTGGGCCTGACCATCGCCATTGCTGCCTCGCTGGCCGCCTGTGGCAAGAATGAATCTGCGTCGGCTGCCAACGCCGACGCCAAGCCGGCCTTCGACCAGTCGCAGATCAAGACCCCGCTGATCTCGCTCAACAGCGCCGATCTGGACCCGTCGATCTCGGCCTGTACCGACCTCAATGGCTTCGTCAACAGCAAGTGGCTGAAGGCCAACCCGGTGCCGGGCGACCAGACCACCTGGGGCAGCTTCGAGATCCTTCGCGAGCGCTCGCTGGAAGTGCAGCACACGCTGGTGCAGCAGGCCGCCGCCAGCCAGGCCAAGGCCGGCTCGGTGGAAGCCAAGATCGGTGACATCTGGAAGACCGGCAACGACGAAGCCAAGATCGAAGCCGCCGGCCTGGCGCCGCTGCAGCCGCAGCTGGACAAGATCACCGCGCTGAACGACACGGCCGCCATCACCCAGTACCTGCGCGACAGCCAGGCCGAGGGTAAGGGCGTGCTGTTCTCGCTGTTCGCCAATGCCGACTACAAGGATTCGGCCAACGTCATCGCCTACGTCGGCCAGGGCGGCCTCGGCCTGCCGGAGAAGGGCTATTACTTCGACGACGCGCAGGCCAAGATCCGCGATGCCTACGTGGCCTACATCGCACAGGTGCTGACCCTGTCCGGCGTGGACGCCGCGCAGGCCGCCGAGCAGGCCAAGGCCGTGATGGCCTTCGAGACCCGCCTGGCCAAGGCCTCGATGTCGCGCATCGAAATGCGTGACCCGGCCAAGCGCTACAACCCGCTCAGCGCCGCCGACGCCGACAAGCTGACCCCGAACTTCAGCTGGACCGCGCTGTTCGACACCCTGAAGGTGCCGGCCGCGCAGAAGTTCTCGCTGGCCCAGCCGGGCTTCTTCGGTGAAATGGACAAGATGCTGGCCGACGTGCCGGCCAGCACCTGGCAGGCCTACCTGCGCTTCCACACCATCGACGACGCCTCGCCGTACCTGAGCAGCCAGTTCGAGAAGGCCAACTTCGATTTCTACGGCACCACCCTGCGTGGCCAGAAGGAAATGCAGCCGCGCTGGAAGCGCGTGCTGGAGTCGGTCAACGGCGGCATGGGTGAAGCGCTGGGCCAGCTGTACGTCGACGCCGTGTTCCCGGCCGAATCCAAGGTGGCCATGCAGCACCTGGTGGAAAACCTGTCGCAGGCGCTGAAGGCGCGCCTGGAGCAGCTGCCGTGGATGGGCGAAGAAACCAAGAAGAAGGCACTGGAGAAGTGGGCCAGCTTCACCCCGAAGATCGGTTACCCGGACAAGTGGCGTGACTGGGCGGGCCTGCAGACCAACGGCGACAGCTACCTGGGCAACATGCAGGCGGCGCGCGCGTTCAACTACCGCTACATGCTGGACAAGATCGGTAAGCCGGTGGACAAGACCGAGTGGGGCATGACCCCGCAGACGGTCAACGCCTACTACAACGCCACCAAGAACGAGATCGTGTTCCCGGCGGCGATCCTGCAGGCGCCGTTCTTCGACGCCAAGGCCGATCCGGCGCTGAACTACGGCGGCATCGGTGCGGTCATCGGCCACGAGATGATGCACGGCTACGACGACTCGGGCAGCCAGTTCGCCGCCAACGGCAACTTCGACAACTGGTGGACCGACGCGGACCGCAAGGCCTTTACCGAGCGTACTGACCAGCTGGTCGCACAGTTCGATGGCTACGAGTCGGTGCCGGGCGTGTTCGTGAAGGGCAAGCTGACCCTGGGCGAGAACATCGGCGACCTCGGCGGCCTGACCGTGGCCTACGACGCACTGCAGATGGCGCTGAAGGAAAACCCGAAGGCGAATGTCGAGGTCGATGGGCACAGCCAGGACCAGCGCTTCTTCATGAACTGGGCCACCGTGTGGCGTCGCAACTTCACCGATGGTGAACTGCGCGTGCGCCTGAACACCGACCCGCATGCCCCGGCCAACTTCCGTGCCAACGGTGCGCCGTCGAACATGCCGTCCTTCGCTGCGGCGTTCCAGTGCAAGGCTGGCGACGCGATGGTGCGTGCCGACGACAAGCGCGTGGTGATCTGGTAATCGATCGCACGTGATGCGTGATGCAGAAGGCCCGGCGAACGCCGGGCCTTTTGTTTGCCGGCACGATGGCGCCGGATCGGTAGAGTCGACTGTCAGTCGACTATCGCGCGCAGCGCGGGATTTTCGCGATCTGAAGGAAGAGCGGTCGCCCCTCTGGGCCGATGGAGCCAGGTCGGTAGAGTCGACTGTTAGTCGACTATCGCGCGTAGCGCGGGATTTTCGCGATCTGTAGGAAGAGCAGTCGACTAACAGTCGACTCTACCAGCAAGTCGGTCGGCGCATCAGCCGCCGTGCCCGTCGGCAAGTCGGTCGGCGCATCAGCCGCCGTGCCCGTCGGCAAGTCGGTCGGCGCATCAGCGGCCGTGTCCGTCGGCAAGTCGGTCGACGCATCAGCCGCCGTGCCCGTCGGCAAGTCGGTCGGCGCATCAGCCGCCGTGTCCGTCGGCAAGTCGGTCGGCGCATCAGCCGACGTGTCCGTCGGCAAGTCGGTCGACGCATCAGCCGCCGTGCCCGTCGGCAAGTCGGTCGACGCATCAGCCGACGTGTCCACCCGTAAGTCGGTTAGCACATCAGCCGCCGCGTCAGCGGGCGCATCCGTCAGCACATCAGCCGACGGGTCACTTCACGTTCGGGAAGGACTCAGGCCAGCGCCGGTTCCTGTGCCAGCATGCGATGAAAGCGCTGCAGCACATACGGATCGATCAGCCCACCCGACTGCTCGTCGATGATGCGCATCGCAGTATCGTGTTCCATCGCGGCACGGTAGGGGCGCACGCTGGTCATCGCGTCATAGGCGTCGGCCACGGTCATGATGCGGGAACCCAGCGGAATACCCTCACCGCGCAGCCCATCGGGGTAGCCGCTGCCATCGAAGGCCTCGTGATGGGCGCGGATCAGCCGCGCAACCGGTGCCGCGTCGCTGCGGCCGGTGGCGAGGAAGATGTGTTCACCGCGAACGGGATGCTCGCGCATGATCGCGCGTTCCTCCTCGGTGTGCCGGCGCGGCGTCAGCAGCACCTCGTCGGGGATGCCGATCTTGCCGATGTCATGGAAGCGCGCGGCCAGGCTGATCTGCGAACAGGCATCGTCATCGAGATCGCAGTGCACGGCCAGGCGCTGCGCAAGCAGGCCGACGCGGTCGCAGTGGTGGCGGGTGTAGGCATCACGCATCTGCAGCGACATCGAAAGGGCATCGATCAGGCAGGCCTGCGCGTGCAGCAGGTCGGGGGCGGGTACGGCGTCAGGAAACATGGTCATCCGCCCGCACCGGGTGGGGACCGGTGCGGGGTATTCGGGGGCGATCAACCCGGGGCGAGGGTGGTCAGAAGGGCGCGGGCCGCGTTGAAGCGGTCTTCCGGCAACGGCAGCGGATGCTTGATGCGCAGCTTGTCAGGCCCTTCCATGGCGTAGAGGTTCGGTTGTTTCTGGATCAGCTGGATCACCGCCATCGGATCGATGTTCGGCTTGGACTCGAACACGATGCGGCCACCATTCTCGCCCAGGTCCAGCTTGCGGATGCCCAGCGTGTTGGCTTTCAGCTTCAGTTCTGCGATGGCGAACAGGTGCTTGGCGGCATCCGGCAGCAGGCCGAAACGATCGATCATCTCTACCTGCAGCTCGCGCAGCGCATCGCTGTCGCGCGCGCTGGAAATGCGCTTGTACAGGGTCAGTCGAGTGTGCACGTCTGGCAGGTAATCTTCCGGAATCAGCGCCGGCACGTGCAGCTCGACCTCGGCACCGCGCACTTCCTCGCCAGCATCCAGGTCGGGCAGCTTGCCCTGCTTGATGCTGCGTACCGCGCGTTCCAGCAGCTCGGTATACAGGCTGAAGCCGACCTCGGCCATCTGCCCGCTCTGGTCCTCGCCGAGCAGCTCACCGGCACCGCGGATCTCCAGATCGTGCGTGGCCAGGGTGAAGCCGGCGCCCAGTTCGTCCATCGAGGCGATCGCTTCCAGGCGCTTCTCGGCGTCCGGGGTGATCGATCGGCGGTCCGGCGCCACCAGGTAGGCGTAGGCGCGATGGTGCGAACGGCCGACGCGGCCGCGCAGCTGGTGCAGCTGGGCCAGGCCGAAGCGGTCGGCGCGGTTGATGATGATGGTGTTGGCGTTGGGGATGTCGATGCCCGACTCGATGATCGTGGTCGACAGAAGCGCGTTGAAGCGCTGCTTCTGGAAGTCCAGCATCACCTTTTCCAGCTCGCGCTCGGGCATCTGCCCATGGGCAATGCCGATGCGCGCTTCCGGCACCAGCTCGGACAGCTCGCGCTGCATGCGGCCGATGCTTTCCACGTCGTTGTGCAGGAAGTACAGCTGGCCACCGCGCGCCAGCTCGCGCTGGAAGGCTTCGCGCAGCAGTGCGTTGTCCCACTGGGTGATGAAGGTCTGCACCGCCAGCCGGTTCGGCGGCGGCGTGGCAATGATCGACAGGTCGCGCAGGCCGGCCATGGCCATGTTGAGCGTGCGCGGGATCGGCGTGGCAGTCAGCGTCAGCAGGTGCACGTTGGCGCGCAGCGCCTTCAGCGCTTCCTTCTGGCGCACGCCGAAGCGCTGTTCCTCATCGACGATGACCATGCCCAGGTCCTTGAACTTCACGTCCGGCTGCAGCAGGCGGTGGGTACCGACGATGACGTCGATGGTGCCGGCGGCAACCTTCTCCAGTTCGGCCTTGATTTCCTTGGTGGTCTTGAAGCGCGACAGCACCTCGACCTTCAGCGGGTAATCGGCGAAGCGGTCGCGGAAGTTACGGTAATGCTGTTCGGCCAGCAACGTGGTCGGCACCAGCACGGCCACCTGTTTGCCGGCGCTGGCGGCGGCGAACGCGGCGCGCACGGCGACCTCGGTCTTGCCGAAGCCGACGTCGCCGCAGACCACACGGTCCATCGGCTGGCTGCTGGCCAGGTCGCGCAGGGTGGCATCGATCGCGGCCAGCTGGTCTGGCGTTTCCTCGAACGGGAAGCCGGCCGCGAACGGCTCATACATCGCGCGGTCCACCTGCAGTGCCAGGCCGGCACGCGCCTGGCGGCGGGCCTGGATCTCCAGCAGTTCGGCAGCGACGTCGCGCACCTTCTCGGCGGCCTTGCGCTTGGCCTTGCTCCACTGCTCGCCACCCAGCGAATGCAGCGGCGCGGTTTCCGCCGAGGCGCCCGAGTAGCGGCTGATCAGGTGCAGCTGGGCGACCGGTACGTACAGCCGGTCACCCTTGGCATACTCGATTTCGAGGAACTCGCCGGGCATGCCGCCGACGTCCATCGCGATCAGACCACGGTAGCGGCCGACGCCATGGTCCTCGTGCACGATCGGCGCGCCCTCGGTCAGCTCGCCGAGATCGCGGATGATCGCTTCCGGCTCGCGGCCGGCACGGCGAGTACGGCGGGTGCTGCCGGCGCGCTCGGGGAACAGCTGGCGTTCGGTCAGCACCGCAATGCGCGGATCGTCCAGTGCGAAGCCATCCTCCAGCGGCGCCACCGCGATCGCGAAGCGCGCATCGTCGGCGAGGAACGCGGGCAGGTCGGCCACCACCGGTGGTTTCAGCTCGGCGGCCTGCAGCACTTCCAGCAGGGCTTCACGACGGCCGGGCGAATCGGCGGCGATCAGCACGCGGCCCGGGTAGTGGCCGAGGAAGGATTTCAGTGCGTCACCGGCCGGTGCGTCGCGCGCGGCCACCGGCAAGGGCGGCAACGGCTGGTCGCCCAATGGGTGCGCGTCGGCGATGCGTGCGTGGTCAGCAGCCCACACCTCGATGCGCGGGGCGTCGTTCAGGCGCTCGCGCAGCAGTTCCGGCGACAGGTACAGCGCCGATGGCGGCAGCAGCGGCCGTTCGACATCGTGGCGGCGCTGTTCGTAGCGCTCGCCGGTCTGCGCCCAGAACGCCTCGGCGGCTTCGCCGGCACCGGCGCAGACCACCGGCAGGCTGCCGTCGGGCAAGTAATCGAACAGGGTTGCGGTGCGCTCGAAGAACAGCGGCAGGTAGTACTCGACGCCCGCCGGGGCCAGCCCGGACTTCAGGTCCTGGTACAGCGCGCTGCGCCGGGTATCGACATCGAAGCGCTCGCGCAGCGTGGCCAGCACGCGGGCGATGCTGGCCTCGTCCATCGGGACTTCGCGGCCGGGCAGCATGTGCACCGCTTCGACCCTGTCCAGCGAACGCTGGCTTTCCGGGTCGAAGGCGCGGATCGAGTCGATGTCCTCGTCCAGCAGTTCGACACGCAACGGCTCATCGGCACCCATCGGGAACACGTCGAGCAGACCGCCGCGCACGGCGAAATCACCCGGGTCCATCACCTGCGGCACGTTGCGGTAGCCGGCGCTTTCCAGGCGTCGCTTCTCCGCTTCCAGGTCCAGGCGCTGGCCGACCTTCAGGTCGAAGCTGCCACCGATCACATAGCTGCGCGGGGCCAGCTGCTGCAGCAGGGTCTGCACCGGCACGATCACCAGGCCGCGCTTCAGCGTGGGCAGGCGGTGCAGGGCCGACAGGCGCTGCGAGATGATGTCCGGATGCGGGCTGAAGCGGTCGTAGGGCAGGGTTTCCCAGTCCGGGAAAGCGACCACCGGCAGGGCGGGGTCGCCGCCGAGCAGGGTGTGCAGGTCGGCTTCAAGCTGGTTGGCGCCGTGGTTGTCACGGGTGATCACCAGCAGCGGAGCGTCGTGCGCACGCGCAGCCTGGGCCAGGTACCAGGCCAGGGCGGTCGGCGAAGCGGGGGCGCGCCACCAGGCGCGGAGCTGGCCGGCACGCGGCAGCGGCGGGGCGGGGTATGAGGTACGCGACATGGACCCCGGATTTTAGCAGAAGCCCCCGCCGGGCCCATGATCGTGACGTGAGCGGGGTAGCGCCGGGCCAAGCCCGGCGAGCGCAGCGGTTGAATCAATGTCGCCGGGCCTGACCCGGCGCTACCTTCAGTTGTCCAGCTCCAGCACCATCCGCACCAGGCCTTCGGCGCCAGTCGGGTGCGGCACCGGCTTGAAGCCCAGCGACGCGGCCAGCTGCTTCATCGGCTCGTTTTCGGCGGCAACGTCGCCGTACAGGCGGTCCAGGTACTTGCCGCGGCCCCACTTCACCAGCTTGCGCATCAGCTGCCGGCCCAGGCCCTGGCCGATCAGGAAGCGGCTGATCAGGATCGCGTACTCGGCTTCACGGGTACCGGGGATGATCGAGGCCCGGGCGACCGCACCGACCACCGCTTCGCCAGCCGGCAGGGATTCGGCAGCGACCAGGGTGATCTCGGTCTTGGGATTGGGATGGGTCAGGCGCTGGGTGGTTTCCGGCGACAGCTCGGTCACCGCCTGCAGGAAACGATCACGGATTTCTTCCGGCCCGAACAGGCTGAACGCCGCTTGCAGCGGTGCGCCATCTTCCGGGCGGATGGGGCGGATCAGCAGCTCGTGGCCGCTGGGAGCCTTGAAGATCTCATGCCAGGGCGGCATGCGGTTGCGAGTGGCCATACCGGGTGATTCCTTGGTGGTCCATCGATTGTGGCATCACCGGGGCTGCATTCCGTGAACGAAAGGCTCACGGCGGTACAGCCTCGTGAAGGCCGTTATTCGGGTGCTTTGAGCCAATCCAGGCGGGTGCTGGCACCGGGCTCGCCCAGGTGCTGGCGCAGTGCCGGCAGGGCCGGGCCGACCACCCGGTCGAACTGCCAGGGCGGGTTGAGCAGCAGCATGCCACTGCCGTTGAGGCGCAGCGGTGAGTCGTCCGGGCGCACCAGGAATTCGATCGTCATCGCCGATTTCACCGGCAGGGCGGTGGCCTTGCGCAGGAAATGCAGGATGGTGCGGCGCTGCTTGATCGGGAACCAGACCGCGCAGGTGGCCTGCGGCCAGCGTGCCAGGGTCTCGGCCAGAGCGGCCAGGACGGACTGGTACTCGGCGTCCTGCGCCTCGTAGGGCGGGTCGATCAGCACCAGGCCGCGGCCGATCTTGCTGCCGTTGAACTTCGGCGGCAGCAGCGAACGCAGCAACGCGTAGCCATCGCCCGGATGCACTCCGACCCGGCTGTCATGCGCGAACAGCGCCTTCAGCGTGGCCGTTTCGGCTTCCTGCAGCTCGCACACCGCCATGCGGTCCTGGGAGCGCATGGCCTGCGCGCTCAACAGCGGCGAGCCCGGATAATTGGTCAGCGCGCCCACCGGGTTGTCGGCCTGTACCGCCTTCAGGTAGCGCTCGACCACCTCCGGCAGCTTGGGCTGGGCCATCAGCCGCATGATCCCGGATTCGGCCTCGAGGGTCTTGCGGCTCTCTTCGCTGGCCAGCAGGTAGCGGCCGGCACCGCCGTGGGTGTCGAGCACGAAGAACGGGCTGTCCTTGCGCTTGAAGCTGTCGATCAGGGCCAGCTGCACGATGTGCTTGAGCACATCGGCGTGGTTGCCGGCATGGAAGGCATGGCGATAGTTCATGGGCGGCAGTGTACGGGGCGGCGGCCGCAGCGGCTATGCTGCGCGCCATGACAGCTCCCGTTGCCCATGTCCTGGTAGTCGAGGACGAAGCCGCCATCGCCGAAACCGTGCTCTATGCGCTGCGCAGCGAGGGCTATGCCGCCAGCCACTGCCTGCTGGGCGGCGAGGCCCTGCAGCGGCTGCAGGCCGGGGATATCGATGTGGTAGTGCTGGACGTGGGCCTGCCCGACCTGGGCGGCTTCGAGGTGTGCCGGCGGCTGCGAGCGCAGCCCGGACCGGCGGCCCAGCTGCCGGTGATCTTCCTGACCGCCCGCAACGATGAAGTGGATCGCGTGCTCGGCCTGGAGCTGGGCGCCGACGATTACATGACCAAGCCGTTCTCGCCGCGCGAACTGGTGGCGCGGGTGCGTGCGCGCCTGCGCCGCGCGGCACCGGTCGTGGCAGCATCCGGCGCCGATGCGGGCTGGCAGGAACATGGCGCCTTCGCCATCGACCGTGAAGGCCGGCGTATCCGCTTCCATGGCCAGGCACTGGACCTGACCCGTTACGAGTACGCGCTGCTGGAGGCGCTGCTGCAGCGCCCCGGCGCCATTCTCAGCCGTGCCCAGCTGATGGACCGTGGCTGGGACAGCAGCGCCGACAGTGCTGACCGGACCGTTGATACGCATGTAAAGACGCTGCGCGCCAAGCTGCGTGCGGCCGGCGCCAGCGATGATCCGATCCGTACCCACCGTGGCCTTGGCTACGCGCTGGAGGTCTAGCCGATGCGCCTGGTACTGAAGCTGTTCCTGGGCTTCTTCCTGATCACCGGCATCGCCGCCTTCTTCGTGATGCGGGTGTTCGTCAACGAGGTGAAGCCCGGTGTGCGCCAGGCGATGGAATCGACCCTGGTCGATGCGGCCAACGTGCTGGCCGAAATGGCCGCCGCCGACGTCAAGGCCGGCACCATCCGCAGCGGCAGCTTCACCCGCAACCTCGCCAAGGCACGGCAGCGTGACCTGAAGGCGATGGTCTGGCGCTTCCCGAAGCGCTCGCTGGATTACCGGGTGACCATCACCGATGCCAAGGGCATCGTCATCTACGACTCGCTGGGCCGCGACCTGGGGCGCGACAACTCGCGCTGGAATGATGTGTACCGCACGCTGCGCGGCGAGTATGGCGCCCGCTCCAGCCCGGAAACACCGGGTGAGGAAGGCGATACAGTGATGCACGTGGCGGCGCCGGTGTACGACCCGGCCGATGGGCACACCCTGATCGGCGTGCTCAGCCTGGCCCAGCCCAACCGCAGCATCGATCCGTTCATCGCGGCCAGCCAGCGCGCCATCATCGAGCGCGGTGCCTGGCTGATCGGCTTGTCGGCGCTGGTCGGCGTGCTGGTGACGATGTGGCTTACCACTGGCCTGGGCCAGCTCAGCCGCTATGCGCGGGCGGTCAGCGCCGGCGAACCGGTGCCACCGCCGCGCCGCCGCCGCGACGAGATCGGCGATCTGGGTCAGGCGCTGGAAACCATGCGCCGCAAGCTGGAGGGCAAGGCTTACGTCGAGCAGTACGTGCAGTCGCTGACGCATGAAATGAAGAGTCCATTGGCGGCGATCCGCGGTGCGGCCGAGCTGCTGCAGGAGCCGCTGCCGGAAGCCGATCGCATGCATTTCGCGCGCAGCATCGTCGATCAGCAGGAGCGGTTGACCGAGACCATCGACAAACTGCTGGCGCTGGCCGAAGTGGAACAGCATGGCTGGCTGCAGACCCGCGATCCAATCGCGCTGCCAACCTTGTTGGCCGATGCCGCCGCGGCCGCGCAGGTGCGCGCGCAGGCGGCGGGCGTGCAGGTCCGCATCGGCAGCGTGCCCGACCTGCAGGTGCAGGGCGACGGCTACCTGCTGCGGCAGGCACTGCACAACCTGATCGACAACGCGATTGCGTTCTCTCCGGCCGGCGCGGAGATCGCGTTGCAGGCCGAGGCGGACGGGCAGGGCGTGCGCCTGCAGGTGGCCGATCGTGGTGCCGGCATTCCCGACTATGCACGCGAACGGGTGTTCGAACGCTTCTATTCGCTGGCCCGCCCCGGCAGCGGACGGCGCAGTTCCGGCCTGGGCCTGCCGTTCGTGCAGGAGGTCGCGCGCCTGCATGATGGCCGCGCCAGCGTCGATGCCCGCGACGGCGGCGGTACCGTGGCCAGCCTGTGGTTGCCGCTGGGTACACCGGGCCAGCGTCCCCGCCGCTGACTTCACATTCGCTTCAAATTCGCCACAAACCCTGCTCACTGCAGCGGTCCATCCTGCAGCCCTCTCCAACGAGGATGGACCATGAAATCCCTGAAGATGCTGCTGCGGTTCGCCATTGTCGGCGGGCTGATCCTGCTGCTGCTGGTTCCGCTGACGATGATCCGCGGTGTCATCAACGAACGCAGTGCGTACCGCGACGAGGCCTTCGCGCGGGTGGCCGACAGCCGCGCCGGTGCACAGCAGCTGGTCGGCCCGGTGCGGGTGGTGCCGTGGGTGGAGCGCAAGCAGGTTGAGCTGGTCGACCCGCTGGGCGTCAAGAAGACCGAGGTACAGGTCACCGAAGGGCACTGGCTGCAGATGCCGGCGTCGCTGGAGGTCGGCGGTGAAATGCTGCCGAGCCAGCGTGAGGTCGGCCTGTTCAAGGTGCCGGTGTACAGCTGGAACGGCCAGATGAAGGCAACCTTCGCCGAGGACGACTATCCGGTGAAGGCGGGCCGCAGCTACGGTCAGCCGTATGTGGCGGTGGGGGTTTCCGACGTTCGTGGCCTGGTCGGTACGCCGAATCTGCGCGTGGATGGCAAGCAGCTGCGCCTGCTGCCCGGCGTCGGCTCAGCCAGCGAAGTCGGCCGCGGCCTGCATGCACCGGTCGCCGGATTCGCCGAAGACCATGGCGGCACGCTGGCCGCCAGCACCGTGGAGCTGGAGCTGCGCCTGGACGGAAGCCGCATGCTGTCGGTGGTGCCGGTGGGCGATGATACCCACATCGCACTGCGTTCCAGCTGGCCGCATCCGTCGTTCAGCGGCGCCTTCCTACCGAATGAGCGCCGCGTTGATGCGCAGGGCTTCGATGCGCGCTGGGCGGTGTCTTCGCTGGCGTCCGATGCCCAGCGTCAGCTGCGCAGTGAGGGGGCCATCGATTCGCAGGCGGTGACGGTGTCGCTGGTCGATCCGGTCGACACCTACACCCAGGCCGACCGCGCTTCCAAGTATGGCGTGCTGTTCGTGCTGCTCACCTTCGTCGGCTTCATCCTGTTCGAGCTGATCAAGTCCCTGCGCATCCACCCGTTGCAGTACCTGATGGTCGGCCTGGCACTGGCGATCTTCTTCCTGCTGCTGATCAGCCTGTCCGAGCACATCGCGTTCTGGAAGGCCTACCTGGTGTCAGCGGTGGCGTGCATCGGCCTGCAGGCGGTGTACCTGGCCAACGTGCTGGGCCACTGGAAGCGCGGCCTCGGCTTCGCCGCGCTGTTGACCGTGCTGTACGGCGCGCTGTACGGCCTGCTGGTCTCGGAAAACAACGCCTTGCTGATGGGTTCGCTGCTGCTGTTCGTGATCCTGGCGCTGGCGATGTGGGTGACCCGCCGGGTCGATTGGTACGCGCTTGGCGCGGAACTGAAGTAAGGAGCACGCCATGGGCTGGCGCCAGGGATTGCGGCAACGGGCACGGCAGGGCATTCCGGCCCTGCTGGAAGTGGATGCACTGCTGCAGGCACATGGCGTGCTGGCGGCCCTGCCGGGCGCACGGATCGCCCCCGGCCTGGTCCGCTTCCAGCTGGCCGCGGAGACCTGCGAGGGATTGCAGGGGCAGGGGCTGGCATGGCTGCAGGGTGCGCGGCAGGGACGCGGCGCACTGGCGGGCAAGGTGCCGCGCTACCGGCCATGGAGGGCCGGGCCGGAGGCGCTGGCCGAGATCGGCATCGGCGGCCTGCCGGATGACTGGCCGGCACATGCGGCGGTGTATGGCTGCAGCAGCATTGATCGGCGGCACTGGTTGCTGTTGCTGCCGGAGCGGGCGCAGTTGTGGTTGGGATGGAGTGGGTGATTCGGCTGTTCATCCACGCATGGCGTGGATCTACAGGTGGGAACCCCAGCCCTTTGGTGGGTGCGAACCGACCGGTCACCTGTGGGTGCGAACCTTGGTTCGCACGCTCCTGCCCCATGACCGATGGGACGGTATCGCCGCGCCCCTGCTGGCTAGACTCGATGGGTTGATGATCGAGCCGAAAGGCAGGGGTGCGATGTGTTGAAGTGGGGCGTGCTGGCCGCAGCGCTGGTGATGGGTGGCAATGCAGGGGCGCAGCAGCGCGAAACGGTGGACCTGGACATGGTCAGCCGCATCCGCCAGGAGGCCTTCCACCGTTCGCAGGTGATGGACACCTTCAGTTATCTCACCGAGCGCATCGGCCCGCGCCTGACCAACTCGCCGGCGATGGGCCGCGCCAACGCCTGGACCCGCGGCAAGTTCAACGAATGGAAGCTGGACAACGTCCACGACGAAGCCTTCGATGACTTCGGCCGTGGCTGGGAGTTCACCTCGGCCAGCGTGGAAATGCTGGGTGACCGCGTGCAGCCGCTGCATGCGCTGCCGAAGGCTTGGACCCCCGGTACGAAGGGGCCGGTCGAAGGCGAGCTGGTGCAGGTCGAGATCAAGAAGCCCGAAGACATCGAGAAGTACCGTGGCAAGCTGCGCGGCAGGATCCTGCTGCTGGGCGAGGCACGCGAATACAAGCGTGGCACCGAGCCCGATTCGCACCGCCACGACGCGACCTCGCTCGAGGGCCTGCAGGAGTTCACCCTGCCCAAGGACAAGGACGCTACCGCCGAGCGCGCCAAACGGGTCAAGGAGTACCAGGAGCGCCAGCAGCTGGCGGCCAAGGTCAATGCGTTCTTCGTCGAAGAGGGCGCACTGGCCTCGATCAGCATCAGCAGCTGGGACAACGGCATCATCCGGGTTGCCGGTGGTGGTTCGCGCAAAGCCGGCGAGTCGGTGGGCATCCCCGAGCTGGCGATGATCAGCGAACACTTCAATCCGTTGGTGCGCGCGCTGGAGGCCAAGCAGACGGTACGCCTGCGCGTGGATGTGGCCGCACGTTTCACCGACGAGGCCAACCAGCCGGGCTACAACACGCTGGCCGAGATCCGCGGCAGCAGCAAGCCGGATGAAGTGGTGATGATCGGCGCGCACCTGGATTCCTGGCACAGCGGTACCGGTGCGGCCGACAATGCCGCCGGCGTGGCGGTGATGATGGAAGCGATGCGCATCCTCAAGGCCACCGGCGCCAAGCCCAGGCGTACCATCCGCGTGGCGCTGTGGAGCGGTGAAGAGCAGGGCCTGATCGGCTCGCAGGCCTACGTGGCCAAGCACTTCGGCCAGTTCCCGGAACCGACCGACCCGGCGCAGAAGGCGCTGCCGGCGTCGCTGCGCGAGCCGACCGGTGCACTGCAGAAGACCCGCGACTACAGCAAGTTCCAGGTCTACTTCAACATGGACAACGGCTCCGGCCGCTTCCGTGGCATCTACGCGCAGGAAAACCTGGCGGCGATGCCGATCTTCGAAGCGTGGCTGGCGCCGTTCCATGACGTGGGCGCCACCACCGTGGCCACCCGCAACACCGGCAGCACCGACCACATCAGCTTCGACCGCATCGGCCTGCCGGGCTTCCAGTTCATCCAGGACCGGCTGGACTACTTCACCAATGTCCACCACAGCCACCTGGACACCTGGGACCATGCCGAACCGGAAGACCTGAAGCAGGCCGCCGCCATCGTCGCCTCGTTCGCCTACAACGCCGCGATGCGCGAGCAGTCCTTCCCGCGCAAGCAGGAACCGTAAAAGGGGACGGAGGGGATTAAGTCGTTTCTCCCCTCCGTTTCCCGGTTGCAGCGCCCAGAGGCTGGGCAATCGCGACTTAATCCCCTCCGTCCCCTTTTTCCGTCGGGGGCGGAGGGCTGGTAAAATCGGGGAATTCCCGTTCCTCGAGCCGTCCATGACCTGCCGCACCCGCTTCGCCCCCAGTCCCACCGGCTACCTGCACATTGGTGGTGCCCGCACTGCGCTGTACTGCTGGCTGGAGGCCCGCCACCGTGGCGGCGAGTTCGTGCTGCGCATCGAGGATACCGACCGTGAACGCAGCACCCAGGGGGCGATCGACGCCATCCTGGAGGCGATGGAGTGGCTGGGCCTGGATTACGACGAGGGCCCGATCTACCAGACCGACCGCGTGGCCCGCTACCTGGAAGTGGCCGAGCAGCTGGTGGCCGATGGCAAGGCGTACTACGCCTACGAGACCCGCGAAGAGCTGGACGCGATGCGCGAGGCCGCGATGGCCAAGCAGGAGAAGCCGCGCTACAACGGGGCTGCGCGCGAGCTGGGCCTGCCGCGCAAGGACGACCCGAACCGCGTCATCCGCTTCAAGAACCCGCTGGAAGGTACGGTGGTGTTCGACGACCTGATCAAGGGCCGCATCGAGATCGCCAACAGCGAGCTGGATGACATGGTCATCTTCCGTCCGGACGGCTACCCCACCTACAACTTTGCGGTGGTGGTGGACGATTGGGACATGGGCATCACCGAGGTCATCCGCGGTGACGACCACATCAACAACACCCCGCGCCAGATCAACCTGTACGAAGGCATCGGCGCCCCGGTGCCGAAGTTCGGTCACATGCCGATGATCCTGGACGAGCAGGGCGCCAAGCTGTCCAAGCGCACCGGCGCGGCCGACGTGATGCAGTACAAGGACGCCGGCTACCTGCCCGACGCGCTGCTGAGCTACCTGGCCCGCCTGGGCTGGTCGCACGGTGACCAGGAGCTGTTCAGCCGCCAGGAACTGATCGACCTGTTCGACGTGAAGGACTGCAATTCGAAGGCCTCGCGGCTGGACATGGCCAAGCTGGGCTGGGTCAACCAGCACTTCCTGAAGACCGAGGATGTGGGCGCCATCGTGCCGCATCTGGTCTACCAGCTGCAGAAGCTGGGCCTGGACGTGGCCGCCGGCCCGGCCCCGGAGGACGTGGTGATCGCCCTGCGTGAGCGCGTGCAGACCCTGAAGGAAATGGCCGAAAAGGCCGTGGTCTGGTACCAGCCGCTGACCGAGTACGACGAAGCCGCCGTGGCCAAGCACTTCAAGGCCGGTGCCGAGGTGGCGCTGGGCAAGGCCCGCGAACTGCTGGCAGCCCTGCCGGAATGGACCGCCGAGTCGGTGGGCGTGGCCCTGCACGACGCCGCCGCCGCGCTGGAGATCGGCATGGGCAAGGTCGCCCAGCCGCTGCGCGTGGCCATCACCGGCACCCAGGTCAGCCCTGACATTTCCCATACCGTGTACCTGGCCGGCCGCGAGCAGGCCTTGAAACGCATTGATGTGGCCATCACCAAGGTAGCAACGGCCTGAGGCATCCTTGCCAGGCCCGAACCGGAGAACACGCATGCCCGCCAAGACCGCCACTGCCTGTACGGCCCCGCACCACCACGTCCATGACGCATCGGATTTCGTGGCGGTGGTCGAGCGCGTCTCGCGCGAACGCGGGCTGCGCCTGACCCCGATCCGCGCCAATGTGCTGAAGCTGATCGCCGAGGCCGGCAAGCCGGTCAAGGCCTACGAGCTGCTGGAATGGGTACGCAACGGCAAGGGCGTGGGCGCTGACGCCCCGCCCACCGTGTACCGCGCGCTGGACTTCCTGATGGCCAACGGCTTCGTGCACAAGCTGGAATCGGTGAATGCGTTCGTGGCCTGCCACCATCCCAGCAGCGCCGCGCATTCGGTGCCGTTCCTGATCTGCAACAGCTGCCACAGTGCGGTGGAGCTGGAAGACCGCGAGATCGTCACCCAGCTGGAAAAGCGTGCCAAGGAGCTGGGCTTCCAGCCGCAGGCACAGACCCTGGAAGTGCACGGCCTCTGCGCGCGCTGCGCGGGCTGAGCGCGAGGGCGCGGGGTAGAGCCGACTGGGTAGAGT
Organism: Stenotrophomonas sp. YJH_SMC_8; assembly: GCF_059371315.1. Classification (NCBI taxonomy): domain Bacteria; kingdom Pseudomonadati; phylum Pseudomonadota; class Gammaproteobacteria; order Lysobacterales; family Lysobacteraceae; genus Stenotrophomonas; species Stenotrophomonas sp. YJH_SMC_8. The sequence continues at coordinate 11,027 of NZ_JCAFUL010000003.1, read as the reverse complement.
CGACTGGGTAGAGTCGACTGTTAGTCGACTACCGCGCGCAGCGCGGGGTGTTCATGGGGCCCATGGAAGAGCAGTCGACTAACAGTCGACTCTACCCAGCCGAGTCCACCAGCCGAATCCACCAGGCCGCAGGCTAGTCCATCGGCTTGCTTGCGGTATCCACCCGCACGATCACCGACATGCCGGGCCGCAACTCTGCTGCCAGCTTCTGGCCTTCATTGATCGATATCCGCACCGGCAGCCGCTGCACCACTTTGGTGAAGTTGCCGCTGGCATTGTCGGGGCGCAGCACGCTGAATTCCGACCCGGTAGCCGGCGCGATCTCCTGCACGCGGCCCCGCAGCACCTGGCCCTGGAACGCGTCCACCGAGAACGAGGCCGGCTGGCCGATCGCCATTCCCCAGGTCTGGCCTTCCTTGTAGTTGGCCACCACCCACAGCGTGTCAGGCACCAGGAACAGCAGCTGCGAACCGGCCGCGACGTACTGGCCAACGCGCACGCTGGCCTCGCTGATCTGGCCGTCGCGCGGCGCATGGATCACGGTGTTGGCCAGATCGATGCGCGCCAGTTCCAGCTGTGCCTGCGCACTCTCCACCTGCGCCTCCAGGCTCTTGCGCGCGACCTGGGTCGAAACCAGGGTTTCCTCGGCAATGCGGATCTGCGCCTGCGACTGCTGCACGCTGGCCTGCGCCGAGGCCTGGGTGGTGCGGAACTTGTCGCGGTCGTTGACGGACACCAGCTGCTGCGCAGCCAGTTCCTCGTAGCGTTTCAATTCATTGCGCGAACGCTGCAGTTCGGCCTGGCCGGCCGACAGCGTGGCATGCGCGGAGGCGATCTGTGCGCGGTTCTGGGCCTGCGACTGGTCGGAGTTGGCCAGCGCCGCGCGCGCGCTGTCCAGCGTTGCCTGCGCCTGCGCGACACGCTGTGCGTAGATACGGTCATCGATGCGCAGCAGCGGCGCGCCCTCCTTCACGTGCTGGAAGTCTTTCACCAGCACCTCGGTCACGTAGCCGTTCACCTGCGGTGCCATCACCGTGATCTGTCCGCGCACATAGGCGTTGTCAGTCACCATCACGCTGCTGGTGAAGGGCCACAGGTGCCAGGCACGCAGGATCAGCGCGATGCCCAGCAGTGCCACCACCACCATCACCACCACACTGCGCGCGCTGGGCTTGAGGTACTTCGGTGCGGCTGCCGGTGCAGCCGGCGTGGGCGCTGGCGCCGCATCGGTCGGTGGCGGTGGGGTGACGTTGTCGGCGTCGGTATCGTCAGGGCGGGGCGGGATGGGAGGCATGAGGACGGACTCAACAGGATGCGGCCGGCGTGGCCGCAGCAGGGGAGATGGGATGGCGCTTGCGCCATTGCTTGAGCACGGCGGTGCGCAGCGAGAGCAGCAGCAACCAGCACAGGAAGCCGATGGCCAGCCAGCCACTCAGCGTGAACACATCATTGAAGCCGCGCACGTTGGCTTCGCGGCGCGTCGTCTGCGCCAGCTGCGCGCTGCCCTGCGCACTGCGCAGCACCGGATCGGTGATCTGGGCAGCATACAGCTGCTGCTGGATACGCAGGCGCTGCGCCACCACCGGATCGGCCGGGTCGAGCTGGCTGGTCAGCGCGCTGGAATACAGCTGTTCGCGATGCAGCTGGAAGGTGCCCAGCACCGCCGATCCGGCCAGGCCCCCCAGGGTCTGCGTGATCGACAGCGTCACCAGGAAGGTGATGATGTGGTCCGCGCCCTGTTTGAGGGCGGCGGTGATGCCAAGCATGATCAGCGGGCCCATGAACATGCCGGCGCCGACCGAGGCCAGGAACTGGCTGACATAGAAGTCGTGCGGGCGGTCCATGCTGGTGCGGTGCTGGTCGAAGAACGCGGCGGCACCGAGCAGCAGGATCGCCATCAGCAGCTGCGGGATCAGCCGTTTGGGCCCGAAGGTCAGTGCAGTGCCGGCGATACCGGTGATCACGCCGGCAAGAATCACCACGAACAGCGGCCGCAACTGATCAGGGCCCATGCCGAGCGTGCGCATCAGGTTGACCACGCCGTAGGACTGCTCGGTGGTCAGGAAGCGGATCAGGAAGGCACCGATGATGAAATGCAGCACCGGCAGGCTGGCCAGCCAGCGTGTCTGCAGCAGCGGGTTGCGCCGGTAGTGCTCGATGATGAAGGCGGTAGTGGACAGCGCGATCGAGGCAACCAATGCCCAGCCCAGCCACGGCGTGTTGAGCCACCAGCGCGTGTAGCCCTGCGCCAGCACGATCACCAGCAGCGCGACCGCCGGTGCCAGCAACGCGAAGGTGAGGAAGTCCAGCGGTTCGAAGGCCTTGATCTGGATGCCGGGCGGCAGCTTCAGCACCACCACGGCGGCAAACGCACACAGCGCCAGGCCGGCTTCGAAGGAATACAGCTGGTGCCACTGGCCGGTATCGACCAGGCCTGGCGAAACGATCCAGGCGATCGGCACCGCCAGCTGCGAAAGGCCTACCCCGACCACCAGCAGATTGCCGGTGAACCGCCGCGGCAGCGCCTGCAGCATGTACAGCGTGCCCAGGGTCGAACAGGCCGCGCCGGCGAAGCCGCTGGCGGCACGGGTCAGCATCGTGGTCTCGAAACTGCCGACGAACAAATGCAGCACTGCCAACGCTGCATACAGGCCCAGCCCGATCTCGGCGAACAGGCGGATGCCGTACTGCTGGCGGAACTTGAAGGCCAGCAGGTTGGCCGTGACATTGACCATGGCATAGGCCGCCACCAGCCAGCTGCCCTGGGTCGGGGTCAGCGCCAGCTGGCCCTGCAGGAACGGCAGGTTGGCAGTCACCAGCGCATTGCCGAGGCCGCCGGTGATCGCCACCAGCAGCGACACCAGTGCATAGGCCACGCGCCGATACGGCGGATGCCAGGGCATCGATGCCGAACCGGGCATGGTCGGCTTCTCGTGCTCCTCCCAATCCGGAACCGGCTTCAGATACGGCTGGACCATCAGCGGGCCTCGCTGGCTGCTCCCTGGAGACCCCCGCGCAGCAGCTGCAGGGCACGCCCGGCCAACTGGGCACGCTCGTCGCGGGTTTTGCCGCGCAGGGCAGCCCCCAGCATGCCCGAGATCAGTGAAATATCCGTCTTTTCCAGATCGGCCCGGCACAGGCCGGCTGCCTTGGCGCGGGCGATCGGCACCTCCAGCAGGTCGCGCACGGTTTCGCGCGCGGTGCGCATGGCTGGCACATCCGAATCGACGGCGCGCCAGTAATCGGCCAGCGCCGGTGAATCGATGATGCGCTGGGCCATGCCCTCGAACACCTCGAACAGGGCATCGTCGCGGTCGCCGAGCTGTTCGACCTGGCGCCGGATGCGGTCGACCGTACGTTGCAGCAGCGCCTGGATCAGCGCGGTGCGGTCGGGGAAGTTGCGGTACAGGGTGGCGCGGCCCACCTGGGCGCGTTCAACCACCAGGTCCAGCGGGGCGGTGACACCGTGTTGGCCGAAGACATGATCGGCGGCGTCGAGGATGAGGGCGCGGCGGGCAGCGGCATCGGCACGTTGGGCGGTCATGGGTATATTTTCGGACATTAGTGTCCGGTTGGCGAGACATTGAGTGACGGGATTGTCCGCTTGTTGTCGTACGCACATCTTTGTGACGAATGCGTGATGGTATCGGCCCCAACGAGAACGGGGACCCTAAGGCCCCCGTGGGATCCGACCCCTGCCGGTCGGTAGATCCACGCCACGCGTGGATGCTGTTGCTCTGGGGGCAGAGCCCTTTCCGTCGGAAAGGGATCCGCCCCCCGGTTACGCGATCAGAAGAACGCGCGGATGCCGAATGCGACACCACGGCCCGGCAGCGGCGAGTAGTCACGCAGCAGCGACGTATGCGGACGCACTTCGCGGTTGGTCAGGTTGCTGCCATCCAGGAAGACCTCGTAGCTGTTGCTGGCGTTGCGGTCCCAACGGTAGGCCAGGTGCGCATCGACCAGAGTGTAGCCGTTGCTCGGCTCCTCGTTCTGCGCCACGTCCTTCTGGCGGCTGTAGCGCACCGCACCGACCGATGCGCGCCAGCCATCCTTCGACCAGCGCAGGTCGGCGCCGACGCGGGCCGGTGCGATGCGCGGCAGGTAGCCGGTATTGGCCAGTTCCACCGAGTAATTGTGGCTGTGGTCGCCGTGCGGCACGGCGATGTCGAGATTGCGGCTGCCGCTGCCATCCAGCTTGGCCTTCACGTAGTCACCGAACAGGCGCAGGTCCCAGTCACCGGCGCCACCCTCGAACAGGTGCACCAGCGCTTCGGCCTCGGCGCCGCGGAACACCGCATCCTGCTGGGTCCAGGCGCGGACCGGCAGGCTCTCGGTCACCCCGGTGTCGGCCAGGTAGATGAAGTCCTTGAACCTGGTCTGGTAGACCGACGCCGAGAAGTCCAGGCGCTCGCTGTGGGTGTGGATGCCCAGTTCCACGCGCTGGCCGCGCTCGGTCTTGAGGTTGCCGTCGCCGATTTCCAGCGAACGGGTAGCAATGTGCGCACCGGCAGCGTACAGCTCTTCATTGGTCGGTGCACGCTCGGAGCTGTCCACGCCGATGCGCAGGTCGACTGCGTCGTTGAGCTTCCAGATGCCGGCAGCCGACAGGTTGGTGGCGCCGAAGGTGCGGCGACGGTAGTCACCGGTCGGGTCCAGCTTGACCTGGTCGTGGCGGCCGCCCAGTTCCAGCTTGAACGGGCCGAACTGCTTTTCCTGCAGTACGAACAGGCCGATGTTCTTCGTGCCGGTATCCGGAACGAACGCCTCTTCGCCCTTGGCGCCGAAATCACTGTTGCCGAACTGCAGGCCGAAGGCACCGTCCCAGCCACCGATCTGTTGCTGTACGGCCTCCAGGCGTGCTTCGATGCCACGGTTGGTGAAGCGGGTCGACGGCGTGCCGGCCTCCAGCTCCACGTGCTCGTAGTCGGTGTAGGCCACGCGTGCGTTGATGTTCTTCAGGAACGAGACCGGGTTGTAGATGCCGGCCTTGGTCTCGAAGCGGTTCTGCACCATGTCGATGCGCACGTCATGCTCGTCGCCGCCTTCCTCTTCGTCGCCATGGTCGTGGCCGTGGTCATGGCCGTGATCGTCGCCATCGGCGTGCACGTGCGCGCCGTTGGGAATGCCGTAATTGGTGCGGTAGGTGCTGGCCGACACGCCGAAGTAGCCGCCTTCGCCCAGCCAGGTCGCGCCGACGCCGCCGGCGCGGGTGCGGATGGAGCTGTTGTCGAGGCGGCCGCGGCGCGGCTCTTCGCCTTCCTCGCCTGCGTGGTCATGGTCGTGGTCGTCGTGGTGGTCTTCCAGGCTGTCGATCACCGCATAGCCGGGAATGCGGTAGTCGTCGCCATTGCGCACCAGGCCGTCCACATGAAGCACGACATTGCCGCTGACGCCATCGAGGCGGAACATGCCGCTGCGCTCGTTGTTCACCGAATTGCCGCGCAGTTCGGCACGACCGCTGAGCGGTCGCTCCGGCAGCTCGCGCGCGATGCGGCCGTCGACCACATTGACCGCACCACCAATGGCGCCGCTGCCGAACAGCAGCGTGGCCGGCCCCTTCAGCACTTCGATCTGGTCAGCCAGGAACGGCTCGATGCTGGTGGCATGGTCCGCACTGACGGTGGATGCATCCATGTTGCCCATGCCGTTGGACAGCACGGCAACGCGCGGGCCTTCCTGGCCGCGGATGATCGGCCGACCGACGCCGGGGCCGAAGAAGGTGCTCTGCACGCCCGGCAGCTTGGCCACGGTGTCGCCGAGGGTACCGGCCTTCTGCTCGTCCAGGCGCTCGCCAGCCAGCACGTCAACCGGGCGCGCCAACGATTCGGCATCGCCCTGCAGCGGCGACGCGGTGACCTGCACGGACGACAGTTCAGTCAGGTGGCGGTCACGATGGGAGGTGTCTTGGCCGGCTGCAAAGGCAATGGACGGCAGCAGGGTGGCCAGAGCCAGGGCCAGGGAATGCGGCTTGAGCCGCGGGGTGTGGGCGGGCATGAAGAAGTCCTTTGTTACTGTATATCAATCGCTGGGCGCACGAATCCCGTCAGCGGGACAGGGGGAGGGAAGCAGTGCGGGTCGGGAATGAATGTTATATTATTCCATAACGATTCGCCGACCCTGCTGGAAGTCATGTCCCTGTCCTCACGCCTGCGCCACCTGCTCGACCGTTTCGGCGCCACTGGTTCGATGCTGTGCGCGGTGCACTGCGCGGTGATCCCCGTGCTGCTGGCGGCGGCGCCGTCGCTGGGCCTGTCGTTCTGGCTGAGCGACGGCGTGGAGCAGGCACTGGTGGTGTTCGTGACCCTGCTGGGTCTGTTCAGCCTGGTCTGGGGCTACCGCCGCCATGGTGCGCTGCGCGCGCTGGGCTTCCTGATTCCCGGCCTGGTCGCTCTGTGGGCGGGCGTGCTGTACGACCCGCTGCATCACAATGCGGTGCCGCATGCGGTGGTGATGACCGTCGGCGGCCTGTTGGTTGGCGTTGCCCATCTGGTCAACCTGCGCCTCAACCACGGTCACGTGCACGACGCCAGCTGCGCGCACTAGGCGCTCCGTGATAGGATTTTCGATCGTGCGCGGGGGCGCCCAACAAGGCGGCCCCGCCGAACCCGTGTCAGTACGGGGTAACCAGATTTCACATTTGAGGAGTTGAAGACATGGGTAAGGGTGACCGCAAGACCGCCAAGGGCAAGCGCTACAACGCCAGCTACGGCAACGCCCGTTCGCACACCGCGAGCAAGGTCGCCGTAGGCGCCGCCGCTCCGGTTGCCAAGAAGACCGTGGCCAAGGCTCCGGCGAAGAAGGCTGTGGCGAAGAAGGCCGTCGCCAAGGCCTGATCCGGCCGAACGACCGGTTCAAGGAAAAACGCGGCGCCTGGCGCCGCGTTTTTTTTATGCGTGCCGTCCGGGCCACCGCGTTCGCCGGGCATGGCCCGGCGCTACCCACACTGGCGTGGTAGCGCCGGGCCATGCCCGGCGGAGACATTCGATCAACGCAGGGTCTGCTTCAGCGTTTCCGGATTGCCGTCGTTCGGTGCTGCCGGTACCTGCAGCAGGTGGGCCAGCAGCGGGTAGACATCGACGTTGTCGAAACCGTCGATCACCAGGCCCTGGCGGAACGATGGGCCACCGGCCACGAACACCGCACGCATCGACGGCAGCGCGTTGTCGTAGCCGTGCGAACCCCGGTCCTGCTTGGCGCGCTTGGCGATCTTTTCGCGGTGCAGCGCATCCCAGCCTTCATCCATGGCGCAGACGATGTCCGGAACCCGCGGGTGCGTACCGTAATGCCAGCGCGGTGGCAGGTTTTCCTTCTTCCAGCATTCGTAATGCGCATGGCGGCCAAGCAGCGCGCGCTCGGCATCCGTTTCACGGCCGGGCAGAGGGGCGAACCCTACAGATTGGCCCTGGCTGACATTGCGCGCGATGGCCGGATCGACCATCGATTCGGTCGCGATCACGTGGCCATCGGCCACGCTGGCCATGCCGTGGTCAGACACCACGATCACATTGGTGGTGGATGCCAGCCCACGCTGCCGCAGGCCGTCCAGTACCTGCCCGATGATCTGGTCGGCACGCACGATGGCGTCGGCGTACTGCTTCGAATCCGGGCCGTAGTGATGGCCGGCCTTGTCCACGTGTTCCATGTACAGCGTGGTCAGTCGCGGCGCATCGGCGTCGGTCTGCGCCAGCCAGTCGAGGACGATACCGGCGCGCTGCTCCAGCGGCTCCTGCCCGTCATAGACGCGCCACTGGCTAGGGCGCACGCCGCGGATTTCCGACTCGCTGCCCGGCCACGAGGTGGTGGCGGTGCGCACGCCGACGTTCTCTGCGCCGACCCAGATCGGTTCACCGCCCCACCAGCCACTGGTGGTGACCGCCTCGCGGTTGCTCAGTTCGAAACGTCCCAGTGCTGCATCGTCCATGCTGTTGTTGACGATGCCGTGGTGGTCCGGGCGCAGGCCAGTGACGATGGTGTAGTGGTTGGGGAAGGTCAGCGAGGGGTACGAAGGCGTCATCCAGCGCGCGCGGACGCCGCCGTCGATCAGTCGCTGCAGGTTCGGGGTAAGCCCGCGGTCCAGCGCATCGGCGCGCAGGCCGTCGATGGAGATCAACAGCAGCTTCGGCGGCGCGGCCGTTGCAGCAGCGGCGGGAACGGAGGCGGAAGGGGCGGGCGTGGTGGTGCAGGCGGCCAATGGCAGCAGCAGCGCCAGCGCGCAGGTCAGGCGTACGGAAGTCATCCCAACATCATAAGCGGCGGCAATGACGTGCCCAAGACACGCTGCACCGAAGGGCGCAGCGTGTCCGCGCATTTTTCCTTATCCACGCGCCCCCTTCAACAACAAGGGAGCTCTTCTCCAGGTAGATTACAGACGCTTCCATCCACGCATGGCGTGGATCTACCGTGTCGACCCAGGTCGACACCTACCAGCCGCCGCGCGGTAGGCCATTCCGACAGATCGCAGGAACCTGTCGAAGGCGTGGTGGGTCCGGTTGCGGGGGTGTCCGCGGCATGGGCCCGAGGCATGCCTCGGGCGGGTTGGGCAGGAGGCCCAACCCCGGTCTTGCCGTGTGCGCAGGACAGCGCACGCGAGCAAGCCGCGGCCAAGCCCCCATGGAAGGGTTTACGGCGTCCCCCGCAACCGGACCCACCACGGCATCCCACGGAACCCTGCTGTTGCTTCGGCCGTTGCTGTTGCCGTTGCCGTTGCTTCTGCGGGTGCCGGGCGCCGCCCGGCCAGCAACTCTCAGGCGAACAGCGGTGCCTGGCGTTGTTCCAGCCGCAACAGCGCGGCCTTGGTTTCCAGTCCGCCGCCGAAACCGGTCAGCGCGCCGTTGCTGCCGATCACACGATGGCAGGGCAGGATGATCGGCAGCGGATTGCGGCCGTTGGCCGCGCCCACTGCGCGGGTCGCGCTGGGTTGGCCCAGGTGCTGCGCCAGCTGCAGGTAACTCCAGGTCTGGCCGAACGGGATCAGTGCCAGTGCCTGCCACACGCGTAGCTGGAACGGGGTGCCACGTGGCGCAAGCTGCAGGTCGAACTGGTTGCGCTCGCCGTGCAGGAACTGCAGCAGCTGGTCGCGTGCTTCCGGCAAAGCATCCGGCGCGTAATGCCAGTCGTCGCGGCCGCGTGCCGGATGGCGGTTCTCCGGGAACAGCACATGTGACAGGCCACGCTCGTCACCGGCGATGGTCAGCACGCCGATGGGGCTGTCGAAACGATCGAACAACAGGGTCATGTCGGTTCTCCAACGAAGGTGCCGGACAGGTGCCACAGGTGCAGCACGGCGTAGGCGCGCCACGGGCGCCACGGTTGCGAGCGGGCTTCGGTCGCACGTTCGCTCAGGCGCTGGCCCTGCGCATGGCCAAGCACCTGCTGCAGTACCAGGTCGCCAGCGGGGAAGGCATCGGGTTGGCCGAGCCCGCGCAGGGCGATGTACTGCGCGGTCCATGGGCCGATGCCCGGCAATGCCACGCAGCGGGCCACGAACTCCTCCAATGCCTGGCCGGGTCCGAAGTCGAGCTGGCCACTGGCACACGCCGCGGCCAGCGCACGCACGGTGGCGGCGCGGCTGCGCGGCAGGCCGATCGATTCCAGCGGCGCCTCGGCCAGTACCTCGGGCGCCGGGAACTGGCGATCGAACTCGGACGGCATGCCCGGCAGATGCGCGCCGTACGCATCCACCAGACGCCGCGCAAAGGTAGTGGCGGCGGCGACGCTGACCTGCTGGCCGAGCACGGCGCGTACGCCGACCTCGAAGCCATCCCAGCCGCCCGGAACGCGCAGGCCCGGGCGTTCGGCAATGCCGCGTGCCAGCAGCGGTTCCTCGCCCAGGGCTGCGTGGACCTGCTGCAGATCGGCATCGAGGTCGAACACGCGACGTACCCGGCGCACGATGTCGGGGATCAGGCGTGGATCGACGGCACCCAGCTGCAGGCGCAGTTCCGGCCGTTTCGGGTCGGCGGTGACGCGCAGCAGCGTGGGGCGTTCGGGTGTGCCGAGCACGCGCTGGTAGCTGTCTTCGCCGATCAGCTCGATGCCGGGCAGGCTGCGCTTGCGCAGGAACGCCAGCATGCGTGGGAAATCCAGTGGCGGGCGATACACCAGGCGCAGCACCAGGCCGCCATCATCGGCTGCCAACGGTTGATGCTGGCGGCGCAGCGCGGTCGGCGCCATGCCACAGCCCTGCAGGAACGCGGTATTGAAACGACGCAGGCTGTTGTAGCCGGCGGCCAGCGCGACGTCGGTCACCGGCAGCGTGGTTTCGGTCAGCAGCTGCTTGGCCAGCAGCAGGCGGTGGGTGGCATGGATCTGCCCGGGTGTTGCGCCGAGATGTTCGACGAACAGGCGCTGCAGCTGGCGCGCGCTGAGTCCGATCTTCTGCGCCAGGTCCGCTACCGGTTGCTCCTGCAGGAAGCCGCCCTGGATGATGGCCAAGGCGCGCTGTACGGTCTGCCCGGCGAGGGCCTGCTGGGCCTGTGGCGCCAGTTCCGGGCGGCAGCGCAGGCAGGGGCGGTAACCGGCGGCAGCGGCCGCGGCGGCGGTCGGGTAGTAGGTGATGTTGCGTGGTTTCGGCGGCGGCGCCGGGCAGACAGGGCGGCAGTAGATGCCGGTGCTGCGCACGGCGGTGAAGAACACGCCGTCGAAGCGTGCGTCGCGGGCCAGGCGGGCGCGGTCGCAGGCGGCGGTGTCAAGGGCGAGGGCGGTGTCCATGGCGCCAGTCTAGGCCTGCGAGGGCGGCGATACTCGCCACATTCGGACATGGATGCTGAAGGGGGTTCGGCAGGGCTGCGCCCTGCACCTGCCGAATCAACGTCAACGTCAACGTCAAAAGCGGGCAATCCGTGGGATGGCGGGGTGGGTCCGGTTGCGGGAGACGCCGTAAATACGTCCCTGTAGCAACTGTGTTGCTGGGGAGGCTTGGATCTCTCCGGCAAGCGGGCACGGTAGTGCCGGCCGCTGGCCGGCAGCCTCCGGAGGGACGCCGCGACTGTCCTTAGGCGGGGATCGGTCTGCTTCGGGCGTCG